>JAVHYE010000046.1:2386-21808 GCA_031119295.1 Pedobacter sp. | reverse complement strand
GCGCAGTGGGATTTCAAGCGTGTGACCGGCGGCCTGCTGGTGCAGGACCAGGATCTCGGCATGATCAAGGATTCCGATCTCAAGATCGTGACCAAGCGTGCACCTACCGAAGCTGAAATCCACGACCTGATTTTTGCGTGGAAGGTGGCGAAGTACGTGAAGTCCAACGCCATTGTTTATGCAAAAAACCGCCAGACCATAGGCGTGGGCGCCGGACAGATGAGCCGCGTGAATTCCGCTCGTATTGCTGCCATCAAGGCCGAGCATGCAGGTCTTGAAGTCGCGGGCTCCGTGATGGCTTCCGATGCCTTCTTCCCCTTCCGCGACGGTCTCGACAATGCCGCCAAGGTGGGCATCAAGGCCGTGATTCAGCCGGGTGGCTCCATGCGTGATGCGGAAGTGATTGCCGCTGCCGACGAACACGGTATCGCGATGGTCTTCACATCCATGCGCCATTTCCGCCACTAATCGGCCGCGCTGCAAGGCGCATGGCGGCGTTGCGAATGAAGCTGCGCGTGTTCACATACTATTTGTATGCTGCGCTGCTCTCTTCATCCGCGCCTTGCCCTGCACCTTGCATCACGACCTCGAGATAATTGTTTTTCGCCCTCTCCCCGCCTAGGGGAACGGGTTGAAATAAGAGGATTAACAATGAAAATCCTGATTCTGGGTTCCGGTGGCCGTGAGCATGCACTGGCGTGGAAATGCGCGCAGGACAGCCGCGTCGAAAAAATCTTCGTGGCTCCCGGCAATGCCGGCTCTGCCACTGAAGCCAAATGCGAAAATGCTGCGCTGGATATCCTGAACAATGAGCAACTGGTGCAGTTCGCCAAAGACAATGCGATTGCACTGACCATCGTCGGCCCGGAAGCCCCACTGGTAAATGGCGTGGTAAATGCCTTTCAGGCAGCCGGCCTGAAAGTCTGGGGGCCGACACAATATGCGGCTCAACTGGAAGGCTCCAAGGCTTTTGCCAAGGACTTCCTTGCTCGCCACAAAATCCCCACCGCGGAATACCAGGTTTTCACCGAGACCGACAAAGCCCTCGCCTACTTGCGTGAAAAAGGTGCACCTATCGTCATCAAGGCTGATGGTCTTGCTGCCGGTAAAGGCGTGATCGTGGCGATGACGCAAGCCGAAGCTGAAGAGGCTGTCACCGACATGCTGTCCGGCAATGCTTTCGGCGCTGCCGGCTCACGCGTTGTCATCGAAGAATTTCTGGAAGGCGAAGAAGCCAGCTTCATCGTCATGGTCGATGGCACAACAGCCCTGCCCATGGCCACCAGCCAGGACCACAAGCGTATCGGCGATGCCGACACCGGTCCCAATACCGGCGGCATGGGCGCTTATTCGCCTGCACCTGTGGTCACTGCAGAAGTGCATGCACGCGTGATGCGTGAAGTCATCAATCCCACCGTGCAGGGCATGATCAAGGAAGGCCATCCTTACACAGGCTTTCTTTATGCCGGCCTCATGATCACCAGCGATGGTGCTCCCAAGGTCATCGAATTCAACTGCCGCTTCGGCGATCCGGAAACCCAGCCCATCATGGTTCGTCTGCAATCTTCGCTGGTGGAGCTGGTGGAGCGCGGCATTGATAAGAAACTGGATGCAACGACAGCCAGCTGGGATGAACGCGCTGCACTCGGTGTCGTCATGGCCGCTGGCGGCTATCCCGGCGATATCCGCAAGGGCGATGCCATTGCCGGCCTTGAAGCCGCAGCCAAACTCGAGGGCAAGGTTTTCCATGCCGGCACCACGCTGAAAGACGGCAAGGTCGTCACCTCCGGTGGCCGTGTACTTTGCTCCACCGCGCTGGGCAAAACCGTATCGGAAGCCCAGCAAAATGCTTATGCCCTGGTAAAGGCCGTGAGCTGGGAGGGCGAATACCACCGCAGTGATATCGGTTATCGTGCGGTAGCGCGTGAGCAAGGTAAATAAGCTTTACGGAAAATGAAAAGGGACGCCAAGGCGTCCCTTTTCATTTTCACACCGGCTCATCCACAGGCAGATATCCGGCCACGCGCAAAAATATCTCTCAGGCCGTTTGTGCCAGCGGCGGCTGGCGCAGAAACTCGATGTTGTAGTCATAGTCCCGGCGCTGGATGTTACGGATGGCATCCATGGCAAAAACCTCCAGACGCGAGCCCAGCAAGGGCACATCCACTTTTGCATGCATGAGCTGGCGGTGCAGGCACTGCGCGCCCTGGGGAATCAGCCAGTAGTCGATATGAGCCTTGAGCGGCAAGCCTTCAAGCTCGATGGTGTTCTTGCCGATAAACAGGGAGGGGTCGGACAAGTCCCAGTCAATGGTGGTGACGATGCCGCTGATGCGTCCTTCCAGGAACCTCTGCGCAAACTCCGGAACCGATTCGGGCAACAACCCTTTGGCATCACGACGCACGCTCAGACGGTAACGTTCCGGCTTGTCCACTGCATCCAGGATACGGATATTGCGCTGGCGCATCTGGGCATGTTTGCGCGTGATATAGGAAGGATCACGGAACATGGCCAACACCGTTTCAGCAGTGTGGGGATAGGTGAACTGAAGGGGCTCCTGCACGACTCTCTCCTTGCAGCGTTGACATCCATTGCACTCGGGCAGACCGCCGAGCGCGAAGACCGGATGCTAGCCGGGAGCAGCAATTCCTCGCCATTGTGGAAACCCGCAGCGCCCCTCTCTGTTGCCCGGGATGAGAACGGCTGCACAGCACCTGCGCTTCGTCGGCCTGACCGGCCAACCACACAAACGACGGCTCCAACCCTCTGAAAATGCTATGCTTCCCGGACACTTAAGATGCGCCCCACCCTCCGCAGCCATAGTCTGGCTTGTTCCGGAGGTTTAAGGCATTGCTAGCGAGAACGACGATGGATGAGGCACTGCGCAAAGCCGCACTCGATTATCACGAATTCCCGGCACCGGGAAAAATCAGCGTCACGCCCACCAAGGCCATGGTCAACCAGCGTGACCTCGCGCTGGCCTACTCGCCCGGCGTCGCTGCTCCCTGCGAAGAAATCGAACGTGATCCCTCCACCGCTGCCCGCTACACCGCCCGTGGCAATCTCGTCGCCGTGATTTCCAACGGCACCGCTGTGCTCGGCCTGGGCGATATCGGCCCGCTGGCTTCCAAGCCGGTGATGGAAGGCAAGGGCGTGCTCTTCAAGAAATTCGCCGGCGTGGATGTGTTCGATATCGAAATTGACGAAAAAGATCCGGACAAACTCGTCGACATCATCGCCTCGCTGGAACCCACTTTCGGCGGCATCAATCTGGAAGACATCAAGGCACCTGAATGTTTCTACGTGGAAAAGAAACTCCGCGAACGCATGAAGATTCCGGTTTTCCATGATGACCAGCACGGCACCTCCATCATCGTGGGCTCCGGCCTGCTGAATGCGCTGAAGATCGTCAAAAAGGATATCGGCGACATCAAGATCGTTTGCTCCGGTGCCGGCGCTGCCGCGATCGCCTGCCTCGATGTGCTGGTGTCGCTGGGCGCGAAGAAAGAAAACATCTTCGTCGCCGACTCCAAGGGCGTGTGCTACGAAGGCCGCGCCGGCATGGATGAAAGCAAGGCCAAATATGCGCAGAACACCGGTGCCCGTGTGCTCGCCGATCTCATGGATGGTGCCGACATGTTCCTCGGCCTCTCCACAGCCGGCGTGCTCAAGCCGGAAATGCTCAAAGGCATGAAAGCCAATCCCATCATTTTCGCGCTGTCGAATCCGACACCGGAAATCATGCCGGAACTGGCCAAAGAGGCACGCCCCGATGCCATTATCGCCACCGGCCGTTCGGATTATCCGAACCAGGTGAATAACGCGCTCTGCTTCCCTTACATCTTCCGTGGCGCGCTCGACGTCGGCGCTACCACCGTGAACGAGGCCATGAAGATTGCCTGCGTGCACGCCATCGCCGATCTCGCTCACGCCGAGCAATCCGAAGCCACGCTGGGTTATGGCAGCGATGCCTCTTCCTCCTTCGGCCCGGAATACCTGATTCCGAAACCGCTGGATCCGCGCCTGATTCTGGAAATCGCACCCGCTGTGGCCAAGGCCGCCATGGAAACCGGTGTGGCCACGCGCCCCATCACCGATTTCGATGCCTATCGCCAGAAGCTTTCCGAATTCGTCTACAACAGTGCTTTCATCATGAAACCGCTGTTTGCCAAGGCCAAGGCACAGCCCAAGCGCATTGCCTATGCCGAAGCCGAAGACGAGCGCGTGCTGCGTGCCGTGCAGGTGGTGGTGGACGAGGGCCTGGCCAAGCCGCTCCTGATCGGCCGCCCCGCCGTGATTGAAAAGCGTATTGCCAAACTGGGCCTGCGCATACGCAATGGCGTGGATGTCACCATCGTCAACCAGGACGATGATCCCCGCTTCAAGGAATACTGGACCTACTATCACAAGCTGATGGAGCGTCAGGGTATTTCGCCCGAACTGGCGCAGAAGGAAGTGCGTCGTCGTGCCACACTGATTGCCTCCCTGCTCGTGCATTTCGGCGAGGCTGACGGCCTTATCTGCGGCACCTTTGCGAATTACGGCCTGCACCTGCGCTATATCAACCGCATCATTCCCAAGAAGCAGGGCGTGAGCCAGTTTGCCGCCATGAATCTGCTCATGCTGGAAAACCGCACGCTCTTCATCTGCGACACCTATGTGAATCCGAATCCGACCGCGGAACAGCTGGCAGAAATGGCGCTGCAGGCGGCCGAAGCCGTGAAAAATTTCGGCCTCACACCCAAGGTGGCACTGCTCTCGCACTCCAGTTTCGGCTCGGAAGACACGGAAAGCGCTGCCAAGATGCGCAAGACCTGGCGTCTGCTGCAGGAAATGGCCCCGCATCTGGAAGTGGAAGGCGAAATGCACGGTGATGCGGCGCTGGAAGAATCCATACGCAATCAGGTCGTCCCCAACAGCAAGCTCAAGGGTGCGGCCAATCTGCTCATCATGCCGACCCTGGATGCCGCCAATATCGCCTTCAATCTGCTGAAGGTGACTTCCGGCAGCGGCGTGACCGTGGGCCCCATCCTGCTCGGCGCCAGCAAGCCCGTGCACATCCTCACAGCCTCGGCCACCGTGCGTCGCATCATCAATATGACCGCACTCACCGTGGCAGAAGCGGGCTCCACAGTTTCACTGTAAAAAAGCTTCGCTGTAAAAGAGCGAACAATAAAAAAGCCGGCATATGCCGGCTTTTTTATTGAATCAGTTTTGCAGGGAAATCACTTTTCGATTTCCAGCAGCTCCACTTCAAATACCAGCACGGAATTGGGCGGAATCGGACCAGCACCTTCCGGACCATAGGCCAGCTGCGGCGGAATGGTGAACTTGTACTTGGAGCCCACCTTCATGAGCTGCACGCCTTCGGTCCAGCCCGGAATCACCTGGTTGAGACGGAAAGAGGCCGGCTCGCCACGCTGCACGGAGCTGTCGAACACCTTGCCATCCAGCAGCTTGCCTTCGTAATGCACTTTCACCATGTCTTCGGCCTTGGGCGTAGCGCCCTTGCCTTCGGTGATGACTTCATACTGCAGACCGGAAGCGGTGGTTTTCACGCCAGCCTTCTTGGCATTCTCGGCCAGATAAGCCTGAGCCTTGACGCCATCGGCCTGTGCAGCCTTCTGGTGAGTTGCCATGGCTTCAGCACGGATCTTCTGCTCGAAAGCCATCAGCGCTTTTTTCATTTCTTCTTCAGTGATGGCGCCCGGCTTCTTGGAGTAGGCATCATTGAAGCCGGCGACAAAGGACTTGGTGTCCAGCGTAGGCACCTGGGCCACGCTCTGCTTGCCGGTCATATAACCAATGGCATAGGCAGCCTTGGAGTCGTCGTTATCGAGTTTGGGCTTGTTGCAAGCGGCAAGGCCGAGGCCGGCCAGAAGGATGACGCTAGCGGCCGTAAATTGGCGTTTCATGATGGTTTCCCGTTTTCCTTGTAGTTATGGCCAGCACTCAGGGCCGGCCCGAAAAGCAGCCCAGAAAGTACACGCAAGCCCCCGGGCTTGCCAGATGCGGCAGGTAATTTATATCGGCTTTTATGCTGCAGAATGAAACCCTATTCGCCGGCCGGACGCAGGCGCAGGAAGCTGGCAAAGCGCGGCAGACCGCTGCCATGGAAGCCGCGGTAGCGGTAAGTCAGCCGCGCACCCGGGACTGGCGGCTGCCGCCGCTCGGCATCACTGAAACCCGTGCCCAGACGAAAGCGCTGGCCCGAAGGCATTTCCACCAGCAGCGCTCCCATCATGCCGGCATATTTACCCTGACCCGGCAGCACAGCCACCACCACGGCCTCTGCATCGTCCCAAGGCTTGAGCTTGAGCAGGTCATCATTGCGCTCGCCCCGGTACAGCGAGCTGCCGCGATGCAGCATCAGCCCTTCCCCGCCAGCTTTCACTACAGCATCCAGTCGCTGCATCAGCTCATGATGATCCCGCACCCGGGCTTGCGACACGGCTTGCAGGTAAGTGAGCTGCGAAGAATTCAAAAGCCGCTGCAGATGCTGGAGGCGTCGATCAAAAACCGCCGCATCGCCCGGCAAATCGAAAACCATGAAACGCAGCTGACGCCAGTCTTCATCACTCGCCAGCAGCGCTCTCACCGTCGCCGAAGCCAGATCAAAGCGCCCACGTCCCGCCCAGAGCTCACCATCCATGGGAATGGTCGGCCAGCCGGCGGTAAACCATGCCGGCGCTGCCACCGGATTACCCGCACGTGTCCACAACCGTTTTCCATCCCAATAGCCGCGCACACCATCCATCTTTTCGCTGACCCAGTAATCAGCCAGATCAATACCGGGGTGATAGGTATTCGCCAGCATGAGGGGCGGCGCAGCGAAGACGAGGGATGAAAATAGGCACAAGGCCAATAGCAAACTGCACAGTGCTGAGACTTCCCGTTTTTTTCGCATGAGCTTCCTGCCAGCTATTGATGACTGCATCCATGCAGCCTTTTCAGCAGGAAAGCATAGGAAAGGGAGAGGTCATCATGACAGGCAGGAATGCCACAGACCTTGTAGGAAGAGACGGATTCTCGCCCCGGAAAAAACAAAGCCCCCGGCGCTTGCGCACCGGGGGCTCCTGACCAGGCATCTTCCTGAACGCAACGAATCAGTAGGTGCCCATATAATCCTTCTTGCCGACTTCCACACCATTGCTGCGCAGGATGGCGTAGGTCGTGGTGACATGGAAAAAGAACTGCGGGATGGCAAAGGCCAGCAGGAAATCCTGACCACGCATACGTTTTTCTCTGGGCGTGCCGGCGCGCAAGACCACTTCACGCTCTTCATTGCCATCTACCTGCGCAGGCGAGAATTCGTCCAGAAAAGCGAGGGTCTTGCGTATGAGCTCCTGCAGCTCGGCAAAGCTCTGTTCCTTGTTTTCATACTTGGGGATATCAACACCCGACAGCCTGGCAAGGCCACCGCGTGCATGTTCGGCGGCATTCTGCACCTGGCGTACCAGCGGAAACATGTCCGGGAAAAGACGGGCCTGAAGAAAAACAGAGGGCTCGATTTTTTTGGCTTCAGCATGCGCTTCTGCAATTGTCAGCACAGCACTGAGGCTGCCCAGCAGTTGCTTGAAGACAGGAACCGAAGCCGCGTAAAGAGAAATGGTCATGGGAATTCCTTGGCAATGAACGCAGGGCGTACGCCCCTGGCAATGTGGCCGGATTATAGACTCGATACCTGCGGAAATAGCGAACACAAAAAAGCCCCGCATCAGCGGGGCTTTCGGGACATAGCCTGAGCAGGCTGAACAATTAATGGCTTAAGCCGCCACGCCAACCTCCGGCATGGCTTTCATGACACCCCTGCGACGGTTCCCTGCTTCTTCGGCACGATTGGCATCCAGCCGCGCAAAGGCCTTGGGCAGTAAGCGGCGTGCTGCCGCATTCACACGCTTTTCCACGAATTTCGGCAGATTGATACCCAGCGGATTGCTCTCCGCCAGATCATCGGAAGAAATCACGCGCGTGCCCATGATGTAGTCGAACCAAGGACGGGTGACACACCAGTTGGCATCCTGGTTTGAGTTCATATGGTGGTCGTAATGCCAGGGAATGTGTTTCTTGCCCCACTCCGGATCCAGATGCGAGCGGCGGTGCACATAGAAATATTTGCCGGCGGCGTAGTAACTGCCCAGTACAAAAAATGGCGCTACCGGAAAAGCCAGGGTGATGACACCGGTGATCTTGAGCAGCGAAGTAATTTCATTGCGTGTGCGCCAGTTGCTCCAGCCTTCCACATAACCACCGTCGTAATAGGCCTCGGTACGCACCAGCTTGTGGTGGGCCCAGTGGCTTTTCATATTCGTGGGCAGGGGGCTGTAGCGTGGCTGGCCTTTGCGGGGAACGCCGTGCAGCAGGTATTTGTGGGCATACCATTCAAAGCCGTTGGCAACAACGAGGGCGATGGGAAAGCCGAGCATGGTGAACTCCTGCAGTTTTCTTCTTATGGCCCGCCTGTGGTCGGGGATGGCTGCATTCTGGCGCCGCACACAGAAGCAGGCTTGACCGGCACCCGCCTTGTTTTTGACAATTCACGCCAGCCCCGCAAAGAGGGCCTGACACAGGAAAAACCATGTTTGGCGGCATGTACGTCAGCGGCGCCCTTACCGGCATGCTGCGCGACTATCTCGATGCAGAGCGACTGGCGGCCCCAGCCTGCCGTGCCCGCCTTGAAAGCTGGGCGCCGGACAGCCGCCTGCCCCTGGCCGACTGGATAGCCCTGCTGGAGGGTATTGCCGCGGAGAATCCGCAGCCCGCCCTGGGACTTGCCATAGGCAGTCATATCGCTCCGCGCCATGCCGGCGTGCTGGGTTATATCGCCTTGTCCTGCGACACCCTGGGCGAAGCCATGCTGCGCTTCGAACGTTACGACCGCCTCGTTTACGACGGCAATCCTGCGGCCGTCTCCATACATGGCGAGAACGTGAATATCAGTTGGGGCATAGAGCACGGCATGCCCGGTCAGCTCGCCGATGAAACTGCCATCGCCGCCTTCACGGTGATCGTGCGCAAGCTGGTGAATAAAGACCTCGCGCCCACGGCCGTGAATTTCGTGAACAAGGCGCCGGCCGATATCCAGTCCTACGAAGATTTTTTTGGCTGCAAGGTGAGCTTTGGCGGCAGCCTGAGCTTTGTCACCTTCCCCGCTACCTTCCTGATGGAGCGTATTGCCCACAGTGACCCGGGCCTGCGTGCCCTGCTGGAAAACCAGGCCGAATCCCTGCTGCGTGCCCTGCCCAGCAATGACGGCTTCGAAAAAAACCTGAAAGAAAGCCTGCTGCGCAGCCTGCATGAAGGCGCACCCACACTGGAGCGGATTTCCGAGCGCATGGCCATGTCGCCACGTACCTTGCAGCGCCGTCTTGCCGAAAAGGAACTGAACTTCCAGCAGCTGCTGGACCGCACCCGCGCCGAGCTGGCACGCGGCTATATCCTGCAGGGCCATCTCACGCTTTCGGAAATTGCGCTCCTGCTGGGCTACTCCGAGCAAAGTGCCTTTAATCGTGCCTTCAAACGCTGGACCGGGCAGACTCCGCGCGCGCTAAGAAAATGAATTTCTGAGACCTCATCATGACTCCCGGCATCAACGCGGCGAAAAAAGCCGGCATTGCTTTCAGCATTCACGAATACATCCATGAAGCCGGCGCACCGTCCTATGGCCTTGAGGCCGCGGAAAAGCTCGGCCTGCCACCTGAGCAAGTTTTCAAGACCCTGGTGACACAGCTGGATCACAAGCAATTGATCGTGGCCATCGTTCCCGTGGCCTGCACTCTGGACCTGAAAGCACTGGCGGCGGCCTGTGGTGGCAAAAAAGCAGAAATGGCCGATGTGCATGAAGCCGAAAAAGCCACGGGCTATGTGGCCGGCGGCATCAGCCCGCTGGGCCAGAAAAAGAAACTGAAAACCGTGCTGGATGCATCCGCACTGGCACAGGAAAAAATCTTCGTGAGTGCCGGCCGTCGCGGACTGGAAATTGCGCTGGCACCGAATGACCTGCTCAAGCTCTGTGGCGGTATCAGCGCCGCTATTGCACGGCACTGATCCTGACAATGGCAAGAGCAAGAGAAAAGCGCTGAAGAAAAAAGGGCGCCGCCACAGCACCCGGAGGAGAAAAGACTTAATCCTGATCAGCAGCCGCTGACGCACTCAGACTGAGACGGCGCCAGTGTTTGAGAAACTCGATCGCTCGCCCGGGATTACCGCCAACCACCGGATGCAGCCGGCAGGCCAGCGTGCGTCGGCCATTACAGACCATGGTGCTCACCGCCACCGGATAAGCCGGGCTGCCCGGCGCCGTGGCATTCAGGCCATCCAGCCCAGGGACATTCCACTCGCCCAGATTGGAGTAAGAGCCGGTGTAACGCCCCGGCCGCCCTTGCAGGAAACGGCACAGGAAATTGATGCCGCTTTGCCCCAGCCAGCGGCCCAGTGTCAGCAAGCTCCATTGCCGCCAATGCTCCAGCCGTGCAAAACGCGCGGCAATCTGCTGCTTCAAAGCCTGCGCATCCTGATCCGGCCCCAGCTTCAAACACAGGCCGCTGCAATGATTGGTGTATTCATCAGCCCCTTGCACGGCACCACGCAAATTCACCGGAAAAACCCAGTCATTCACACTGGCCTCGGCGGTGAGCGTGGCGCGCAGTGCCGCATCCGCGGTCCACAACAGCCATAAGGCACTGCTGACACCCGCCTCGCGCGCGCGCTGCTCTATGCCGCGGGTCTGCATCACGCTGAGCAGCAAGCTGACCGGCACATGGCTGCTGCAATCACGCAGGGCCGGCTCCAGTATCCGCCATTGCAGCTTGCCGGCAGGCACCGGCACTTTTGCACGCGGCTTCCATATCTCGCGCCAGTGCGGCATTTCTTTGTCACGGCCCTGGGGCAAGGGGCCACAGTCATGGCCGTACTGTTCCCAGAGCAGCAGGGACAGACCGCCAATGCCGTCACTGAAACGATGCGAACGCGTATGCCATTGCGGTGTGCTGCGGCCCTGCTCGTAAACCCCGAACCACATCCGGTCATCCAGTCCCAGCCGCTTGCGCGCGCCATACCACATGCCCACCAGATCATGCGGCTGACGACTCTCTGCTGCAGCCAGCGGCTCGCTCACCGTATCGGTGAAAAACGATGCTGTTGCCGGCATCCTTGCCATACCGTTCATATTTTCTCCGGAAATTTTCCGTCTCAGGACTTGCCTTCTTCAGGCACAGGCGGCGCCGGCAGTACCGGCAAATGCTGATGCCTGTGCCGCCAGCTGTGAATCATCAAGGGCAGCACGCGCTTGAGATCATCAAGACAGGTGTACACCACAGGCACCACCACCAGCGTGAGCACGGTTGAAGTCAGCAGGCCGCCAATCAGCGCATGCGCCATGGGCGCGCGCTGCTCTGCGCCTTCACCCAGACCCAGAGCCAGCGGAATCATGCCGGCTATCATGGCGGCGGTGGTCATCAGGATGGGACGCAAGCGTATACGGCCCGCACGCAGAATTGCTTGCTCGCGCGACATGCCCTCGCGTATGGCTTCCTGGATGAAATCCACCAGCAGGATGGCGTTTTTCGTCACCAGCCCCATGAGCATGACGATGCCGATCAACGAGAAAATATTCAGCGTACTGCCACAGACAATCAGGCCAACAAAAACCCCAACCAGCGACAAGGGCAGCGAGGTCATGATGGTGAGCGGATGCAGGAAGCTGTTGAACTGCGCGCCCAGCAGCATGTAGATGAAAAGCGCGCCCAGCAAAAGTGCCGTAGTGGCATGGCCCACGGATTCCTTCATATCGTTATTGGCGCCCTGGGTGACAATGCGATAACCCGCCGGTAATTTCAGGGTGGCAGCCAGCGCCTCGATATCCGCACCCACATCACCCGCAGGGCGGCCAGCCACATTGGCCGAGAACAACACTTCGCGATACAGATTGCGGCGATTGATCTGCGTAGTGCCTGTGCTTTCTTTGACTTTGGCCACCTGCCCCACGGCAATCATTTCCGGCTGGCCAGTGACCGGATTGATGGTATTGGTCGCCAGCGGCAGCGCCGTGACATCGCTACCACTTTCACGGCCCGAGGCCGGCAGCTGCACACGCACATCGTAGTTCTCGCCGTCTTCCGCCTGCCAGCTGCTCACCGCTTCACCGGCCAGCAGGGGCCGCAGGCCGGCAGCAATCTGCCCCACAGAAAGACCGAGATCGGCAGCACGCTCTCTATCCACCTGTATGGACAGGGTGGGCCGCGCATCCTTGAGCGAGCTTTCCATATCGATGACGCCGGGAATGGCCGCCATCTTCGGGCCGAATTTGTCGGCAATCCCCTGCAACACACGCAGGTCCGAACCCTGCAGGGAAATCATGATGGGCTTGAAGCCGCCTATGGATTCCTTGGCCGCCGCCACCGAGGTGACATCAATTCCGGCGACTTCCTGCAAGCGATTGCGCAATGCGGCTATAAGTTCTTTTTGCGAGAGCTTTCTTTCATGTTTTGGCTTCAGCAGGATGCGCAAGGAGACGCGATGCTTGCCGATATCCAGACCGCTGTTCATGGTGGTGTAGATGTCTTTCACACCATCGAACTCACGGGCAATGGCAGCCACCTGCCTTGCCTTCTGTTCGGAATGCTCCAGCGTAGAGCCCACGCTGGTGGAGAATTTCACGCTGATTTCGCCAAGATCAGGCTCAGGTACGAATTCTCGGCCGACAAACTTCAGCGCCAGAATGGCAAGCAAGAGAGAAAGGGCGGCATAACCCAGAGTCTGGCCACGGTGTGCCAGTGCCCAGCGTATGGCCATCTCATAACGCTGAGCCATTTTTTCCAGAAAGCCATCAAAACCACGCAAGCAATTATCCAGCGTGCTTTTTCCCTTGCGAGCAGAGGCACCATGCGCCTCGGGATCATGCCAACGGCTGGACAGCATGGGATCCAGCGTGAAACTCACCAACATGGACAGCAGCACGGCACAGGAAACGGCCACGCCGAACTGATAGAAGAAGCGGCCTATGATGCCGCCCATGAAGGCCACCGGCAGGAAGACGGCGACTATGGTGAGCGTGGTAGCAAGTACAGCAAGGCCGATTTCACGCGTGCCATCCAGCGCCGCCTGCTCATGGGATTTGCCCATGGCGGCATGACGCACGATGTTCTCGCGCACCACGATGGCGTCGTCTATCAGCAAGCCGATGGAAAGCGACAGCGCCATCAGCGTCATGGTGTTGAGCGTGAGACCGAAGGCGTAAAGACAGAAGAGCGTACCCAGCAGGGCAATGGGCAAGGTGAGGCCGGTAATGACAGTGGAGCGCCATGAAGCCAGAAAGAGGAAAACAATCATGACGGCCAGCGCAGCCCCCTCGATCAGGGTTTTCTGCACATCATCCAGCGAGGCCCGTATGCTGCGCGAGCTGTCCGCCACCGGCAGCATTTCCACGCCTTCAGGCAGGATGTCCTGCAATTGCTGCATCTGTGCCTTGAGACCATCCACGAGAGCAATGGTATTGGCACCGGACATCTTCACGATGTCCACGCTGATGGCACGGCGTCCGTTGAGCAGGGCCAGCGACTGCGCTTCCTGCTCACCGTCCACAAGGCGCGCCACCTGATCCAGCGTGATGGCCGTCTGGCCACGCACGGCCACTACCAGCGAACGGAAATCTTCAGGCCGGGCAATGCGCCCGGCAATTTCCACCATGCGTTCCTGCGCGCCCAGCGCCACAGTACCAGCCGGCAATTCGGCATTGTCACGCTTGAGGGCAGCCACCACCTGATCCACACCTACACCCAGCGCTTCCATACGCTCGGGCAAAAGCTCGACGCGGATTTCACGCGGCACGGCACCCACCACATCCACACGTCCCACGCCCGGCACATTCTGCAGACGACGCAGCACCTGCTGCGTCACCAGTGTGCTGAGCTCACGTGGCGACATATCGCGTGCCATGAAGGCGATGGAAAACACCGGCGCTTCATCCGGGCGATAGCGCTCCACCAAAGGCTCGCTGACTTCATCACGGAAGCGCGTCTTGACCACGGCTACCTTGTCGCGCACATCCTGCACGGCCACAGCAATGGGCACGCCCAGCACGAACTCGACAGCAATCCGCGACTGCCCTTCATAGGAAGTGGAAATGATGCGCTTCACACCGGGTACGGTGTTGATGGCTTCTTCTATGCGGCGTGTGACATCACTTTCCACCACCTCCGGCGAAGCGCCGGGATAATTGGTGGTGACCACCACATAAGGGAACTCGATATCCGGATATTCCTCGACGCTCAGGCTGCGCCAGGAAAACAGGCCCAGCACCATCAGCGCCAGCATCATCATGATGGCCAGCACCGGGTGGCGTATGCACAGGCGCGTGAGGAACATGGCTCAACCCGCCTTTACAGTGTCAGCAACGGGTTTTGCCTGTGGCTCACTGCCCTGAGATTGATTGCCGGCATATTCCGTCATGCGTACCGGGGCGCCGGCGCGATGCGGCGAAATGCGCGTGGCCACCACGGACTCACCTTCCTGCAGACCGTCTTTCACCATGACGAGGCCCGTACGATCATCACTCTCACCCAGCGTGACCGGCTGCCAAGCCAGCAGCTTGTTGCGTATGACCATGACACCGGTCTTGCCTTCCACGGTCTGCACCGCTGTAGACGGAATGATGAGTCCAGCCGCCTTGCTGTTGTCATTAAGCTGGCCATGCACGAAGAGGCCGCCCCGCAGACGCAGGGCCGGATTGGCGACGGAAGCGTAGACCGTGATCTTGCGATTGCTCACCTTGGCCATGGGATTGATGCGCACCACCGTGGCCGTGAAAACCTCGTCACCAAAGGCATCCACCTGGAAGGTGATTTTCTGGCCATTGCGCACGCGCGCCATTTCCGAAGACGGCAGCTGTATGGCCAGCTCCATATCACTCAGGTCCACCACACGCAGCAGCGGCGTATTCGGCATCACCAGCTGGCCCGGCTCCACCATGCGCTCGGCCACAATGCCGGAGAATGGCGCAATCAGGCTGGCGTCCTGCAGGGATTTTTTCGCCATCACCACTGCGGCCTCATTGGCCTTCAATTGCGAGCGGTAAACTTCCACCTGGGTATTGGCACGGTCCAGTTCGCTCCGGGCGAAATAGCTTTTCATGGAAAGCTGCAGGAATTTCTCGTACTGCGCCTTGGCATTTTCCAGCTCGGATTTGGTGGACTGCACCGAGGCTTCTGCCTGTGCCAGACGCGCATTCATCTCGCGATTGTCCTGACGCAGGAGCAAGGCACCGGCCGCCACGGCCTGACCTTCACGCACAGGAACAGCGGTCACTTCACCGGCAACGCGGGCATTGAGCAGCATCTGCCGCACCGGCGCCAGCGTGCCGGTGAAAGCTACTTTGCCATCCAGACTGTCACGGCGCACCACCGCCACATCCGTAGGCAGCAACTCCATGGCGCGCGGTCCCGCCGCCACGGAGCTCACGGAAGCACGCGGCCAGGCCAGTACGGCTATCGCGCATAGCGCGACAGAAGAAGCCATAGCCACAGACCAGCGTCGTTTCGGGCTCATGCCCTGCAACAAGGAAGTCAGACGGGAAAAAACAGCCATGCTCAAAGCCTCCCGCATTCGAAATAGGGAATGCGCGTGGAATCCAGTTCGGGGTGGGCTGCCGCATTGAAGGCAACGGTGTAATGACGTCCGCGCAAGGACAACGCGCGGAAACGGGAGAGCACAGTACGACGCGGGTCAGAGTCCGCCAGCGACAAGGTGAGTGCAGTACGCGCACATCCCGCCGCCACATCACGCTTGCCGCTTTCTTCCCAGGCCGCATCCAGCAGGGCATCAAAGGCCGCCAAATCATCCGGTGCACTGAGCAGGGAGTGCAGTACGCGATAGCTGAAAGCTTCACCGGCTGGCGGCAGAACAAAACCTCCAAAGCTACGCGCCCAGAGATTGTAGAAAGGCCGCAAAAAAGCCATGAGCGCGTTATAGGCGACCACGCGCGTCTGCTTGAAGGCCTTCTGGTTCCACAAGGCCACCATACCGCGTATACCTTCTGCATCGGTGATCAGCAGGAAATCATCCAGAGCCAGGCCGCGGAAATAGGGCTGGTCCTGCACGAGCCCGGAAAAATCATAGGCGGGAAGAAACTGGTAATGCGCCGCCATGCGGCGCAGGAAGGCATTCATGGCGGGAATATCATCGGCTGTTGCCTTGCGCGCGCTTAATCCGGAAGCAAGCGCCGCTTTGAGCTTGCGGCCACTCAGCGTCCAGGTTTCAAGGCCGGTGTGCGCACGGTATTGCGGCAGTCCGGCACGGGCGCCTTCCAGCACTTCACGGGTACGCTGGTTGTCTTCCAGGATGATGGCCTGATACCAGCCTTTTTCCTGTAATACCTCGCGCACGGCCCGCGTGATGTAAATCATGAGCCGGCTGCCCTGATGCTCGGCGGCAATACGCAAATCGGAACCGTAACGCACCGCCTGCTCTTCACCATTGATGAAAAGCTGGCGTGTGCCGAAGCTGGCCACGCCGACGATTTCACCATCACCTTTGCGCTCGGCTACCAGTACCTGCGGTTTTTCATGCGTGACGGAAACGGAATGGAAATAATCCGGCGCACGCTCGAAGGTGAGCATGAGGCCGCGTGAAGGCTGGGCCACACCCAGCAGACGCAAGAGCCCGGCATTATCGGAGGCTTGCGCATCGCGCATCAGGAAGCTGCTCACAGGCTGGCTCCTGCGGCTGACCTGATTTTTTCCACAGCTACGGCGTCCTTGTGCTGCAGCTGCTTCATCAGGGCCGGCAAGACCGCTTGCAGAGCAGAACGAGTGACACGCTTGACCGGCTCCGGCTTGATATTGCCCTCGATCATGCCCGCCGCCACCACGATGTCCTGGAAACAGCGCCAGCCATCCGGCACCACCAGCGCTGCTACGGCCGGCAACTGACGCAGATCACGCGCCAGCTCGTAATGGAAATGCCGGCACAGCATTTCTTCCACGGCGGCAGCTGCAGCGTCATGCCAGGCCGTTTCCGGATTGCTTCCAGGCAAAGCAGAAAAGAGCGCGATATAACGCGGCCGGCCCTGCCCTTGCGCATCCACGGCCAGCAAGGTGACGGGCGCCAGATCATGGCGCTGTGCTGCCACGGCCATGGCATCACGTGCCGTCTCCGGTGCCATTTTTTCGCCGACGAGATCCACTCCGAAACGACGTCCGAGAAAACGGAAACAGGGCACGCTGCCCCAAAAGCCAGTGACCTGCAGGCGATCATCGAGGCGATAACGCAAGAGACCATTGCCGCCGCTGATGACAGGACTGACTTCATCGCCCTCACGCAATTGCCAGGGCGCCAGCATGCGCTCGCTGCCCATGACTTCGAATTCGTAGACATGGCTGCGATAGGCCAGCGGATAAAGTCCCTCATAAGGCAGCGTCACGACACCTTCGGTAGCCCAGAGTCCCTTGCCTTCAAAGCCCGCGTGCGGGAATTGTTTGCGTAACTCCTGCGCCCAGGCTTGCGCATCCGCCGTATCCCAGGCTGACACCAAGGCAAGATCAGGCCAGAGCTGCTGCGTCATTTCAGGAACAGAAAGAGCCAGTGCGGATTTCAGCAAGACGGCGCGTCTGGGCGCACGTGGCACCGGCAGGCCGGACAGCGAAGCTGCACGTTTTCCCCAGTGGCCCTTGGCCAGTACCTGCACGATTTCTTCGCCGCAGTCCTGCAAGGACTGCAATTGTTGCAGGGCAAAAGTCGGACTCCATACCGAGAGCATGCGCAAATCAGTGCGGGCCACGAGATAGCACAAGGTCGCAAACATGGCGTCGTCAGCCGCATGCGCCAGCGCCACCGCCGAAGGCACAGCTTGCGATTGCGCCGCCAGCACGCGCTTCACCACGCCCAGCAATTCGCTGTCGTCATTGAGATTGCCGCGCATGGCCTCCTGCTGGCTTTTCGGCAACCAGGACACGGACCAGTAATGCGCACCGCCATGCAGGCCGGGATGCTGGCGATAGAGGCTGGAAAGCCAGGGGGCAATCGCACTGTCCAGCTCGGAGAGGAATTGTTTGGTATAGGGAATGAGCTTGAGCTGCTCGGAAGAGCCGCTGGTGGGCTGATAGCGCACCAGCGGGCTGGCCGACAGTTGCTCGCCACCACTTTTCTGCTCGGCAATACGCCCCTGCCAGTCGCGATAGCGACTCAGGGGCTGCATATCACGGAATGTTTCCCAGGACATTTTCGGCTGGCCGCAAAGCTGCAACAGCTCGGCCAGCTTGGCCCGCTGCACTTTTTCCAGCACATCACGTTGCTGGCGAAACGCACGGTCCTCACGCCGGCAGGCCCACAGCAGGGCCTGGTGTGTCAGTCGTGTCAGCATCTTGACCCTCTGCAAACGCTGGCGGCGTCATGCGCAAAGAAAAAACGGCTGTCATGCAGCAGCCGGTAATAAGGGAACCGTCAGGCTATGCGACGTATGGCCAGCTGGCGTCCGGCTTCGGTCTTGATTGCCGATATGATGCCGGAGCGGCGGGGCAATCCCTGCAGCTGGGTCTGCGCTTCCAGTGCGCCCTTGCTCACCGGCTTGGCGAGATAACGCGCCGCGAATTTGGCGAGGCAGGCCCAGGTGATTTCACCCAGACAGGGCAGCTCGGTACCGCGACGCCATTCCGGATTGCGCTCTTCGAAGAAACGTATCTTGGGATTCTCGCGCATCATGTGATCGGAAATTTCCGCCACATCACCGCGCAAGGGCTGGTAATCACTGCCGAAATCCAGAATGCCTTTCTCGCGGTCGTAATAACCGGGGAACATCTGCTCGCAATAGGCATCGACAATATCGGCCAGATGCTCGTCATGCTGGTCCTGGCGGGGATAGAAGCTGTAGAAATTATTGGCCAGCAGCAGATAGGTCTTGTAGCCCTTGGAAATCAGCAGCCAGTACACCGACTGCCGCGGGTTACGCACTTTTTCAGCGATCAGGTATTTGTAGAAAGCGAATTGCAGGCAGCGCGAGCCCCAGTAGGCGCGCTCGATGACCGTGTCACCACTGAACACGGCGCGCACTGTCTTGCGCCCCACCTTCACTTCGCAATTCATGACCGTGGAAAAGCCCACCACACGGCCGTCGCTTTCCTTGCGCACCAGGAAGGCACCCGTTTTCTTGCTCAGGTCGTGCAGGAAAATATCCCAGGTGGTGTTGTCGTAATACTGCGAGTACACCGCATACATCTGGCGAATGTCGTGCACATCGATATCCGCTATACGGTGGAAACGGGCATCGAGACTGCTGCGCTTGTTGTTGTTTTGCATGGCGCGTCCTTCCTGGATCGGTCCGGTCGGGGGCGGCCATTATTGAAACTGCCCTTGCACAGTGTCACGCCAATGACCGGCCAGACTCTTTGCAAAACCGGTCATATGCACCGAGTGTCAATGCCACTCATCCGC
>JAVHYE010000046.1:0-2286 GCA_031119295.1 Pedobacter sp. | reverse complement strand
GACTCGGCCACATAATAAAAACCATAAAAAAGAACCGTCACCATGGATGACATTCCCATTCTTCCGGTCATTTACGCCCTGCGTCTTGTGGAACTGATGCAGGAAGAAAGCATCGACACCGACAGTCTTTTGCGCGAGGCCGGCATCAATCCCAATCTGCTGCTGCGACCGGATTCCATGCTGTCGCTGCGCCAGGCCCAGGCACTGGTCACGCGCTATATGGGACTATCGTCCCGCACACTGCCGGCCGTGCGCTTCGGCCAGCGTCTTGATCTCATCAGTCACGGCCTGCTCGGCCATGTCTATCTCTGGCGTGGTGAATTCCGTGAGCTCATCGAAGGCATCGTGGCCTATCTGCGCGTGCGCTTTCCCTTGATGAATATCGATCTTGCCCACGGCCATGACTATTTCGGTATCCGGCTTTCCTGCCGTATTCCCCTGCGCGAAATGGAGACCTTTCTGTTGCAGGCCTTTCTGACCAGCCTGCACACCCTGGGCTCGGCCGTGATACGCAATATCGTCATCCACTGCCGGCACGATCTTTTTGCCGACGTTGCCGCCGCGCAGCATCTGTTGAAAATCGAGATCAATAATGATCACGACAGCAATGAAATCCGCTTCTATGCAGCAGCCGTGCAACTGCAAACGCGCAATACCGACAGGGCCGAAAGCGACGATGGCACGCTCGCCATGACGGCCGAAGCGGCCTCGACAGATCCCTTCCATGAACATGGTTTTGTAGTGCGGCTGCGCGGAAAAATCCTCAGCCAGCTGCGCCATGAGAGTAGTGCCGAAGATATCGCCTCGGCCATGGGCATGAGTGTGCGCACCTTGCGCCGCCGCCTTTCCGACTGCGGCATGAGCTTCAACCGCATACGCCTGGATGTGCGCATGCAGGTGGCCATGCGCTATCTCACCACCACCACCATCAGCATCGAGCGCATTGCCGATTTTGTCGGCTATAGCGACCAGGCCACGTTCACACGCGCCTTCAAGGAATGGAAAGGTGATACGCCCAATCAGGTGCGCAACCAGCGCCTGCATCATCTGCGCGCCAGCAATGCCGGTGATGACTTCGAGACGGATACGGAAGGGAACTCCCCACTGTTCTGATACAGAACAGCGGGGATGAGGAAAAAACGCGCTTACTTGCTCTTGTGCTCGTAGACGCCGGACCAGCTCATGGTGAGCTCCGGATGTTTGCGCAACTCGTCTATACGGCCGAGATACACCCGGTACAGCACACGCTCCGGATCTTGTGCCGCCAGCTCGCGCAGAATGCTTTCTGCTGCATCCCACTGCTGGGCAAAGTAATAGCCTATGGCCTCGTTGTAGCGCTCCACGCGTTCGCGGCGTGAGGCACTGGCATCGCTCAGCAGGCAAACCGGTTCATACACGGTGATAGGCTCGGTCTTACCCTTGACGATGATGCGGTCGACACGGCGATAGAGGAATTCCGGCGCCTGCGCATGCGTGGTTTCCCCCACCAGGATTTTCGCGCCGTAGAACTTGGTGATGCTTTCCAGACGCGAGCCCAGGTTCACGGCATCGCCCAGCACGGTATAGGCACGGCGGAATTCGGAACCCATGTCACCCACATTCATGTGACCGGTATTGATGCCTATGCCGATATGCACTTCGGGCAGGCCATCCGCCACAAAAGCCGCCGCCAACTCATCCACTTTTTTCTGCATGGCCAGTGCCGCCAGGATGGCATTGTGCGGATGACGGACATCGGTCAATGGCGCATTCCAGAAGGCCATCACCATATCACCCACGTATTTGTCGATGGTGCCGTTGTTCTCGAAAATGATTTCAGTGATGGGCGTGAAATAACGATTGAGCAGCTGCTTCAGATCCTGCGCGGACAGGCCTTCGGAAATCGTGGTGAAGCTGCGGATATCCGAGAACAGCACGGTCATTTCTCGGCTTTCACCGTCGAGGGTGACGGCATCCGGATTGGCCAGCATTTCTTCCACATGCGCCGGCGGCACATACTGGCCGAACATGGCCTTGATCTCGCGCTTCTGGTTATTGGCGCGCAAAAAGCCGAAGCCGATATTGAAGGAAGAAATCAGTAAGGCCGTGAGCAGGATGGCCGCCAGAGGCAAATCCAGTCGCGCCGCTTTCCACAGCGCAAAATTGCCCAGCAAGAGCACAACAAACCATGCCATGGTGATGATGAGCATATAGCCGGGCTCGAGGCGCGGCAGGATGAAGGCGCTCATCACGGCGTAGAGCGTCGCCAGGGCCGCGTGCGCTTCGATGTTCTCCGGCTCCAGCTCT
>JAVHYE010000196.1 GCA_031119295.1 Pedobacter sp. | reverse complement strand
CCTTTGTCTCGCCAAAGGAAAGTAAGCAAAGGAAATGCGACTCCTGCGGAGCACCCTTCAAATGGTTCTGTTCATTGCTTTAGCCAAGGGCATACGGGTGGTGCTCGCGCCTTCGCGACTCGCGATTAGCTTCTGTTCCTTTTAGAACGCCCAGGCCGTAGGTGAAACAGGCTGCTGGTAGCGGTCTCGCTACGCTTGCCCTCAGTACTGACACTTGCTTCGGAAATTCTGGTGAGTCCGTATGGAGAATTGTGTCAATACACTTGAATCCCCACTGGAGTCTTGTGCCGGCTATACCGCCAATCATGCAGCCGTTATCCTCGCCGCTTCATGAAACAGGAAGCGCCCCACATGCAACTCCCTGCCGGCATCACGGAAATCCCCTTGGGTGAAAACGGCCTGCGCGGCCTGAAGGTGGACACTCCGCTTTGCAGCGCTCTGCTCAGCCTGCAAGGGGCGCATCTCCTGCAATTCCAGGCCACGGGCAAAGCGCCCTTGCTCTGGCTTTCCGAAGACGCCATTTTCAAAGCCGGAAAATCCGCACGTGGCGGCATTCCCCTCTGTTTTCCCTGGTTCGGTACACCGGCCGACAAGGACAAGCCGGCTCACGGTTTTGCGCGACATCGCCTGTGGACGCTGACGGCGGCCCGTCGCGATGGCGATATCGTCACGCTGGAGCTGGAGTTGCAAGACGACAGCAGCACACGGCCGCTCTGGCCACATGCCTTTCTTGCCCGCCAGACTCTGGTACTGGGCCAGGACATCAGCGTCACCCTGAGCGTGGAAAACCGCGACACCAACCCTTTCACGTTCACCTTCGCCCAGCACAGTTATTTTCCCACCAGCGACATCCAGCGTACGCGTGTGGAAGGCCTGGAAGGCCGGCCTTATTTCGATGCCACGCAGGACTGGAAAATTCTCGAGAGCGAAGCCGGCGGCATACGCTTTGCCGCAGAAACCGATCGCGTTTATGAAGGCGCCGGCGGCCATTACCGCATCGTGGATGAAGCCGCCAACACCACGATTGTGATTGCCTCCGACGACTGCCACAGCGCCATCGTCTGGAATCCCTGGCCGGAGAAGAATGCACGTCTGGGCGATATGGGTGCAGAAGGCTGGCGCGGCATGTTGTGCGTGGAAAGCGGCAATACCGGTAGCGATGCCATCACCCTGGCCGCAGGTGAACAGCGCTGCTTCACGCTGAAGCTGGCCAACGGCTAATCACCCCCGCCGCCACAACCGCCATCACCACCACTGCAGCCTGAAGAACAGCCACTGCTGCAGCCAGCACTGCATCCTGAGCCGCAGCCGATATGGCTGGCGCAATAGCTACTGCTGCTGCCCGCTTCACCGGCCAGTGCCGGTCCCATGCAGTTGAGCGTGTAGACAAAACCGCCTGCAATCCCGAGCTGCGCATCCAGGGCAAACAACCTCGGCAGCCGGTCCGGATTTTTCGGATCTATCTTTTCGCGCCGGCAAGCCAGCTGCCAGGCCCGGCGTATGCCGTCCGTGGCCTGCGTGGGGCTGTTCATGGTTTCTGCCGGGTGATGATGCAGATAACGGCCAAAGGCGCGCCGGCAAAACTCGCGGTAATGCCGGGTGGACAGAATGAAGTCATGCCAGAGTTCGTCCACCGCCTGCGAGGGCATGCTGACACCCTTGAGGCGGGCCTGGCGGCAGATATGCAGGAAATCGCGCAGGCCTTGCCGGGCCAGCTCATGCTGCTCCGGTGTCAGCCCGGGATGCTTTTCGCGCAGGCGCTTGCCCACCGAGGCATCAAAGACATAGGCATCGATATAGCGGTGGGCCAGCATACGGCGCCGCCCGGCCACAATGAGTGCCGCGAAAATCGCCAGCACCAATAGCACTATCCACATCCAGCCTGCCTCCCCCTCTCCGGCCCTGTCCCGGGCATCCGCGCAAAGCACCACCGACGCAAGATCGACACAAAAGCGACGTATGCCCCCTTGCGGCGCGCACCCGCCGGATTGACACTCCGGCATGACCCGACGGCCTTACGGCCAATCACTGCGCCCCCGGCTCAAGCATCATGAGCCGCCCCGCAGAAGGACAGCAGCAGGCTGGCAGCCTGCTGCAAGGGATGGAAGCCGCCACCGACGAGCCCTTGGCCATGACAGATAAAAACGACAAGAAATTCAGTGCCACCACCCCCGGCAAACGTTTCATGAAACTGGCCGGCATGTCCGCCAGCATTGCCGGCAACTTTGCGAAGAACCGCATCAAGGGTGCCATGGGCACGCTCACCGATGAAGAACGTCTGCAAGAACGTGAAATGCTGTTCACCCAGGTGGGTGAGCAGATCGCCAATACGCTCGGTGAAATGAAAGGCGCGGTCATGAAAGTCGGCCAGATCGCCTCGCAATTCAAGGATGTCTTCCCGAAAGAAATTGCCGACGCACTCGCCAAACTCCAAAAAGAATCCCCGCCCATGCCCTTCGGCGTCATTGAGCGTCAGATACGCACCGAGCTGGGCCGTGACCCCGCTGAAATTTTTGCCTTCATAGACAGCAAACCCTTTGCCGCTGCCTCCATCGGTCAGGTGCATCGTGCACGGACCCATGACGGTGAAGAAGTCGTGGTTAAAGTGCAGTATCCCGGTGTGGACCAGTGCGTGGAGTCCGATCTCAAGCATCTGCGTCTGGCGCTCAAGCTTGCCGGTGTACTCAAGGTGGACAAGGAAATGCTGGACGAGGTTTTTGCGGAAATCCGCCGCAGCCTCATCGACGAGCTGGACTATGTGAAGGAAGCACAGAATGTGCGCGACTTCGCCGCCTTCCATGCCGATGACCCCAAGATCATCGTGCCCAAGGTCTTTGATGAATACACCAGCACCCGCGTGCTCACCCTGGCCTATGTGCCGGGCGACGATATCCGTGCCGTACAGGCGCCGGCCTATTCGCAGGAGATCATCAACGAGCTGGGTCACCGCCTCTTCAAGGCCATCAGCGAACAGATTTACCAGCTGCATGCCGTGCACTGCGATCCGCATCCGGGCAATTTCGCCTTCCGCACCGACGGCTCCCTCATCATTTATGACTACGGCTGCGTGAAGCACATCAAGCCGGAAGTGGCCGAGGCCTTCCGCCGCGTCACCGTGACCGCCCTCTCCGGCGATTACAGCGCACTCGATCAGGCCCTCATCAATATGGGCGTGCGCAATACGGAAAACGCACCGCATATCCCCGGTGATTTCTACGAGCCCTGGGTGGGCATAGCCCTCGCCGCTTTCTCTGATACGCCCTTTGATTTCGGCACGGCAAAGCTGCATGAAGACGCCGTGAAGCTGGCGCGCAAATCCCTGAAATACTGGGATGCCTTCCAGCCCAATGCCGACACCATGCTGGTGGACCGCGCCATCACCGGCCACTACTGGACGCTGAAACAGCTGGGCGTGAATACCGCCTTCCGGCCACAACTTAATGCCACCGTAGGCATTGCGGCCTGATTCATGACCTTGCCTGCGCTTGTCACGCCGGCAACACGCCACTCATGCTGAAGAAATCCCCGCCTTGCGGGGATTTTTCTTTCTGGCATACGCACATTCTTCTCTCGGCTACACTGAAACACACCCCGTCCTGACGGAGCATTGGCATGACGTTTATCCACGACATCGCCCTGGCTCTGCCGGTGCACAGTCTGCTGGACCCACAAGGCCGGCTGGCTGAAAACACACCGGCATCATTGCGCCACCCCGAACTCTGGTGGCGTGCCTACGCCCATATCCATCTCGCCCGACGCTTTGATACCCGCGCCTTCCTGCTGCAGCGCAGCGGTCGCCTCGGCACCTATGCCTCCTGCCTGGGGCAGGAGGCCATAGGCACGGCGGTGGGTCTGGCCATGCAGAGCGATGATGTTTTCGTGCCCTATTACCGCGATCAGGCCGCACAGCTTTTA
Source organism: Pedobacter sp. (assembly GCA_031119295.1). Lineage (GTDB taxonomy): Bacteria > Pseudomonadota > Gammaproteobacteria > Pseudomonadales > Moraxellaceae > UBA2031. Next base: position 691 of record JAVHYE010000196.1, on the reverse strand, counting down.
CGCGGCGTCAGCATGGCGGAAATCCTGCGCTTCTGGGGCGGCGATGAAGCCGGCTCCGATTTCGCCGGCCCGCGCGAAGACCTGCCCAACTGCGTGCCCATTGCCACACAGCTGCCGCATGCCGCCGGCATTGCCACGGCCGTGAAGCTGCGTCGTGAAAAACGCGCTGTGCTCGCCACCTGTGGCGACGGCGCCACTTCACGCGGCGATTTCTACGAAGCCCTGAATCTCGCCGGTGTCTGGCATCTGCCGCTGGTAATCGTCATCAACAACAACCAGTGGGCCATTTCCGTCCCGCTGTCGGCACAGACAGCCGCGCCCACACTGGCGCAAAAAGCCGTGGCAGCCGGCATTCCCGGTGTGCGCGTGGATGGCAATGATGCGCTGGCCCTGCTGGCCGTCATGCAGGAAGCGCTGGAGCGTGCACGCGCCGGCAAGGGCGCGACATTGATCGAAGCCATTACCTATCGCCTCTGTGATCACACCACGGCCGACGACATGAGCCGCTATGCCGATGCCGCACAACGTGCGGAAGCCGAAACACGCGAACCCTTGCGACGCTTGCAACTCCTGCTGCAAAACGAAGGGCAGTGGTCAACGGAAAAAGAAAAACAGCTGGAGCAGGAGCAGCAGGCGCAGATAGACGAGGCCATCAAGACCTGGCTCTCGCAACCGGCACCGGAGCTGGCCG
>JAVHYE010000045.1 GCA_031119295.1 Pedobacter sp. | reverse complement strand
TGGTGATGCCGGGTGACAACATCAAGATGAACGTCACCCTGATCGCTCCGATCGCGATGGAAGAAGGTCTGCGTTTCGCCATCCGTGAAGGCGGTCGTACCGTCGGCGCCGGCGTCGTCGCCAAGATCTTTGCCTGATAGCCGCAAGGTCATCAGTCAAGCGCACAACGCCCGGGCTTGCCCGGGCGTTGTCGTTTCTGGCTGTGGTGAATCATGCGGTGGTAATTCCCGGCTTCGGCTGAGCGGGCTTCGTCGATATGAGTCTTGATTTTACTGTGTCTGCGGGTGAGTTTGTGCTCGCTTACATGGCTGGCATGGCGGAGGGGCTGTCGGCTGGGCAGGGGTCTTTGCGCCGCTGGATCGGGCGGCTGCAATAAGGGCTCGCAGCCTTCTGATTTTTATCGTGAAAGACACTTGCAATGCCTTTCGAACAAGGCTAAAGTGCGCGCCCTCCCAACCCCGGCTTGTTCCGGAGTGGGATAAACAACCGGGGCATCGTTCCCGGACTGGTTTTTGAAGCCTTCCTTCCCGGAATTAAAGCCTTGGGAATGGAGGGTTTTGCTTCACTCATTTTTGGAGTTGCCGGCATGGCTAACCAGAGAATCCGCATTCGCCTGAAGGCGTTCGATCATCGCCTGATCGATCAGTCTGCTGTCGAGATCGTCGAGACCGCCAAGCGCACTGGCGCACAGGTCTGCGGCCCGATCCCGATGCCGACCCGCATCGAGCGTTTCAACGTGCTGACTTCGCCGCACGTTAACAAGGACGCCCGTGACCAGTACGAAATCCGTACCCACAAGCGCCTGGTCGACATCGTGCAGCCGACGGACAAGACCGTTGATGCGCTGATGAAGCTGGATCTTGCTGCGGGTGTGGACGTCCAGATCAGCCTCGGCTGATCGGCGTCTGTCAGGTTTCCTCTTAAGAAATTGAAGAAAGAGGTTTGAAGATGGCTATTGGATTAGTCGGTCGCAAGTGCGGCATGACCCGAGTGTTCACCGAGGCAGGCGTGTCCGTGCCGGTGACCGTTATCGAGGTCGACCCGAACCGCATCACGCAGATCAAGTCCGCGGACACTGACGGCTATCAGGCTGTGCAGGTCACCACGGGTGAGCGCCGCGCCTCGCGCGTGACCAAGGCTCAGGCCGGTCACTTCGCCAAGGCCAATGTGGCTGCCGGTCGTGGCGTGTGGGAATTCCGTGTCGAGGGTGACGAAGCTGCAGCGCTGGCTGTGGGCGGCACCATCGGCGTTGATACGTTTGCTGTGGGCCAGGTGGTTGATGTCACCGGCACCTCCAAGGGCAAGGGCTTCCAGGGCGGCGTCAAGCGCTGGAACTTCCGCACCCAGGATGCCACTCACGGTAACTCTGTATCGCATCGTGTCCATGGCTCCACTGGTCAGAACCAGAGCCCGGGCAAGGTGTTCAAGGGCAAGAAGATGGCAGGCCACATGGGCGACGAGCGCGTCACCGTGCAGGGTCTGGAAGTGGTCTCCGTGGATGCCGAGAAGGGCGTGCTGCTGGTCAAGGGTGCGGTTCCGGGTGCCACTGGTTACGACGTCATCGTGCGTCCGACCGTGAAGGCCTGAGGGGGATAGAGCGTGAATCTGAAGACCGTATCCGGCGCAGCCGTTGAGCTGTCCGAAGTTGCATTCGGCAAGGAATTCAATGAGGCCCTGGTGCACCAGGTCGTGACTGCCTATCTGGCAGGCGGCCGTGCAGGTACCAAGGCTCAGAAGACTCGTGCTGAAGTGCGCGGTGGTGGCAAGAAGCCGTGGAAGCAGAAGGGCACCGGTCGTGCTCGTGCTGGTTCCTCGCGCAGCCCCATCTGGCGTGGTGGTGGCAAGGGCCACGCCGGCCAGCCGCAGAACTGGGAACAGAAGGTCAACCGCAAGATGTATCGCGGTGCCATGCAGTGCATCCTGTCCGAGCTGGTTCGTCAGGACCGTCTCGTGCTGGTGGAAGAAATTTCCGTGCCGGCCCCCAAGACCAAGGAGTTGCTCAGCAAGCTCAATGGCTTGGGTCTGAGCAATGTGCTCATCGTTACCGAATCTGTTGATGAAAACCTGTACCTCGCAGCCCGTAACCTGCCGCATGTCGACGTGCTCGACACTGCAGCCATCGATCCCGTCAGCCTCATCGGCTTCGACAAGGTGATCATGTCGGTTCCTGCTGCCAAGAAGCTTGAGGTGGAACTGGGATGAATCAGGAACGCATTTATGAGGTCCTGCTCGGACCGCACATTTCCGAGAAGGCCACGGTCGTGGCGGAAAAGAACCGTCAGTTCGTTTTCCGTGTCCGTCCCGATGCCAACAAGCTCGAAATCAAGGCCGCTGTCGAAAAGCTGTTCAACGTCAAGGTTGAGTCCGTGAATACCACGATCACCAAGGGCAAGAGCAAGCGTTTCGGTCGCAGCCTGGGCCGTCGCTCCGACCTGAAGAAGGCCTATGTGGCCCTGAAGGAAGGTTTTGACCTCGATTTTACCGGCGCGGCTGAGTAAGGGTTGGGAGAGAAGCAATGCCTATCGTGAAGTGCAAACCGACCTCCCCGGGTCGCCGTTTCGTCGAAAAGGTCGTACATCCGCACCTGCATAAGGGTCGTCCCCATGCAGCGCTGGTGGAAAAGAAGCAGAAGACCGGTGGTCGTAACAACAATGGTCACATCACCACGCGTCATGTGGGTGGTGGTCACAAGCAGCTTTACCGCCTGGTGGATTTCAAGCGCAACAAGGACGGCATTCCTGCTGTTGTTGAGCGTCTGGAATACGATCCCAACCGTACCGCCCACATCGCGCTGCTGAAGTATGCCGATGGCGAGCGTCGCTACGTGATCGCGCTGAAGAATATGAATGTGGGTGATGTCGTGCAGTCTGGCGATGACGCTCCCATCAAGAACGGTAACGTGCTGCCCCTGCGCAATATGCCGCTCGGTGCCACCCTGTGCTGCCTCGAGCTGAAGCCGGGCAAGGGTGCCCAGATCGCACGTTCCGCTGGTGCCTCCGTGCAGCTGCTGGGTCGTGACGGTGGTTATGCCATCGTGCGTCTGCGCTCCGGTGAAATGCGCAAGGTTCATGTTGAATGCCGCGCCACCTTCGGCGAAGTGTCCAACTCTGAAAACAATCTGCGCAGCCTCGGCAAAGCCGGTGCTTCGCGCTGGCGCGGTATCCGCCCGACGGTTCGCGGCATGGCCATGAACCCGGTCGACCACCCGATGGGTGGTGGTGAAGGTCGCAACAAGGGCTGTCACCCGGTTTCGCCGTGGGGTCAGAAGGCCAAGGGTTACAAGACCCGCAGCAACAAGCGCACCACGAACATGATTGTTCGTGACCGTCGCAAGTAAGAGTTGAGGGAGATTAAAAGTGCCTCGTTCGCTTAAGAAAGGCCCGTTCGTAGACAGCCACCTGTGGTCCAAGGTGGAAACGGCGGTCTCTGCCAGCTCGAAGAAGCCGATCAAGACCTGGTCGCGTCGTTCCATAATTCTGCCGGAAATGGTCGGTCTGACCATTGCCGTGCACAACGGCAAACAGCACGTGCCGGTCTTCGTGACCGAACACATGGTGGGCCACAAGCTTGGCGAATTCGCGCCGACCCGTACCTATCGTGGTCACGGCGTCGACAAGAAAGCCAAGAAGTAAGGGGTGAGTGATGGAAGCTATCGCTAAATTGCGCGGCGCGCCGATCTCGGCCCAGAAGGTCCGTCTCGTCGCTGACCAGGTTCGTGGTCTTGCCGTGGGCAAAGCGCTGAACACACTGGCGTTCAGCAACAAGAAGGCAGCGCATTTCGTGAAGAAGGTGCTCGAGTCGGCTATCGCCAACGCCGAGCACAACGAAGGTGCTGACGTGGATGAACTCAAGGTCTCCACGATCTACGTCGATGAAGGTACTTCGCTGAAGCGTATCCAGCCGCGCGCCAAAGGCCGCGCTGATCGCATCACCAAGCGTACGTGCCACATCACCGTCACCGTATCGGAAAAGAAGTGAGGCCAGACTAAAAATGGGTCAGAAAGTTCATCCGATAGGCATCCGCCTCGGCATCGTCAAGAAGCACAATTCCAACTGGTACGCCAGCCCGAAGAATTATGCTGATTTCCTGATCACCGACCTCAAGGTCCGTGATCACCTGTACAGCAAGCTGAAGAACGCTTCGGTGAGCCGCATCCTGATCGAGCGTCCTTCCGAGAACGCCCGTATCACCATCTCGACAGCCCGTCCCGGCATCGTGATCGGCAAGAAGGGTGAAGACGTCGAAAAGCTGCGCAAGGAAATTGCCAAGCTGATGAAGTCGCCGGTGCAGATCAACATCGACGAAATCCGCAAGCCGGATCTCGATGCGCGTCTGGTTGCCGAAGGCATTGCCTCTCAGCTCGAGCGTCGTGTGATGTTCCGTCGCGCCATGAAGCGTGCCGTGCAGAACACCATGCGTGCTGGCGCCAAGGGTATCAAGGTGGAAGTGTCCGGCCGTCTCGGCGGCGCTGAAATCGCTCGTACCGAATGGTACCGCGAAGGCCGCGTGCCCCTGCACACCCTGCGTGCCGATATCGATTACTCCATCATGCGTGCTGAAACCACTTACGGTTGCATCGGCGTGAAGGTCTGGATTTTCAAGGGCGAAATCATTGGTGGCATGGAGCAGGTTAACGCTGCTGCCGCAGCCACCAACGAAGAGCCCGCGGCCAAGCCAGCCCGCAAGCGCGGCGGCAAGAGCCAGGAAGCGAGGGGTTAAGAGATGCTGCAACCTAAGCGCACCAAATTCCGCAAGGTCCATAAGGGCCGTAACCGTGGTCTGGCCCTGCGTGGCAGCACGGTGTCCTTCGGCAGCATCGCGCTGAAGTGCACCGAGCGCGGTCGTCTGACTGCCCGCCAGATCGAAGCAGCCCGTCGTGCCATCACCCGTAAGGTGAAGCGTGGCGGCAAGATCTGGATCCGCGTGTTCCCGGACAAACCCATTACCGAGAAGCCTCTCGAAGTGCGTATGGGTAACGGTAAGGGCAACGTGGAATATTGGGTGGCCGAGATACAGCCCGGCAAGATCCTTTATGAAATCGAAGGTGTGCCTGAAGAGCTGGCACGTGAAGCCTTCGCCCTCGGCGCAGCCAAGCTGCCGCTGAAAACCGTAATCGTGACTCGGACGGTGATGTGATGAAAGCGACTGAATTGCGTCAGAAGAGCGTGGAAGAACTGGCTAAGGAGCTCGAAGCTCTGCAGCGCCAGCAGTTCACCCTGCGCATGGCCAAGGCCACCGGTCAGCTCGCCAAGAGCCACCAGGTGGGCGTGGTCCGCAAGGACATCGCCCGCGTCAAGACCGTACTGAATGAGAAACAGGGTAACTGATCATGAGCGAAGATAAAGTCAAGCGCACGCTGACCGGCAAGGTGGTCAGCAACAAGATGGACAAGTCCATCACCGTGCTGATCGAGCGCCGTGTGAAGCACCCCGTTTATGGCAAGTACCTCACCAAGTCGACCAAGTTCCACGCCCACGATGAAAACAATGTGTGCAAGGAAGGCGATGTGGTGACGATCGCTGAAACCCGCCCGATCTCCAAGACTAAGTCCTGGACCCTGGTGGCCGTGGTGGAGACCGCCGGCGCCTGAGCTTTCAGGTTGCTTGGTACGGGTTCGTAAGTTAGTATTTGCGCCCTTTTTTCGGGGTGCATGAAGGGTTCGGAGAAGAGCAATGATTCAGACCGAAACGATGCTCGAAGTGGCTGACAACAGCGGCGCGCGCCGCGTCCAGTGCATCAAGGTGCTGGGCGGTTCGCATCGTCGTTACGCTACTGTCGGCGACGTCATCAAGGTCACCGTGAAGGAAGCAATTCCGCGCGGCAAGGTAAAGAAGGGCGACGTGATGAACGCCGTCGTGGTTCGCACCAAGAAGGGTGTGCGCCGCGCTGACGGTTCGCTCATCCGCTTTGATGACAACGCCGCCGTGCTTCTCAACAACCAGAAGGCCCCGATCGGCACCCGTATCTTCGGGCCGGTGACTCGTGAACTGCGTAATGAGCAGTTCATGAAGATCATCTCGCTGGCGCCTGAAGTGCTCTGAGGTTGATGTCATGACAAAGATCAAACGTGATGACGAAGTCATCGTGATTACCGGCAAGGACAAGGGCAAGCGCGGCAAAGTCGTGAATGTTCTTGAAGACCGCGTTGTTGTCTCCGGCATCAACCTGGTGAAGAAGCATGTGAAGGCCAATCCGAATCGCGGTACCCAGGGTGGTATCGTCGAGCAGGAAGCCTCGCTGCATATTTCCAACGTGGCTCTGTTCAATGCGGCAACGCAGAAAGCAGACCGCGTGGGCTACAAGCAGCTGGAAGACGGCGCCAAGGTGCGCGTGTTCAAGTCCAGCGGCGACGTGGTCGACGTCAAGTAAGGGTTGGTTGAGAAATGGCCAGACTGAGAAGTGTTTACAAGAACGAGATCGCAGCCAAGCTGAAAGAAGAGCTGGGTCTTGCGAACGTGATGCAGGTTCCGCGCATCACCAAGATTACTCTGAATATGGGAGTGGGCGGCGCCAGCCAGGATAAGAAGCTTATCGATGGTGCCGTGGCCGATATGCAGCTGATCGCTGGCCAAAAACCCATCGTCACCATGGCGCGCAAGTCCATCGCCGGTTTCAAGATCCGCGAAGGCTGGCCGATTGGTTGCAAGGTCACCCTGCGTGGCGACCAGATGTACGAATTCCTGGATCGTCTGATTATGATCACGATCCCGCGTATCCGTGACTTCCGTGGTTTCAGCGCCAAGGCCTTTGACGGCCGTGGCAACTACTCGATGGGCATCAAGGAACAGATCGTGTTCCCGGAAATCGAGTACGACAAGATCGACAAGCTGCGTGGTCTGGATATCACCATCACCACTACGGCTGCTACGGATGACCAGGGTCGCGCACTGCTGCGTGCCTTCGGCTTCCCGTTCAAGTGAGAGCGTGAACCATGGCTAAGAAGAGCATGATCAATCGCGAAGAAAAGCGCGAAAAACTGGTCGCCAAGTACGCCAAGCTGCGTGCTGAACTGAAGGCCACCATCCAGAGCCCGAAGACCAGCGATGAAGACCGTTGGGCCGCTACGCTCAAGCTGCAGTCCCTGCCGCGTGATGCCAGCCCCAGCCGTCTGCGTAATCGCTGCGGTCTGACCGGTCGCCCTCATGGCTATTTCCGCAAGTTCGGCCTGAGCCGTAACAAGCTGCGTGAAGCCGTGATGCGTGGTGATGTGCCGGGCGTGGTCAAGGCCAGCTGGTAATTGTTGTAAACAGGCTGGTAATCGCCAGTCTGTAATTGAGGAGAAGTATTGAAATGAGCATGCAAGATACTGTCGCCGACATGCTGACTCGCATTCGCAATGCGCAGCAGGCGAACAAGTCTGCCGTGTCCATGCCTTCCTCCAAGCTGAAGCTGGCGATTGCCAAGCTGCTGCTTGACGAGGGTTATATCGCTACCGCTGAAGTGGATGGCGACAAGAAGGCACAGCTGAACATCGGTCTCAAGTACTACGAAGGCAAGCCCGTGATCGAAGAGATCAAGCGCGTTAGCCGTCCTGGTCTGCGTATTTACAAAGGCGCTACTGAGCTGCCCAAGGTCAAGCAAGGCCTCGGCATTCTCATCGTCTCCACCAACAAGGGCATCATGACCGATCGCGCCGCACGTGCTGCTGGCCTGGGCGGTGAAGTGATCGCTCTCGTGTCGTAAGGAGTTCGAAGATGTCTCGTGTAGCCAAGGCTCCGGTCACCCTGCCCAAGGGCGTGGAAGTGACCATCAATGGCCAGGATGTGCAGGTGAAGGGTGCCAAGGGCGCTCTGTCCACTACTTTGCATGCCCTGGTTGAAGTGAAGAATGAAAATGGTGCGTTGCAGCTGCAGCCGCGTGAAACCACGCAGGCTGGCTGGATGCAGACCGGTACCGCGCGTGCCCTGCTGAACAACCTCGTGGTGGGCGTGTCTGCCGGCTTCGAGCGCAAGCTGCAGCTGATCGGTGTGGGTTACAAGGCCGCTGCCAAGGGCAAGGTGCTGAATCTGGCGCTGGGCTATTCCCACCCCATCGATTTCGCACTGCCGGAAGGCGTGACGGCAGAAACGCCAACGCCGACGGAAATCATCCTGAAGTCCAGCGACAAGCAGCTGCTGGGCCAGGTGGCCGCCAAGGTCCGCGGATATCGTCCGCCGGAACCGTACAAGGGCAAGGGTGTTCGTTACGCGGATGAAAATGTCCTGCGTAAAGAAGCCAAGAAGAAATAAGGGTTGATGTCATGTCGAGCGAAAAGAAAGTAGCCCGCCTGCGCCGCGCGCGCAGCACGCGTCTCAAGATCCGTGAGCTGGGTGCGGTTCGTCTGTGCGTCAACCGTACTCCGCGTCATATTTATGCCCAGGTGATTTCCGCCGACGGCGCCACCGTGCTGGCTCAGGCCTCCACGCTGGATGCTGGTCTGCGTGAAGGCGCCACCGGCAATGCCGATGCCGCCGCCAAGGTGGGTGCCCTGGTTGCCGAGCGCGCCAAGGCTGCCGGTGTGAGCAAGGTCGCCTTTGACCGCTCCGGCTTCCAGTATCACGGCCGCATCAAGGCCCTTGCCGATGCCGCGCGTGAAGCCGGTCTGGAGTTCTAAGTCATGGCAAAGATCGAACAAAACCAGCAGGCCGAAGGCTTTGTTGAAAAACTGGTTCAGGTAAATCGCGTTGCCAAGGTTGTGAAGGGTGGTCGTATTTTCTCCTTCACCGCACTGACCGTGGTCGGTGATGGCAAGGGTCGTGTCGGCTTCGGCCGTGGCAAGGCCCGCGAAGTGCCGGCTGCCATCCAGAAAGCTCTGGAAGCTGCCCGTCGCAACATGATCCAGGTGGAGCTGAACGGCACCACCCTGCAGCACCCGCTGACCGGCCAGCATGGCGCTTCGCGCGTTTACATGCAGCCCGCATCGGAAGGTACTGGCGTCATCGCCGGTGGCGCCATGCGTGCCGTGCTGGAAGTGGCTGGCGTGCACAACGTGCTCGCCAAGTGCTACGGCTCCACCAATGCCAATAACGTGGTGCACGCCACGTTCAACGGCCTTGCCAAGATGACGTCGGCCGAGCAGGTCGCCGCCAAGCGTGGCAAGACGGTTGAAGAGATTCTGGGGTAAGTCATGACTGCCAAGACCATCAAAGTAACGCAAGTGCGCTCCGGCGCGCACAAGCTGAAGAACCACAAGCTCTGCCTCAAGGGTCTGGGTCTGCGTCGTATCGGTCACACTGTTGAAGTGATCGACACGCCGTCCAACCGCGGCATGATCAACAAGGTTTATTACCTCGTTAAAGTGGAAGGTTAAGCGCCATGAAACTGAATGAGCTGAGCCCCGCTGAGGGCTCCAAAAAGGTTGCACGCCGTCCGGGCCGTGGTATCGGTTCCGGCCTCGGCAAGACCGGTGGTAAGGGTGGCAAGGGTCAGACTGCACGTGGCAAGGGCAAGGTTCGCCCCGGCTTCGAAGGCGGCCAGATTCCTCTGTACCGTCGTCTGCCCAAGTTCGGCTTTACCAACCTCGCCAGCCTCAAGGTTGCCGAAGTGCGTCTGTCCGAAATCGCCTATGTGGATGGTGACGTGGTTTCCCTGGAAACCCTGAAGGCCGCCAACGTGGTGCGTAAGGACAAGACCTCTGCTCGCATCATCTTCTCCGGTGAAGTGAGCCGTGCCCTGACCGTCAAGGGTCTCAAGGTGACCAAGGGCGCCCGTGCTGCGATCGAAGCAGCTGGCGGCAAGGTCGAGGAATAAGCCTGATGGCGAACACCCGTACGCAACAGGCTCGGGACATGATGCAGAACCCCGGCATGCAGCAAGGCATGTCGGAGCTCTGGCGTCGTATCGGTTTTTTGCTGCTGGCTCTGGTGGTGTTTCGTCTCGGTGCGCACATTCCGGTGCCGGGCATCAACCCCGACAAGCTGGCGCAACTGTTTGAACAGAACAAGGACACCATCCTCAGTCTGTTCAATATGTTTTCGGGCGGTGCGCTGGAGCGCATGTCCATTCTGGCGTTGGGCATCATGCCCTACATCTCCGCCTCCATCATCATGCAGTTGATGGCGACGGTGGTGCCTTCGCTGGAAGCATTGAAGAAGGAAGGTGAGGCAGGCCGCCGCAAGATCAACCAGTACACGCGCTACGGCACGGTACTGCTGGGTTTTGTGCAGGCAGCAGCCATGTGCGGTGGTCTGGTCAGCCAGGGCATCACACTGGGCTCCGGTCTCAGCTTCTATGTGCCGGCAGTTACCAGTCTGGTGGCCGGTACGGTGTTCCTGATGTGGCTGGGTGAGCAGATCACCGAGCGTGGTATCGGCAACGGCATCTCCATGATCATCTTCGCCGGTATCGTGGCAGGGATTCCGAGTGCTATCGGCATGTCGCTGGAATCGGCCCGTCAGGGTGAAATGAATCCGGCTGCACTGGTGTTGCTCGCAGGTCTGGCGGTGGTGGTAGTGGGTGCAGTGGTGTTCATGGAGCGCGGCCAGCGTCGCATTACCGTGAACTACGCACAGCGCCAGCAGGGCCGTCGCCTCTATGCCGCACAGCAGAGCCATCTGCCGCTGAAGATCAATATGGCGGGCGTGATTCCGGCGATTTTCGCCAGCTCGCTGCTGCTGTTCCCGGCATCGCTGGGTCAGTGGTTTGCGCAGGCACAGAACCCGAACTGGTTCCAGCGCCTGCTGCAGGATGTGGCCTTGACCCTGTCACCTGGCCAGCCGCTCTACCTGCTGTTGTTTGCTTTGCTGATTATCTTCTTCTGCTACTTCTACACGGCGTTGATGTTCAACCCGAAAGACGTGGCGGAAAACCTGAAGAAATCGGGCGCCTACATTCCGGGCATACGTCCGGGTGACCAGACCGCCCGTTATGTGGATAGCGTGCTGGGCCGCCTGACCTTGATCGGCGCCCTGTACATCACGGCAGTGTGTCTGCTGCCGATGATCCTGCAGGTGGCTTTCCAGGTGCCTTTCCACCTGGGCGGTACCTCCCTGCTGATCGTGGTGGTGGTGGTCATGGACTTCATGTCCCAGGTCCAGTCGCACCTGATGTCGCACCAGTACGAGGCCTTGATGAAGAAGGCCAACCTCAAGGGATACGGCCCGACCGGCCTGATCCGTTGAAACCGATTGTTGAGAGCTTTACCAAGTAAGGGTGGTGCATCATGAAAGTCCAGGCTTCCGTCAAGAAGATCTGCGCTAACTGCAAGATTGTCCGTCGCAATGGCAGCATCCGTGTGATCTGCAGCGCGGAACCCCGTCACAAGCAGCGCCAGGGCTGATAGTCCCGGCAGGTTGTTGATTTTCGGATTACTGACGAGTAGACTCTCGCGCCTTTCGCGCTGGGTCCGTTCGCCGAAAGTCAACGGCCGTAACGGTTTACAAGTGGAGTGAGTGTGAATGGCTCGTATAGCCGGCGTTAACATCCCTGACAACAAGCATGCCGTGATCTCGCTGACCTATATCTATGGTGTCGGCCGGACCACGTCTGCCAAGATTCTGGACTCCGTCGGCATCGCCCCGACCACCAAGATCAAGGACCTGACTGATGCACAGCTCGACCTCGTGCGTGCTGAAGTCGCCAAGATCCCGACCGAGGGTGACCTTCGTCGTGAAGTTTCCATGAATATCAAGCGCCTGATGGATCTCGGCTGCTACCGCGGTCTCCGTCACCGCCGTGGCCTGCCTGTGCACGGTCAGCGCACCAAGACCAATGCCCGCACCCGTAAGGGTCCGCGCAAGGCCATCAAGAAATAATCGGACGCTAGAGAACCATGGCTAAAGACACGACTCGTGGCCGCAAGAAAGTAACCCGTCAGGTTGCTGAAGGCATTGCCCACATTCACGCTTCCTTCAACAACACCATCGTGACGATCACTGATCGTCAGGGTAATGCCCTTTCCTGGGCAACCTCCGGTGGTCAGGGTTTCCGCGGTTCGCGTAAATCCACCCCCTTCGCTGCCCAGGTGGCTGCTGAAGTGGCTGGCAAGGCTGCTGCCGAATACGGCCTGAAGAATCTTGACGTGCTGGTGAAGGGCCCGGGTCCGGGTCGCGAATCCGCTGTGCGTGCGCTGAATGCAGTGGGCTACAAGATCAACAGCATCACTGACATCACGCCGATTCCGCACAACGGCTGCCGTCCGTCCAAGAAGCGTCGCGTGTAAGAGGAATTTGAAGAATGGCTCGTTACATTGGTCCCAAGTGCAAGCTCTCGCGTCGCGAAGGTACTGACCTTTTTCTGAAGAGCGGCGTGCGCGCCCTCGACAGCAAGTGCAAAGCTGACACCCCTCCTGGCGTGCACGGCGCTTCCCGCAAGGGTCGTCTGTCCGACTATGGCACCCAGCTGCGTGAAAAGATGAAGGTGCGTCGTATGTACGGCGTACTGGAGCGTCAGTTCAGCAACTATTACAAGGCTGCTGCCCAGGCCAAAGGTGCAACCGGTGAAAACCTGCTGCAGCTGCTGGAAGGCCGTCTGGACAACGTCGTTTATCGTATGGGTTTCGGTGCTACGCGTTCCGAAGCTCGTCAGCTGGTGAGCCACCGTGCCATCCTGCTGAATGGTAAGCGTGTGAATATCGCCTCCATGCAGGTGTCGCCCGGCGACGTGATTACGGTGCACGAAAAGTCCCGTAACCAGCTGCGTGTGAAGAGTGCACTCGAGCTGTCCGCCCAGCGTGGCGTGCCAGCATGGCTGGAAGTGGATGCCAGCAAGATGGAAGGTACGTTCAAGTCCAAGCCTGAGCGTTCTGATCTGTCTTCCGAGATCAATGAAAATCTGATCGTCGAGTTGTACTCCAAGTAAGGAACCGCCTGAGGTCTTGCCCATGTCACATGCTGTCAACGAGTTTCTGACTCCCCGTAGCATCGCGGTCTCTGCTATCAGCTCCACCCATGCAAAGGTGACGCTGGAGCCGCTGGAGCGCGGGTTCGGTCATACGCTGGGCAATGCCCTGCGTCGCATCCTGCTGTCGTCCATGCCGGGTGCTGCTGTCGCCGAAGTGGAAATCGAAGGCGTGGAGCATGAGTACAGCGCCATCGAAGGTGTGCAGGAAGATGTCATTGAAATCCTGCTCAACCTGAAAGGCCTGGCCATCAAGCTGCACGAACAGAACGAAGCTTTCCTGGTCCTCGACAAGAAGGGCCAGGGTGTTGTGACGGCTGCCGATCTCGGCCTGCCGCACAATGTCGAGCTGGTGAACAAGAATCACGTGATCGCCAACCTCGGCGCCAACGGCCATCTCAAGATGAAGCTGAAGGTGACCCGCGGTCGCGGTTACGAGCCGGCAGACAGCCGCTACACCGAAGAAGAGACCCGTCCTATCGGCCGTCTCCAGCTGGACGCTTCGTTCAGCCCGGTGCGCAAGGTTGCCTACGTGGTTGAAGCTGCCCGTGTGGAGCAGCGCACCAACCTCGACAAGCTGGTGATTGATCTGGAAACCAACGGCACCATCGATCCGGAAGAAGCCATCCGCCGCGCAGCGACCATCCTGCAGCAGCAGATCGCCGTGTTCGTGGATCTGCAGAAGGACAAGACGCCTGAAGTCGTGGAAACACGCGAAGAAGTCGACCCCCTGCTGCTGCGTCCGGTGGACGATCTTGAGCTCACGGTTCGTTCCGCGAACTGCCTCAAGGCCGAAAACATTTACTACATCGGTGATCTAGTTCAGCGCACCGAAGTCGAGCTGCTGAAGACCCCGAACTTGGGTAAGAAGTCGCTCACCGAAATCAAGGACGTGCTGGCCTCTCGTGGCCTCTCGCTCGGCATGCGTCTGGAAAACTGGCCTCCCGCCAGCCTGCGCAACGACGACCGTCTGAATTACCGCAGCCGTTAATTAACGACTGCCGCTTTGTAGGAAATTGAGCCATGCGTCATCGTAATAGTGGTGTGAAACTCGGCCGCAACAGCAGCCACCGCAAAGCCATGTTCCAGAACATGGCCAACTCGCTGTTCGAACACGAGCTGATCAAGACCACGCTGCCCAAGGCCAAAGAGCTGCGCCGCGTTGCCGAGCCGCTGCTGACGCTGGCCAAGGTCGACTCCGTTGCCAACCGTCGTCTGGCTTTCGCCCGTACCCGCAATGCGGCTGTGGTCGGCAAGCTGTTCACCGTGCTGGGCCCGCGCTACAAGGCTCGTAACGGCGGCTACCTGCGTGTTCTGAAGGCTGGCTTCCGTGCTGGCGACGCTGCTCCCATGGCTTATGTGGAGCTGGTTGATCGCGAAATCGTTGCCAAGACCGAAGTCGCTGCTGCTGAATAAGCGCATCGCTTTCGCGTCGTGAAAAAAGCCGGGCATTGCCCGGCTTTTTTCATTTCTGATTTTCAACCGGCAAGCTGGCGGCGACGCTCGAACAGGCAGATGGCTGCCGCCGCCGCCACATTCAGCGACTCCACGGCATCCGTCATGGGGATATGTAGGCGCTGCGTTGCGCGTGCGCTGAGTTCGGCGCTGACGCCACCGCCTTCGCTGCCCAGGGCCAACACCAGATCACCGCGCAGATCGCTCTGATAAAGCGATGTCGCGTCTTCCAGCGTGGTGATGGCGACAGCGCCGGCAAAATCGGCGAGCACTGCATCCAGGCTGACTCGTTCCAGCAGCGGCAGGCGGAAATGCGCTCCCATGCCGGCACGCAGCACCTTGGGTGACCAGACATCGGCACAGCCAGCCGTGAGCCAGACCTGATCCACACCAGCCGCTGCGGCTGTGCGCAATATCGAGCCGACATTGCCGGGGTCCTGCACATTCTCCAGCAAGAGACAAAAGCCCTGGCGTTGTGGTGCCGGATTTTCCGGCAGGGCGGCCAAGGCCAGAATGCCGGTAGTGCTGGGCGTCTGTTCGATTTCTTCAAACAGGGCGCGGTCCAGCAAGAGGGCGGGGATATTGCTTTGCTCCAGCAATTGCCGGATTTCCAGACGCTGTTCTTCGCCTTCGCAAATCAGCAATTTTTCCAGCGGCCATTCTGCCTGCAGGGCAGACTCCACGAGATGCGTACCTATCAGCAGGGTCTGGCGTGACTTCAGGCGTTCGCGGCGATTTTCTGCCAGTTTGACGAGCTGCTTGGCGAGGGGATTCTGGCGGGAGCGGATGATTTCCATCGCGGCCGGCTCTCAGGGGAAAGAGCTCGCATTTTCTCATGCGGGCGCTTGCCCTCACCATAAAAAAACCGGGCCATGCCCGGTTTTCTTTTTGTAGGACTTTTAGCGGCCACCGGCTTCCTGACGCTTGCCGGCTTCATAGCCTTGCTGGAAGTCGGCTTTGGCATCGTTTGCGGACTGCTTGGCATCAGAGGCTGCATCCTTGGCCTGGTCGGCAGCGGCATCCAGTTTGTCGGATGCGCCGCTTAGCACTTCGCTGGTGGATTGCTGGGCCTGCCCGGCTTCCGTGCCCAGCTGTTCAGCAGCTGATGGAGAGTCCGTGGTGGGTTCTGCGGGCTTGTTGCAGGCAGACACACCGGCCGCCAGCGCAAGAACAAGAGTGGCAAGAGAGATTTTTTTGCTGAGCACCATGACAGCGCCTCCTTGTGACTGTTCGGGACATCAAACTGGAGCCCCAAGCCTCCCGTATTCCTTTGCTGCTTTCAGTTTTCGCTGTGTTGAGCGGGCGTATAGGGCTGTAGCCGCTCGGTAACGAGCTAGGCAGAAGCGTTAAATCATGAGGTCTTGTCGGGTGTTATCCGCAAAATGCATGAGCTCGGGATAGAACAGCAGGAAGTCCTGTTCCAGTTCGGCATACAGAATTTCCAGCTCGCTCATGGCGCCCTGCAATCCTTCGGGACGGGAGAGGCGGCGTTGCATGCCCATGATGACCTGGCTCAGTACCTGGAAGTCCTCATAACTGCCCAGCCAGTCCTGGGCCGCCATCAATGGCGCAATGCGTTGCAGCCTGCCGGGGAGATCGCTTTCGTTTTGCAATACGCCGTAAACACGCTGCGTGAAATTGCTGAGCGACTCTTTGGAGTAGCGCTGCCAATGCAACGCCAGGCAGTGATCGAAAAATACGTCCAGCAGTATGCCGGCATAACGGCGACGTGCTTCCGGAAAGCGGCGTTTGGCCTGCAGGATGAGAGGATGCGCGTCAGTGAAGCCGTCAATTTTCCGGTGCAGGCGTATGGCGGCTTCTATCTCGGCAGGATAGTCGCCGCGCAGCGGGCCTTTGACAAAATCACCGTAGAGGCTGCCCAGCATGTCAGCGGGAGTGTCGCCACCCAGATGCAGATGCGCCAGATAGTTCACGGGACTCTCCTTCCAGTCCGCCCGCTTTTCTCAGGCTCTTGCTTACGCTTTTAGCAAGGGCTTGAGGAAGCGGCCGGTATGAGAGGCTTTGGCTTTGGCAATATCTTCTGGCGTGCCGGTAGCAATCACCTGGCCGCCGCCGTCGCCGCCTTCGGGGCCCATGTCGATCACCCAGTCGGCAGTTTTCACCACATCCAGATTATGCTCGATGACGACAATGGTATTGCCGTGATCACGCAGACGATGCAGCACCACCAGCAATTGCTGTATGTCGTGGAAGTGCAGGCCGGTGGTGGGCTCGTCGAGGATATAAAGCGTCTGTCCTGTATCGCGCTTGGAAAGCTCGCGCGCCAGCTTTACGCGCTGCGCCTCCCCACCGGAAAGTGTGGTTGCTGCTTGTCCGAGGGTGATATAGGAAAGACCCACATCAACGAGCGTCTGCAGTTTGCGCGCGAGGGCGGGAATGGCATCGAAAAATTCACGTGCATCTTCCACGGTCATTTCCAGCACTTCCGTGATGTTCTTGCCCTTGTATTTCACTTCCAGGGTTTCACGGTTATAGCGCTTGCCCTTGCAGACATCGCAAGGCACATAGATATCGGGCAGGAAATGCATTTCCACCTTGATAACGCCATCGCCCTGGCAGGCCTCACAGCGGCCACCCTTCACATTGAAGGAGAAGCGACCGGGGCCATAGCCGCGTGAACGGGCTTCCTGAGTGCCGGCAAACAGTTCACGTATCGGTGTGAAGATGCCGGTGTAGGTGGCCGGATTGGAGCGCGGCGTGCGGCCAATTGGGCTCTGGTCGATATCGACCACCTTGTCCAGCTGCTCCAGGCCATCAATGCTTTCGTATTCCTCTTCCTCGATCACGGTGGCGCCATTCAGTGCCTTGGCGGTGATGGGATAGAGCGTGGCATTCACCAGCGTGGATTTGCCGGAGCCGGAAACACCGGTGACGCAGGTCATGAGGCCCAGCGGAAATTCCGCCGTCACATTCTTCAGGTTATTGCCGGTAGCGCCGGTCAGGGTGAGGACTTTCTTCTTGTCGAAAGGCGTGCGCTTTTTCGGGATTTCTATCTGCTTGCGGCCGGAGAGATAGTCGCCGGTCAGCGAATTCTTGTTCTTGACGATATCCTCGAAAGTACCTTGGGCCACCACGCGGCCACCATGCACGCCGGCCCCCGGGCCGATATCGACAACATAGTCAGCGGCGCGTATGGCGTCTTCATCATGCTCGACCACGAGCACGGTATTGCCGAGATCACGCAGACGTACCAGTGTGGCCAGCAGGCGTTCATTGTCGCGCTGATGCAGACCGATAGAAGGCTCGTCCAGCACATACATGACGCCGACAAGGCCGGCGCCGATTTGCGAGGCCAGACGGATGCGCTGGGCTTCGCCGCCAGAGAGCGTTTCAGCAGAACGATCCAGGGACAGATAGTCCAGGCCGACGTTGACGAGGAACTGCAGGCGCTCGCGGATTTCTTTCAGGATCTTGTCGGCAATCTCGCCGCGCTTGCCTTGCAGCTTGAGCTCGCCGAAATAATCGCAGGAGCGCTGTATGGGCAGTTTGACGATGTCCGGCAGAGCCTTGTCTTCGATAAAGACATGCCGTGCTTCGCGCTTGAGGCGCGAGCCGTTGCACTCGGTGCAGGCGGTGTGATTGAGGAATTGCGCCAGGTCTTCGCGCACATTATTGGAGTCGGTTTCGCGGTAGCGCCGCTCCATATTCGGCAGCACGCCTTCAAAAGTGTGTTCGCGAACCACTTTCCGGCCTTTGTCGTTGTAATAGTAAAAGCCGATTTCTTCCTTGCCTGAGCCATTGAGAATGGCGTTCTGCACTTTCTTGGTCAGCTTCTTCCATGGCGTGTCCACATCAAAGCCGTAATGCGCGGCCAAGGCTTCCAGCATGCTGAAGTAATAGACATTGCGTTTGTCCCAGCCGCGTATGGCGCCTTCGGAAAGTGCGAGATCACGGTCGGTAATGAGGCGGTCCGGATCGAAAAACTGTTTTACGCCGAGGCCGTCGCAAGTGGGGCAGGCGCCGGCAGGATTGTTGAAAGAGAAAAGACGCGGCTCCAGCTCCGACAGCGAATAGCCGCAATGCGGGCAGGCGTAGCGTGCCGAGAAAATCTGGTCGGGCCTGGTCTTGCCATTGGCTTCCGGCTCCATGAAAGCCACCAGCGCTATGCCGCTGGCATGGCGCAGCGCCGTTTCAAAAGATTCGGAAAGGCGCAGGGCAATGTCGTCACGCACTTTCAGGCGATCCACCACCACTTCAATGGTGTGTTTCTTCAGCTTGTCGAGCGTGGGGGCCTCATCGAGATCCACCACGATGCCGTCGATACGGGCACGTACAAAACCATCGGCTTTCAGTTGCTCGAAGACATGCAGGTGTTCGCCTTTGCGATCCTGGATTATGGGCGCCAGCAGCATGATGGCCGTGCCTTCCGGCAGCGTCATCACCTGATCCACCATCTGCGAAACGGTTTGCGCCTCCAGTGCCACATCATGATCGGGGCAGCGCGGAATGCCGGCGCGCGCATAAAGCAGGCGCAGATAATCGTAGATTTCCGTGATGGTGCCGACGGTGGAGCGCGGATTATGCGAAGTGGATTTCTGCTCGATGGAAATCGCGGGGGAGAGACCTTCGATATGGTCCACATCCGGTTTTTCCATGAGCGAGAGGAATTGCCGCGCATAGGCCGACAGCGATTCCACATAGCGGCGCTGGCCCTCGGCATAAAGCGTGTCGAAGGCGAGAGAGGATTTGCCCGAACCGGAGAGGCCGGTGATCACCACGAATTTGTCGCGTGGCAGATCGAGATCGACATTCTTGAGGTTGTGGGTGCGGGCGCCGCGTATGGTGATCTTGTCCATGGAATGGCCTCGGCCGGCCCCGGACTGCGAATGAAGGCGGGGCGGGCGCATTTGAGCGAACCGCGGATTATACGGGAAGGCCAAGGGCTGCCGCATGCCGCCTGTTGACCCGTGAACAAGACAGTTGCCGGCATGCTGACAGACAGGTTGCGCGGCAGGAGGGGCGTGCCATGTCGTAAATCCGCCTGCCAAGCCCTAGAATGCGCCGCTCCCGGGCACTTCTGCCTGCCATGGCGGTCGAAGCCGGACCTGCTTGCGCCGGGGCCTAGCTACACACGGATTGCTGCATGAATGCCATGACCGCCGGCGAACGCCGAGCCGTTACCACCCTCGCCAGCCTGTTCTCACTGCGCATGATCGGCCTGTTCATGATCATGCCGGTGTTTGCCATCTATGGCCGCGAGCTGGACGGTGCTACGCCCTTGCTGATCGGGGTGGCGGTGGGCGTCTACGCCCTGGCCCAGGCCCTGCTGCAGATTCCACTCTCACAGCTTTCCGATCGCGTCGGCCGCAAGCGCCTCATCATCCAGGGCATGCTGCTCTTCGCGATTGGCGGCGCCATTGCCGCGCTGTCCACCAGCATCTGGGGCGTGATCATAGGCCGCGCCCTGCAAGGCGCAGGCGCCATATCCGGCGTGGTCATGGCCCTGCTGGCTGATCTCACCCGCGTCGAGCAACGCACCAAGGCCATGGCCGCCATCGGCATGAGCATAGGCGTGTCCTTCGCCCTCGCTTTTGTTTGCGGCCCCTTGCTGGCGGGGCATTTCGGTCTTTCCGGTCTGTTCTGGTCCACCAGCATCATGGGCTTGGGCGGCATGGCCGTGTGCTGGTGGCTGGTGCCGGACCCGGTGACTTCGGTACGGCAGACGCCCTCTACCTACTGGCAGCAATTGCGCGACGTGCTGGCGCACCGCGAGTTGCTGCGCCTCAACTGGGGCATTTTCAGCCTGCACCTCGTGATGGCGGCTTTCTTCATGTCGGTGCCAGTGCTGCTCAAGAATGATGGCGGCCTGGATGTACAACTGCACGGCTGGGTCTATATGCCGGTGCTCTTCCTCTCTTTCATTGCCATCGTGCCCGTCATCATCCTGGCGGAGAAGAAGCGCCGCATGAAGGGCGTGTTCGTGACGGCAGTAGCCGCCATCGCTCTCAGCATGGGCTGGCTTTCCCTGCTGCATGGCAATCTGGCCGAGCTCGTGATTGGCCTCTCCATCTTCTTTGTTGGTTTCAATCTGCTGGAAGCGCTGCTGCCTTCGCTGGTGAGCAAGATCAGCCCGGCTGGCAGCAAGGGCACGGCCATGGGCGTGTATTCCACCAGCCAGTTCCTGGGCGCCTGCATAGGCAGTCCGCTGGGCGCCGCCCTCAATGGCCATCTCAGTGCCAGCCTGCTGTTTGCCGTGCTGGCGCTGTTTGCCGGTATCTGGCTCTGGGTTGCCTCGCGCATGGCGCAGCCGCCTTTCCTGCACAGCATCATGCTGAGTTTCGAGGCCCTTTCGGCCGAGGAGGCGCCGGCTCTGGCGCAGCGCCTGCGTGCCGTGAGCGGTGTGGAAGATGTGGTGGTGCTGGTGGAAGAAAAGGTGGCCTATCTCAAGGTGGACCGGCAGCGTCTGGACGAAGAAGCCCTGGAGGCTTTTCCGGCAAAAGCTGTCGCTGCTTGATGGTGTTGTAGCTGCGGCATTCACCGGGTGCCGCCCCGGTCACAAATCCCACACCGCTTCCTTCTGATCGGCATAGCTCCCGGGCCCGGCCTTGGGGTAGAGTTTCGGCTTCGCGCTGCCGCAAGGGTGGGGCGACATCACAATGAATCACACATACGTAACGAGAGGCGAAGACTATGCGCGGCGTCAACAAAGTCATTCTGGTCGGCAATCTGGGACGTGATCCCGAAGTCCGTTACCTCCCCTCCGGCGGCGCTGTCGCCAATATCACCATCGCAACCTCCGAAGCCTGGCGCGACAAGAACACCGGCCAGCAGCAGGAGCAGACGGAATGGCACCGTGTGGTCTTCTACGGCAAGCTGGCCGAGATTGCCGGTGAGTACCTGAAGAAGGGCAGCAAGGTTTATGTGGAAGGCTCCCTGCACACGCGCAAGTGGCAGGACAAGCAGACCGGCCAGGATCGCTACAGCACCGAGATCAAGGCCAATACCATGCAGATGCTGGACAGCCGTGGTGGTGGTGGTGGCCAGGGCGGTGGTGGTTTTGGTGGCGGCCAGCAAGGCGGCGGTGATGATTTCGCCGGCGGCGGCAGCTTCCCCAGCTATGAAGATTTCGATCAGGGTGCGGCACCGGCGCCCTCGCGTGCTCCGCAACGTGCCCCGCAGGGTAATCAGGGCGGCGGCTTCGGCGGTGCTCCCCAGGGCGGCGGCAATGCCCCGGCCCGTGGCAACGACGATTTTGACGACGATATTCCGTTCTGATCGCTTCGCAAATAATGAAAAAGAGGCCACGCAAGTGGCCTCTTTTTTTATGGCAGTTTTTGACAGGGAAAAGCCGGGTGGCATGCGGCGTCAACGCGAATCACCCGTAAGGAAGCATCAAGCCGGCAGGCGCAAGCCCGGTATGGCACGCGACAGGATGGAGATTGCTGTGAAGTGCGGCCTTACGGTGAGCGCGGAGTGTCGCTAATGGCTTTCAGTCTTTCAGCGAAATGGCCGGAGCTCAGTGCTGAGCTCAGATAGTCCGAGATTTGCCGCATGGCCTCCCGGTCGGTCAGGCCGAATTTCTTGCGCAGCAGACAAAGCAGATCAGCTTCGCTTTGCTGGGCCATGAG
>JAVHYE010000195.1 GCA_031119295.1 Pedobacter sp. | reverse complement strand
TCTTCAGGCACTGGTCCAGGGTCTGCATGCCGAGGCCGCCGCCGGTCTGGATGGCGGAATACATCTGCGCCACCTTGTTTTCACGGATGAGGTTACGGATGGCCGGGGTGCCGATCATGATCTCGTGGGCGGCGACACGGCCGCCACCATTCTTCTTCAGAAGTGTTTGCGAGATCACGGCCTGCAGGGATTCGGAGAGCATGCCGCGCACCATTTCCTTTTCTTCGGCCGGGAACACGTCGATCACACGGTCCATGGTCTTGGCAGCGGAGGTGGTGTGCAGGGTGCCGAACACAAGGTGGCCGGTTTCGGCGGCGGTCAGGGCGAGACGTATGGTTTCAAGGTCACGCATTTCACCCACGAGGATGATGTCCGGATCTTCACGGAGGGCGGAGCGGAGCGCCTCAGAGAAGCCAAGCGTATCGCGGTGTACTTCGCGCTGGTTGACCAGGCACTTCTTGGATTCGTGCACGAATTCGATGGGGTCTTCGATGGTGAGGATGTGCTCGTAGCGGTTGTTGTTGATGTAGTCGAGCATGGCGGCCAGCGTGGTGGATTTGCCGGAGCCGGTGGGGCCGGTCACCAGCACGATGCCGCGGGCGATGTCGGAAATCTGCTGGAAGACCTTGCCCATGCCCAGTTCTTCCATGGTCAGTACCTTGGAAGGAATGGTACGGAACACGGCGCCGGCGCCGCGGTTCTGGTTGAAGGCGTTAACACGGAAACGGGCCACGCCCGGCACTTCAAAGGAGAAGTCGGTCTCGAGGAATTCTTCGAAGTCCTTGCGCTGCTTGTCGTTCATGATGTCGTAAACGAGGCGGTGGACTTCCTTGTGCTCCAGGGCCGGCAGGTTGATGCGGCGCACGTCGCCGTCAACACGGATCATGGGCGGCAGGCCGGCCGAGAGGTGCAAGTCGGAAGCACCGTTCTTGGCAGAGAAGGCAAGCAGTTCGGTAATGTCCATGGAAACTCCGGTTAAACGCCTCACCGTAAACAAGGGCGGCAAGGCAACATCAGGCTCGCAGCACCAGGGCTGCTCTGCCAGAATCGATGATTGTTTTTTGACGGCAGGAACACCGGGCCGGTGACGATCCCGGTCCCGGGCTAACTTACCGCTTGTCCGGTCTGATATTCAATGAGCGAGATTGCAGAAAACTGGCAGGCCCTGCGCCTGCGCATCGCCCGGGCGGAAGCCATGGCCGACCGGGCGCCGGGCTCTGTACGCCTGCTGGCGGTCAGCAAGACCAAGCCGGCTGCTGCCGTGCGTGCCGCGTATGCAGCGGGGCAACGGGCCTTTGGTGAAAACTATGTGCAGGAAGGGCTGGGCAAGATTGCCGAGCTCGCCGATCTGGCTGGTCCGGAATTGGAATGGCATTTCATAGGCCCGCTGCAGAGCAACAAGACCCGCGATGTCGCCGAACACTTCCATTGGGTGCACTCCGTGGAGCGCGAGAAGATTGCGCGCCGCCTGGCCGAGCAGCGGCCGTCCGCGCTGCCGCCCTTGCAGCTGTGCCTGCAGGTGAACATCGATGACGAGGACAGCAAGGCCGGCTGCAGTCTTGCCGAGCTGCCGGCCCTGGTGACGACCGTGCTGGCCTTGCCCCGGCTCCGCCTGCGCGGCCTCATGTGCATTCCCCGTCCCGGCAATGGCGCTGCTTTCACGGCACTCGCAAAGACAAGGCAGGATTTACTCGCTAGTATCCCGGGGCTTTCGCCGGAGACCTTCGATACCCTGTCCATGGGCATGTCGGATGATCTGGAAGTCGCGGTAGCGGCCGGCAGCACCATGGTGCGCATAGGCACGGCGCTGTTCGGTGCCCGTGATTATCCGGCGGACTGATTCCCTTTTCTCAAGATGCGGCACTGACATGAGCAGCAGCACCAAGATCGGATTCCTCGGCGCAGGCAATATGGCCTCGGCCCTGGCAGGCGGCCTTCTGGCCCGGGGCTGGAAGCCCGCCCACATCGCCCTCTCTGATGCCTATCCCGCCCAGCTGGAGGCCCATGCCCAGCGCGGCCTCAAGACCACGACCGATAATCTCGCCCTGCTGGACCATGCCGATGTGCTGGTGCTGGCGGTCAAGCCGCAGGTCATGAGCCAGGTGCTCAAGCCGCTGGCGGAAATCGCCCAGAAGAAACGTCCCCTCATCATTTCCATTGCGGCCGGCATTCCAGTAGCCAGTCTTGAGCGCTGGCTGGGCGGTGCCCTGCCGGTGGTGAGGGCCATGCCCAATACCCCGGCGCTGGTGCAGGCCGGCGCGACCGGCCTTTATGCCAATGCGGCCGTGAGCGCAGAGCAGAAGGCCGCAGCCGAAGCCATTCTGGGGGCTGTCGGCCTCACGCTTTGGGTGGACAAGGAAGAGCTGATTGATGCCGTAACGGCGGTGTCCGGTTCGGGGCCCGCGTATTTCTTTTATGTGATGGAAGCCATGATGGCGGCCGGCCGTGAGCTGGGTCTGGACGAGAAAGCGGCACGTGCACTTACCCTGCAGACGGCCCTGGGCGCAGCGCAGATGGCGATTACGGCCGATGTCGGTCCGGATGAACTGCGCCGTCGTGTGACTTCGCCCGGCGGCACCACTGAGCGTGCCGTGGCCGCTTTCGACGAGGCCGGCCTCAAGGCTATTTTTGCGCATGCCCTCAAGGCTTGTGCCGACCGTGGCGGCGAGCTGGCTGAGCAGCTGGGCAGCGCCGACTGATTTTTCCGACTTTCAGGACCTGTGAATGAACGCGATATCGCAAGTGAGCACCCTCATCCTCACCACTGCTTTTGATATCTACATCGTCATTCTCTGGCTGCGCTTCCTGCTGCAGCTCTTGCATGCCGATTACTACAACCCCATCGCCCAGTTCGTGGTGAAGGCCACGTCGCCTTTCGTGGATCCCTTGCGCCGCATCATTCCCGGCAATCGCAGCTGGGAGCCCTCGGTGCTGGTGCTCATCCTGCTCTTCAAGATGATAGAGCTCACCCTGGTGGGCATGGCGAGCGGCATGGGAACTTACCCGCCCTTGCTGCTGGTCGTGATGACGGTGCTGCAGCTGCTCATGCTGGCCGCCGATTTCTATTTCTGGACGCTCATCATCAGCGTGGTGTTGTCCTGGGTGGCGCCCGGCAGCTACAGCCCGGCCGCGGTGCTGGTGCACCAGATCACCGAGCCGCTGCTGGCGCCTTGTCGCCGTCTGCTGCCGGCCATGGGGGGCATTGATCTCTCGCCCATCATCGCTTTTCTCGGCATACAGGTTTTCAAGATACTGCTGGGTGCTGCCGCGATGCCGCTATTGCAGGCCGTGGGTCAGATGTGAAGGCCCGGACATGAAGAGCCTGATGTGAATACGGCATGGCGCCGGGAGGGTGATGATCTGCTGCTGCAGATACATGCCCAGCCCGGGGCAAAGCAGTCGGCCTTTGCCGGTTTGCATGGTGATGCCTTGAAGGTTCGCTTGGCCGCGCCCGCACAGGACGGCCGTGCCAATGATGAATTGCGCCGCTTTCTGGCTGATGCATTTGCTGTCAGTCTTGCTGCCGTGGTCTTGCTGAGCGGCGAAAGCGCGCGCCGCAAACGCCTGCGCATCATCGGCGCGCAGGTACTTCCCG
Organism: Pedobacter sp.; assembly: GCA_031119295.1. Taxonomy (GTDB): domain Bacteria; phylum Pseudomonadota; class Gammaproteobacteria; order Pseudomonadales; family Moraxellaceae; genus UBA2031. The sequence continues at coordinate 1,034 of JAVHYE010000195.1, read as the reverse complement.
CTGCTCTGCCAGCAGCGGGAGTGTTATAAGAGACCCCGCAGTCGGCGGGGCATTAGCAGCATGCAGGTTTTTTTCCGCTGATTCAGCGTGAATTGTGCGGTGCTCTGGGGGATTATCCGCAGATCATTAATCCGGTAGGGCCGCAGTGGCGGGAGTTCCCGCGCCGGAGCGCTTTATTGAGGGAGTGGCATGGCAACCGAGATGGATCAGCTTTCGCATCAGGTCGAAGCATTCACGGCCTGGAAGCAGGCCATTGCCCGCGAGATTGCCCGTTATCGCAACTGGCTGAACAGTCAGGGCCTGAATAATCGTGAAGTGGATGACCGCCTGGCAGCCGCGCTGAAAACCCTGCGTTTTGATCGCATCCTGCTGGCCTTCGTGGGCGAATTTTCCCGCGGCAAATCCGAACTCATCAATGCCATACTCGGTCGCCATTACGGCCAGCGCCTCCTGCCCACGCGCATCGGCCGTACCACCATGTGTCCCACCGAGCTTTTCTACGATCCTTCCGCCACGGGCGCTTATATAAAATTGCTGCCTATCCAGACGCGTGGCGACAATGTGCCGCTGCAGCACTACAAGCAGCAGCTCGAGCACTGGGTGCATCTCACCATCAATCTCGATGATCCCGCCGCCATGAAAAAAGCTTTCATGGAAGTGGCGCAAACCCGTGAAGTGAGTATCGAGATTGCCGCCGAACTCGGCTTCCAGGTGGAATATCTGGAGCCCTCGCTGGGCAAAACGAATCATGTGCATATTCCGGCCTGGCGCCATGCGCTGATCAATATCGATCACCCGCTGCTGCGTCAGGGCCTGGCCATTATCGATACGCCCGGTCTCAATGCACTGGGTGCAGAACCCGAGCTCACGCTCTCATTGCTGCCGGATGCGCAGGCGCTGGTATTTGTGCTCTCTGCCGATTCCGGTGTGACGGCCAGCGATTTCGCCATCTGGAACAGCCATGTGCACGACATTGCCAAGCGCCGTGGCGCCGCCATGTATGCCGTGCTGAACAAGATCGATCTGCTCTGGGA
>JAVHYE010000044.1:19685-21983 GCA_031119295.1 Pedobacter sp. | reverse complement strand
CCGGACTCCAGGTGCGGCAGCACCATGAAGCGGGCGGCCTGTATGAGGCCGAAGCCCTGCAGGCCGCAGGCCACATAGGCATCAGCATCATTCACGGAGACCACGCCCTTCACTTTCACTTCGGTGGTGATGCCGTCGATCACGAAATCCCAGTCTATGGTGCGGCCGGTGCGGCTGGAGAAGTAATGCACGGCGTGGTGCTGGTTGAGGTCTTCCAGGGTCTGCGGTGTGCCGTATTCGGCCAGGTATTCCGGTGCGGCGCAGGTCACGCCCTGGAAAGTGCCTATGCGGCGGGCGATCAGCGAGGAGTCCTGCAATTCGCCGAGGCGCACCACGCAGTCCACGGCCTCGCGCACCATGTCCACGGGACGGTCACCCATGCCTATCACCAGCTCGATGTCCGGGTAGCGGGTATAGAACTCGCAAAGCTTGGGAATGATGATGAGGCGGCCTATGGAGGCCGGCACGTCTATGCGCAGCCGGCCCTTGGGGCCGCGCGTCACGTCGTTGAAGGAAGACTCGCTTTCCTCCACATCCGCGAGGATGCGCATGGCCCGCTCGTAATAGGCGGCGCCGTCCGGCGTCAGGCTGACCTTGCGCGTGGTGCGGTTGAGCAGGCGTACCTGCAGGCGCTTTTCCAGGTTCTGGATGGTGGTGGTGACGGTGGCCCGGGGCAGGCCGAGATTGTCCGCCGCCAGACTGAAGCTGCTGGTATCAACAACACGGGTAAAGACCTGCATGGCCTGGAAACGGTCCATGACTCCTCCTGCCGGGGCCGGGCCCCTGTGGTTCGCTGCGGCCAGATTATTCGTCCACGGCGAATAGTGTTGTCAAATTGTCTGTATTTATTCGCTCGCGGCAAATGCCCAGCATAGGCCTATCCCGGAAGCCGCCTTACGACATTGCCCCCTGCGATGCCGGTCGCCGCTTTCCGATTTGCCACTTTATGTGCCGAGGACCGCGCCATGTCTCTTCCCGCCTTTTCCCGCAAGCGTTTGACGATAGCCCTTTCCCTGGCCGGTGTGCTGGCCGTCTCCGGCATCGCCGCCGTCAGCCTGCAGGCCGGTGCCGATGAGGCTCATCCCCCGGCGGCGGCCGCACCGGCCGTGGCGGTAGACGTGGCCGAGGTGAGCGAGCAGCGCATCATCGACTGGCAAAGTTATTCCGGTCGCCTGGAGGCGGTGGATCGTGTCGATATCCGTCCGCTGGTCTCCGGCACCATTACCGCCGTGCATTTTCGCGATGGCAGCCTGGTGAAAAAGGGTGATGCACTTTTCACCATTGATCCGCGGCCTTATGCCGCTGAAGTGGAGCGTGCGCGCGCAGCGCTGGCCGCTGCTGATGCTCGTGCCTCTTACACGGCGACTGATCTGGGGCGCAGTGAAACGCTGGTCGGGCGCGGTGTAATTTCCCGTCGTGATTTCGATGCCAAGCAGAATGAAGCCGCTGAAGCAGCGGCCAATCGTCAGGCGGCACAGGCGGCACTCACCGCTGCAAAACTCAATCTGGCGTATACGCAGGTGACGGCGCCCGTGGCAGGTCGCGTATCACGCGCTGAAGTCACGGTGGGCAATATTGTTTCCGCCGGTGCCGGGCCGGCGCTGACCACGCTGGTCTCGGTATCACCGGTTTATGCCTCCTTTGATGTGGACGAACAGACCTTCCTGAAATTCATCAATCCCGCGCGCAACGGAAAAGCAGCTGCACCTGTTTCTCTCGGCCTGGCGAATGAAAGCGGCTATTCGCGTGAAGGCCGCGTCAGCTCGGTGGACAACCATCTCGATATTTCTTCCGGAACGATTCGCGTACGTGCGGCCTTCGACAACAAGGACGGCAGCCTGCTGCCCGGCCTGTATGCACGCATACGTCTGGGTGGCGGCGAGCCGCGTAGCGCTGTGCTGATTGATGAAAAGGCGGTGGGCACGGATCAGGCCAAGCGTTTTGTGCTGGTCGTCGATGCCGCTAATCACACGACTTATCGCGAAGTACAGCTGGGCGCCGTGCATGAAGGTCTTCGCATAGTCGAGTCGGGTATCAAGGGTGGTGAGCGCATCGTGGTGAACGGCTTGCAGCGCGTGCGGCCCGGCGATGCAGTGACGCCGCATGTAGTAGCCATGGCCGCTCCAGCCAGCCAGGCACTCGTGGCCAGCAGGAAGTAAATCATGAATATTTCAAAATTCTTTATCGACAGGCCGATATTTGCCGGCGTGTTGTCCGTGCTCATCCTGCTCGCTGGAGCACTTTCGCTGTTCAAGCTGCCGATTTCCGAATATCCGGAAGTGGTCCCGCCATCGGTGG
>JAVHYE010000044.1:17039-19585 GCA_031119295.1 Pedobacter sp. | reverse complement strand
TCGCTGTTCAAGCTGCCGATTTCCGAATATCCGGAAGTGGTCCCGCCATCGGTGGTGGTGCGTGCGCAATATCCCGGCGCCAATCCGAAAGTGATTGCGGAAACCGTGGCCTCACCGCTGGAAGAATCCATCAACGGTGTGGAGAACATGCTCTACATGCAGTCGCAGGCGAACAGCGACGGCAATCTTACGGTGACGGTGAATTTCAAGCTGGGTGTGGATCCGGACAAGGCGCAGCAGCTGGTGCAAAATCGTGTGGCACAGGCATTGCCGCGTTTGCCGGCTGATGTGCAGCGCCTCGGTGTTACTACCATCAAGAGTTCGCCGACACTGACCATGGTGGTGCATCTGATCTCGCCGGATAACCGCTATGACATGACCTACCTGCGCAACTATGCCGTGCTCAATGTGAAAGACAGGCTGGCACGTATCCAGGGTGTGGGCGAAGTCGGTCTTTTCGGTTCCGGCAATTACGCCATGCGTGTCTGGTTGGATCCGCAGAAAGTGGCGCAGCGCGGGCTGACTGCGGCTGAAGTGATACAGGCTATACGCGAGCAGAATGTGCAGGTGGCCGCCGGCGTTATCGGCGGTTCGCCGAATGGTGCGGATGTGCCCCTGCAGCTTTCCGTGAATGCACAAGGTCGTTTGAGCACGGAAGCCGAATTTTCCGAAATCGTACTCAAGACATCGGCTGATGGTGCAGTGACGCGTCTTGCTGATGTGGCGCGTATAGAGCTGGCTGCTTCTGAGTACGGGCTGCGTTCTCTGCTGGATAACAAGCCGGCGGTGGCCATTCCCATTTTCCAGGCACCGGGTGCCAATGCTCTTGAAGTATCGGCGCAGGTGCGCGAGACCATGGCCGATCTGGCGAAAGATTTTCCCTCGTCAGTTCAGTACCGCATTGTCTATGACCCCACGCAGTTTGTACGCGCCAGTATCAAGGCGGTGATCATCACCCTGCTGGAAGCCATTGCGCTCGTGGTGCTGGTGGTCATTGTCTTCCTGCAAACCTGGCGCGCCTCCATCATTCCCTTGTTGGCGGTTCCGGTTTCCATTGTTGGTACCTTCTCGCTGATGCTGGGCTTTGGTTATTCCATCAATGCCTTGTCACTCTTCGGCATGGTGCTGGCCATAGGCATCGTCGTGGACGATGCCATCGTGGTGGTGGAAAACGTGGAGCGCAATATTGCAGCGGGTCTGGCGCCGCGCGAAGCGACTTACCGTGCCATGCGTGAAGTCAGCGGCCCCATCATTGCGATTGCGTTGACGCTGGTGGCCGTATTTGTGCCGCTGGCCTTCATGACGGGTCTAACCGGGCAGTTCTACAAGCAGTTCGCCATGACCATCGCGATTTCCACGGTGATCTCGGCCTTCAATTCGCTGACGCTGTCGCCTGCGCTTGCGGCGCTCTTGCTGAAAGGCCATGACGCCAAGCCGGATACACTGACCCGCATCATGAACAAGCTCTTCGGGCGTTTCTTTGCTGCCTTCAACCGTTTCTTCAATCGCGCTTCCGATAATTACGGTCGCGGCGTGACCGGCGTGATTTCACGCAAGGCCTCGGCCATGGGCGTGTATGCCGTGCTGGTGGGTCTCGCCATTGCGGTTTCCTATGTGGTGCCCGGTGGTTTTGTGCCGGCCCAGGACAAGCAGTATCTGATCGGCTTCACGCAATTGCCCAGTGGAGCTTCTTTGGATCGGACCGAAGAAGTGATACGCCGTATGGGCGATATCGCGCTCAAGCAGCCCGGTGTGGAAAGTGCTGTGGCTTTTCCTGGCCTTTCCATTAATGGCTTCACCAATAGCTCCAGCGCCGGCATTGTCTTTGTCACGCTCAAGCCTTTTGAAGAGCGCAAGAGCAAGGAGCTTTCTGCGGATGCGATTGCCGGTGCCCTGAATCAGCAGTTCGGTGGCATACAGGAGGCTTTCATTGCGATTTTCCCGCCGCCACCGGTGATGGGATTGGGAACGGTTGGTGGCTTCAAATTGCAGATAGAAGACCGTGGTGCGCTGGGTTATGAGGAGTTGAACAAGGCCGCCAATGATTTCATGGCGGCAGCAGCGAAAGCGCCGGAGCTCGGTCCCATGTTTTCCAGCTACCAGATCAATGTGCCGCAGCTGGATGTCGATCTGGATCGCGTAAAAGCCAAGCAGCTGGGTGTGCCGGTGACGGATGTGTTCGAGACCATGCAGATTTATCTGGGCTCGCTCTATGTCAACGACTTCAACAAATTCGGCCGCGTCTATCAGGTGCGTGCCCAGGCCGATGCGCCTTTCCGTGCGCATGCCGACGACATCCTGCAGCTGAAGACGCGTAACAGCAGCGGTGAAATGGTGCCGCTCTCCTCGCTGGTCACGGTGAAGGAAACTTTCGGTCCGGAAATGGTGGTGCGCTACAACGGGTATACCGCCGCTGATATCAATGGTGGCCCGGCCCCGGGTTATTCATCGAGTCAGGCTGAAGCAGCTGCCGAGCGTATTGCGGCAGAGACTCTGCCGCGTGGCGTGAAATTCGAGTGGACTGATCTCACCTACCAGAAAATCCT
>JAVHYE010000044.1:15624-16939 GCA_031119295.1 Pedobacter sp. | reverse complement strand
GTGGCCGTCTTCTTCGGCATGCTGGGTGTGACTTTTTTCGGTCTCTTCCTCACGCCGGTCTTCTACGTGCTGCTGCGCAGCCTGCGCAAAGGCAGTGTGCTGCACTCGGCGCGCCCGCATGAGGCGCCGGCACTGGCGGCCGAGCAAGCGCACTGAGCCCTGCCATCCTGCAAAAAGGCCACCTTGTGTGGCCTTTTTGTTGTTTCCGGCACCTGCCGGGGCCTGTAATCGTCAGCTCGGGGAAATAGGGTTTGACTCCATACAGGTGAGTCCTGAGAATCGTTCTCATCCTGATTCTGGTATCCGGTTGTGCTTCTCTCCGAACTCCCTCGTTATGTCTCTGCCGTGGTGCGTGCTGTTGAAGCCGTCCATGAGGCGGACCCCATTGCCCGCCGTCTGGCCGAGCTTGGCTTTGTGCCGGGCGAGACCGTGCGCGTGACCGCTTCCGGCCCTTTCGGGGCTGATCCCCTGCTGGTGCAGGTGGGCTTTACGCGCTTTGCCCTGCGTCGTTCCGAGGCAGCCCGGGTGACGGTCGATGAGGTGAAGGCATGAGTACGGCAGACGTGGCCGCCCTGCGTATTGCCCTGGTCGGCAATCCCAATTGCGGCAAGACCTCGCTCTTCAACCAGCTCACTGGTGCCCGCCAGAAGGTGGCCAATTACGCCGGCGTGACCGTGGAAAGAAAGGAGGGGCGTTTGACCCTGCCTTCCGGCCGCCATGCCCAGGTGCTGGACCTGCCCGGCGCCTACAGCTTGCAGGCCACCAGCCCGGACGAAGCCATCACGCGCGCTGTCTGCCTCGGCGAGCTGCCGGGTGAAGCCGTACCGGATCTGTTGGTCTGCGTGGCCGATGCCACCAATCTGCGTCTGCACCTGCGCTTCGTGCTGGAGTTGCGTGCGCTGGGTCGGCCCATGCTGCTGGTGCTGAACATGATGGATGACGCGCGTCGCCGCGGCATCGTCATTGATGCGAAGAAATTGTCTCAGCGCCTGGGTCTGCCCGTGGTGGAAACCGTGGCGGTGAAAAAGGGCGGCGTGGAGGCTCTGCTCACGCGTCTGGATGACGAGCTGCCGGTCATTGCCGCAGGTGATGAGGCGACTGCCGATCTGCATGCCGAAGTGCGTGCGTTGATTGCCGATGCCGTCACCATGCCGCGCAATACCGATGTGCGTGACGATGCCCTGGATCGTGTGCTGCTGCATCCGGTAGCCGGTCTCGCCATCCTCACCGTGCTCATGTTCTTTGTCTTCCAGGCGGTGTTTGCCTGGGCGGCGCCCTTCATGGACGGTATAGAAGCCAGCGTGGGCTGGCTCTC
>JAVHYE010000044.1:0-15524 GCA_031119295.1 Pedobacter sp. | reverse complement strand
CGCCTGCCGGTCTATGCCCTTTTGATTGCCGCCTTCATTCCGGACATGACGGTATGGGGCTGGTTCAATCTGCAGGGCCTGATCCTGTTTGCCCTTTATGCCGGCGGCATTGTCAGTGCGCTGGTAGTGGCCTGGGTGATGAAGTGGATGCAGAAAGACAAGAGCGAGCACGCCCTGCTCATGGAGTTGCCCAGCTATCGCCTGCCGGACTGGAAGAGTGTGGGCCTCGGTCTTTACGAGCGCGGCATGATTTTCATCAAGCGCGTGGGCGGCGTGATTTTCGCGCTCACCATCATCCTCTGGTTCCTGGCCAGCTTCCCGGCGCCTCCGGAAGGAGCCACGCTGCCACCGATTGATTACAGCTTCGCCGGTCGTCTCGGTCATTTCATGGCACCGCTGTTTGCGCCCATAGGCTTCCCCTGGGAAATCTGTATCGCCCTGATTCCGGCCATGGCCGCGCGTGAAGTGGTGGTAGCGGCACTGGGCACGGTGTATGCGCTTTCCGGCGACGGCACCGAAGCCGCACTGGGCAGTCTGATTGCCGCGCAGTGGTCGCTGCCCACGGCCTTGTCCCTGCTGGTGTGGTTCATCTTTGCGCCGCAGTGCCTGTCCACGCTGGCCACCGTGCGCCGCGAGACCGGCTCCTGGAAGCAGGTGGGCATCATGACCGGCTATCTGTTTGCCCTGGCCTATCTCTTTGCCTTCATCACCTACAACGTGGCGGGAGCTTTCCTGTGAGCATGCTCGTGCAGTGGCTGGTCGTCGCGGCGCTGATGGCCTGGAGCCTGGGCTTTGTGCTGCGCCGCTATGTGCCGGCCATCTGGCTGCAGTCCTTTTCTGCCAGCTTGCAGGCACGTGGTTTCGGGCGTCTGGCGGCAATGGTCGCACCCGCCGCCAAAGCCGGTTGCGACAATGGTTGCTCCAGCTGTGCGCCCTCCTGCTCATCGCATGCTGAGGCCCCGGCAGTGCCGGAGCCGGTCAAATGGCGCTCCTCCGGCGCCTGCCACTGAGCTCCTGACAAAACGCCCGCGGTTGCGGGCGTTTTGCTTCAAGGCCCCTTCTGCCGGGAAAAGCCGGGGGCCCACAAAAAGTGCCTTGTTATGGCTCACGCTAAACAGTAAAAAATCCCCCACTCTTTCTTCTGCATTCATCGCAAGGCTTCTGGCCAAGGATGTCGTCATGCGCGCACTCAAGATTGCCGGCATTGCCGTCGGCTCCCTCGTCGGCCTGGTGGTACTGGTCGTGGCCGCCCTGCTGCTCTTTATCGATCCCAATGACTACAAGGGCGAAATCGCCGCGCTGGTGAAAGACAAGACCGATATGGATCTGGTCATAGACGACAAGCTGGAGTGGTCGCTCTGGCCCAGTCTGGGTGTGAAGCTGGGCAAGGTCGCGCTCAGCGATGCGCAGGCCAAGGAAACCCTGGTGGCGGTCGACAAGGCCGCCGTCAGCGTGCAGGTGATGCCTCTCTTCTCCAAGAAAATTGCTATTGATGCCGTGCTTCTGGATGGCGCCAAAGTGCGCTTCATCCAGCATGCCGACGGCTCCACCAGCTGGGACCGCATGCTGTCCAAACTCACCAGCGATGAAGAAGAAAAGAAATCCGATACCGTGGATTTCAATGTGAAGCAGCTGGATGTGAAAAATACCTCGGTATTGCTCAAGGATGAAAAAGCGGGTGTCGAGCGCACGGTGGAAGATGTGACGGTGGCAGCCAGTGATATCGGCATAAAAAAAGCTTTCCCGCTCAAGCTGTCTTTCCTCTTCCGGCAGCAAGATGCCGCCAGCAAAACCCTGATTGCAAAAAATGCTCTGGAGACCTCCATCACGCTGGATCAGGACGCGCAGGTGTATGAGCTCGGCAAACTGGTTTTCACCAGTGCGCTTTCCGGCACCTTGTTGCCGGCGCCGGCCAATGTGGAGCTGAAAAGCGATATCCGCGCCGACATGAAAGCGCAGCAGATTGCGCTCAAGGGCCTGGCCCTGAAAGCGGATTATCAGGACAAGGCGCTGAAGTCGCCGGCCACGGTGGATGTCAGTGGCAATGTGCTGGCGGATCTCGCCAAAACACAACTCACAGTGGATGCGCTCAAGGTGAAAGCCGGCTGGCCGGATGCAGCGCGTCCGTCACCGCTTACGGCAGAACTGGCTACAGCGCTTGTTACCAACTGGGCAGATGGCGCGCTTAATATTTCGCAGCTCACACTGAATGCCAGCGTACCGGATAAAGCCTGGCCCAAGCCTGTAACGGTCTCCTATAACGGTCCCGTCACAGGTAATTGGAAACAAGGCGACTTCGCCATTCCCGCTTTTGCACTGGATGCTGTTGGTGTGAGCACCAAAGGTGAAGTGAGCGCAAAGCTTCCTGCCTTGCAAGGCACAGAACCCGATGCGCCCATTACCAAAGGCATGGCCATCACGGGCAAGCTGGCCACGGCGGCTTTCAATCCGCGTAATGTCATGAGTGCGCTGGCTATCGCAGCACCCAAAACGGCGGATGCCAATGTTTTGAAGAGTGCCAGCTTCAGCGCTGATATTGCCGGTGATGAAAAACAGGTGCTGCTGAAAAACATACGCGTGAAGCTGGACGAGTCCACACTCACGGGTGAGGCCGGCATCAGTGATCTGGCGACGATGCGCCAGTATGCCCGCCTCAATCTCGACAAGATGGATGCCGACCGCTATTTGCCGCTGGCAACTCCTGCTGCAAAAACAGTGGCAGCGCCAGCCTCCAGTGGCTCTGCTGAAGTGCTGCCGGTCAAATTACTCAAGGAACAGAATCTGGATGTGGCGTTCACGGCCGGATCGCTCAAGGCTATGGAATATCCGGTGACGGGTTTCCGTGTGGCCGCAACGGCCAGTAATGGCCTGGTCAATGTCAGCGATCTCAAGGGCACGATATACAACGGCGGCTTCAGTGTGCCGGTGAATATCAATGTGCAGGGCGCACAGCCTGTACTCAAGCTGCAGCCATCACTGCAGCATATGGAAATCGGTCCCTTGGCCAAGAAATTCCTGAAAAAGGATTTGCTGGAAGGCAAGGCCAGTTACACCGGTAATCTCACGGTACGCGGCAATACCGTGGATGCCTGGATGAAGTCCGTCACCGGTACCAGCGATCTCAAATTCGAAAATGGGGTGCTGCACGGCGTGAATGCCATGCAGGAGGCCATGAATGCGCTGGGTAAATACCAGGGCTTGCTGGCACTGGCCGGCAAGGATGCGCAGACCATAGTCGACAAGCAGAAGGACACGGAGATCGCCAGTTTTGCCGCCAACAACACCCTGGATAATGGCGTGCTCAACAGCAAATCCCTCAATGCCGATCTCAAGAAAGGCAAGGTGAATGGTGCGGGTTCCTTCAATCTCGTCACGCAGGAGCTGGACTACAAATTCCAGATGAATCTGGACAAGTCCGTGGTGGGTGAAAAGAACGCTGCCTACGCCCTGCCGGTACAGTGCAAAGGCAACCTCGCCGGTAATATCGCCACGCTCTGCAAGCTGGACAGCAAGGCCATCAGTGATATTGCCTTGAAGGCAGCCACTGCCAAAGGCCTGGAAAAGCTGGGTCTGAAAGGTGGTGCCTCCACGCCGAATGAGGCGGTGAAGCAACAGGTGGATGAAGGCAAGGACAAGGCCAAGGAAAAGCTGAACGAAAAACTCAATGAAGGCCTGAACAAACTGTTCAAGCGTTAACCCTGCGGGCTGCAGGAGTATCCTGCAGCCCGTTTCGCCCGCATTACGCCAGCTACGCATTAATGACCAAGAAAAAGAACTTCGATTTTGCTGCCGCCGTACTTGCCTGGTATGACGCGCATGGCCGCAAGCATCTGCCCTGGCAGCAGGACACCACGCCCTATCGCGTGTGGATTTCCGAAATCATGCTGCAGCAGACGCAGGTCAGCACCGTCATTCCCTATTACGAACGCTTTATGAGCAGCTTCCCTACGGTGCAGGCCTTGGCGGCGGCGCCTGCGGATGAAGTGCTGCATCACTGGACGGGTCTGGGTTATTACGCGCGTGCTCGTAATCTGCATAAAGCGGCGCAGATGCTGGTGGAGAGGTTCGGTGGTGAATTTCCTGCCACGGTAGAAGAGGTGGCCGAGCTTCCTGGCATCGGTCTTTCCACAGCAGGTGCCATTCTGTCTTTAAGCCGGCAAACACGTGCCGTGATTCTGGATGGCAATGTAAAGCGCGTGCTGTCGCGTTTTCATGCGGTGAAGGAGTCGGGTAGCGCTGGCGAGAAGACGCTCTGGGCTTTTGCCGATGAGCACACACCAACCAGGCGTGTGGATAACTACAACCAGGTCATGATGGATCTGGGTGCCACGCTGTGTACACGCAGCAAGCCGGCCTGTCTTTTATGTCCCTTGCAATCGCATTGCGCTGGTTTGGCCGAGGGTGAGCCCACGCTGTATCCGATAAAGAAAGCCAGCAAGGCCATTCCGGAAAAATTCACCACCCTGCTGGTCTTTCTCAATGAGCAGGGTGAGGTTCTGCTGGAGCAGCGTCCACCTGCCGGCATCTGGGGCGGGCTCTGGAGCTTTCCGGAGTCAGCGGCCGATGACGACGCCACACTTAAACAGATACTGAAAGCTGATTGGGGTGTGGCGAGCGCCAAGCCCGAATGGCTGGCTGAACGAAGCCACACCTTTAGTCATTATCATCTGACCATGCGCCCGGCGTTGGTACGCAAGACGCAGCTCTCACAGGTTTCCGAACGGCCTTCGCGCTGGTGTAAACTCGGCGACCTGCCCGCCCTTGGGCTGCCGGCGCCCATCAAACAGATGTTGGCCGAGCTGGCTGCCGAGCATGCTGTGGAAAATTCCTGAGGTAAAAGAAATGACGCGTATGGTGAACTGCCGCAAGCTGGGCAAAGAAGCTGAAGGTCTGGCCTTCCCGCCCTTCCCCGGCCCTGCCGGTCAGGCCCTGTTTGAAACTGTTTCCAAGGAAGCCTGGCAGCTCTGGCTGAAAGAGCAGACCATGATCATCAATGAAAATCGTCTTAATGTGATGGATGCCCAGGCTCAGAAATTCCTGGCCGAGCAGCGCGAGAAATTCCTCTCCAATGAGGAATACGAACGTGCCAAGGGCTGGGTGCCGGAAAAGAAGTAAGCAGCCACAGCATCAGAGAAATAAAAAAGCCCGCAACAGCGGGCTTTTTTATTCATGTTTGCTCAGGCGGTCAGATGCAAGGCCTTGAGCTCCGTGAACTCGTAAAGCGCATGCGCACCCAGTTCGCGACCATTGCCGGATTGCTTGTAGCCGCCAAACGGGGCCAGCGGATTGAAGGGGCCGCCATTCAGGGCCAGCTGGCCGGTGCGAATTTTACGCGCCACGGCTTTGGCCTTTTCCACGCTGGGCGCCCACACGGCACCGGAGAGGCCGTAGGGTGAATCATTGGCAATGGCGATGGCTTCTTCTTCTGTGCTGTAAGGAATGATGCAGAGTACCGGGCCGAAAATTTCTTCCTGCGCGATACGCATGCTGTTCTTCACATCCGCAAACACCGTGGGGCTGACATAAGCACCTTTTTCGAGGCCGGCCGGTTTGTCCGGGCCGCCGGCAATCAGGCGTGCGCCTTCTTCCATGCCGGTGCGAATATATTTCACCACAGTGTCACGCTGGCCTTCGGAAACCAGCGGGCCCATGGCAGTCGTGGCTTCGCCCGGTGCGCCAGGCTTTACGGCGGAGAGAATGTTCTGCGCAATGGCGATGGCTTTTTCCTGCTGCGAAGCCGGTACCAGCAGGCGTGTCAGCGCAGAACAGGTCTGGCCACTGTTAAAGATGATGTTGTTGACGCCTTGCGCCACCGCGCCTTCCAGATCGGCACCTTCCAGCACGATGCTGGCGGATTTTCCGCCCAGCTCCTGCGCCACACGCTTTACGGATTTGGCGGCAAGCTCTGCCACGCGTATGCCGGCACCCGTGGAGCCGGTGATGGACACCATGTCGATATCCGGATGCGAGGCCATGGCTTCGCCCACGATTTTGCCCTGGCCGCTCACCAGATTGAAAACACCGGCTGGCAGGCCGGCTTCATCAATGATTTTTGCAAACAGGAAAGCATTCAGCGGCGTTTCCTGCGAAGGCTTGAGCACCACGGCGCAGCCGGCAGCCAGTGCAGGCGCCACCTTGGCGACGATCTGGTGCAGGGGATAATTCCATGGCGTGATAAAGCCGCACACACCGACCGGCTCACGCAGCACAACGGAATTACCCACCACTTCTTCTTTTTCCATCACTGAAGTGAGTTCGATATAGGACTGGCAGACAAAGAGCGGCAGGCCGGCCTGTACTTCGGCCGAGAGCTGAATGGGGCTGCCCAGCTCGGAGGAAATCAGCGCCGCCATTTCCGGCAGATGCTTTTCAAGGCCTGCGGCAATTTTCGCGAGATATTGCGAGCGCTCGGCAGCAGAAGTCTGTGACCAACTGGTAAAGGCTTTTTTGGCGGCACGGGCGGCGCGATCCACATCATCGGCATTGCCCAGCGGCACGCGGCCGGCCACGGAGCCGTCAGCTGGATTGATGACATCGGCCAGGCCTTTGCCCGCAGGCGTAATCCACTGACCGTCTATATAGAGTTGGGAAAAATCTGCCATGGCGACCTCGCTGTCTGTCTTGTTATTCCGGAGGGAAGGACAAGGAGCGTAGGCCTGTGTGTCGGCCCTGCCATCGGCGGGAACTGACAGGGGAAGTGGCGGGAATGCTGTGCAGGAGTGTTTGCTCTCTCTGAAATGAGCACAAGGCGCCCGCGGCGGAGCGCAGCCCGGATTCACTCCGGGCGTGGCGTGTTGCCGCTGCGAAAAGCAGCGGCAATGACACGAATAAAAAAGCCCGCATCAGCGGGCTTTTTTATGGGTCGACAACTCAGCTGCCGCGGCTGGCGCGCTTGCGTTCGTTTTCGCTCAAGTGCTTCTTGCGGATACGAATGGTCTGCGGCGTCACTTCCACCAGCTCGTCGTCTTCGATGAATTCCAGAGCCTGTTCCAGCGTCATCTTGACGTGCGGGGTCAGGGTCAGGGCTTCGTCGGTGCCGGCGGCGCGGATATTGGTGAGCTGCTTGGCCTTGGTGGGATTGACCACCATGTCTTCGCCACGCGCGTTCTGGCCAACCACCATGCCTTCATACACTTCGGTTTGCGGACCGATGAAGAGACGGCCGCGCTCCTGCAGCGTGAACAGGGCATAAGCCAGTGCGGTGCCGTGAATCATGGACACCAGCACGCCGTTATTGCGCTTGGCCACATCACCGGATTTCACCGGACCGTAGCTGTCGAAGCTGGAGGTCATGATGCCGGTGCCGGAGGTCATGGTGAGGAATTCCGAACGGAAGCCGATAAGGCCGCGCGAAGGCACGGTAGCGGTGATACGCACGCGACCCTTGCCGTCCAGCACCATATCGGTGAGCTCGCCTTTGCGCAGGCCCATCTGTTCCATCACGGAACCCTGGTGCTGTTCTTCCACGTCGAAAATCACGCTCTCGAAGGGTTCCTGCTTCACACCGTCGATTTCTTTCATGATGACTTCAGGACGCGACACGCCCAGCTCATAGCCTTCACGACGCATGCTTTCGATCAGCACGGACAGATGCAGCTCGCCACGACCGGAAACCTTGAAGCGGTCCGGAGAATCGGTAGGCTCAACGCGCAGGGCGACGTTGTGGATCAATTCCTTTTCCAGACGGTCCTTGATATTGCGCGAGGTCACGAACTTGCCTTCGCGGCCGGCGAAGGGCGAGTTGTTCACCTGGAAAGTCATGCTCACGGTGGGCTCGTCCACGGACAAGGGCGGCAGTGCTTCCACATTCTGCGGATCGCAGAGCGTGTCGGAAATCTGCAGGCCTTCCATGCCGGTGACGCAAACAATATCGCCGGCCTGGGCATCAGCCACTTCCACGCGAGTCAGGCCGCTATAGCCCATGATCTGCAGGATACGGCCATTACGCTTCTTGCCTTCGCGGTCAACGATGACAACGGGCGTATTGGTTTTCACCTTGCCGCGCTGGATGCGGCCGATGCCGATAACGCCGACATAGCTGTTGTAGTCCAGCGAAGAAATCTGCATGCGGAAAGGACCGTCCACATCGGCATCCGGCGGTGCCACTTTATCCACCACGGTTTCAAACAGCGGTGTCATGTCCGGTGCGAGCTTGTCGAGTTCCAGGCCGGCAATACCGTTGAGGCCGGAGCCATAAACGATGGGGAAGTCCAGCTGTTCGTCAGTGGCACCGAGTTTGTCGAAAAGATCGAAAACCTGATCGATGACCCAGTCCGGACGCGCGCTGGGTCGGTCGACTTTATTGATGACGACGATGGGCTTCAGACCCTGGGCAAAGGCCTTCATGGTCACGAAGCGGGTCTGCGGCATGGGGCCGTCAACGGCGTCCACCAGCAGCAGCACGGAATCGACCATGGAGAGCACGCGCTCCACTTCACCACCGAAGTCGGCGTGGCCCGGGGTGTCGACGATATTGATGGCGTATTCGGTGCCGCTGCGCTTGTCAGTCCACTTGATGGCGGTGTTCTTGGCCAGAATGGTGATGCCGCGTTCTTTTTCCTGATCGTTGGAGTCCATCACGCGTTCGATTTCGCCGGCGCGTTCGCCGAGGGTGCCCGACTGCTGCAGGAGCTTGTCGACGAGGGTGGTTTTGCCATGGTCAACGTGGGCAATGATGGCGATGTTGCGGATGTTCTGGATAGACACGGTATTCACCAGGGGGCAGGTCGGCCCGGGGGTCTGAGGAGGGATGGGCTGTACGAAAAGGCGGCGATTATACAGAAACGGGGTGAAACGGCGAGCACTGCGCTGTCCGGCAAAACCCGGTGGTTTTGCGGGCTGGGCGGTTGTCCCTTCGGGCCAGTCCTGACAGCATCGGATGCGATGGCGCGATTTGCGCGCCCTGTTTGCCAAGGAGGAAAAACATGTCGTCTCCCCTGAATCCCTATCGCCCGCCCGAAGCAACGGTGACCGATGTACCGGAATACGGTGCCGAGGTCCTGTTCGCGGCGCCGGCGGCCCGGGTGGATGCCAGCCGCGGCGTGAGCTGGATAGGTGAAGGCTGGGCGCTCTTCAAGCTGGCGCCGGCGCTGTGGATAGTGGCGCTGGTCATCCTGTTCGCCATACAGATGGTGCTGGGCTTCCTGCCCCTGATTGGCAGCATTGCCAGCCTGCTCATCGGCCCGCTCTTCATGGCCGGCCTGCTGGCTTTTGCCCATGGTCTGGCCCAAGGCGAAGAGGCAGATCTTGGCCGGCTCTTTGTGGGCTTTCGCGAGAAGACCGGTCCGCTGGTGACGGTGGCCCTGCTCTATGCCCTCTTGATCGTGGGGGTCGTGGTGGTGGCGGCCGTGTTGATTGCCGTACTGCTGGGGGCCGGCTCCAGCGCCTTCGAGAGCAATGATCCGGAGCAGATCGTGGCCAGCTTGCTGGCGGGTGGCAGTGGCCTGCTGATGCTGGTAGTCGCGCTGGTGGCCCTGGCCGCCATCTTCCTGATTGCCGCGGCCTACTGGTTTGCGCCGGGCCTGGTCTTCTATACCGATCTTGGTGCGGTTGCGGCCATGAAGGCCAGCTTTGCGGCCTGCCTGCGCAACTGGCTGCCCTTCCTGCTCTACAGCATCGTGGGCTTTTTTGTGCTGCTGGGCGGAACGCTGGCTCTGGTCATAGGCCTGCTGGTGGCGGTGCCCGTGCTCATGGCGTCCTATTACGCCAGCTTCCGCGATCTCTTCGGGCAGGTGCGCTGAGTTCGGAGAAAAGCCGGAGCCCCAAAAAACAAAGGCCGCCCGAAGGCGGCCTTTGTTTTGGCAGGGGAAGAATTACTTCTTCTTCTGCACCTTCTTGGCTTCGCCGCTGATGATGGCGATCACGCGACGGTTCTGGGCCTTGCCTTCAGCCGTCTTGTTGTCGGCCACCGGCTGGCTGGAACCATAACCCTTGGCGGAAACGCGGCTGGCGTCCACGCCAAACTCGTTCACCAGTACGGCCTTCACGGCATCGGCGCGCTGCTGCGACAGTTTGTCGTTGCTGGCCTTCTTGCCGCTGGAGTCGGTGTGACCCTGGATTTCAGCGCTGGTGCCCGGGTACTGCTTGAGCAGGGCAGCCACTTCACCGATTTCAGCCTTGTACTGATCCTTCACCACGACCTTGCCGCTGTCGAAGGTGACGGAAAGCTGCTTGTTGATGGCTTCGGTCAGGACCTTGTCGCAGCCCTTGTCGTCCACCACCACACCGGCAGCCGTGGTCGGGCACTGGTCGCGATAGTCAGGCACGCCATCCTTGTCGCCATCAAGCGGGCAGCCATCGGCATCTACCTGCACACCGGCGGGGCTGTCGGAGCATTTGTCGGCTACGTCGGCCACGCCGTCACCATCGCTGTCCACGACAGCAGCGGCCACGGGGGCGACTGCGGCAGCCGCTTCTTCAATCTGCTGCGGCTCGGGCTGGGGCTCAGGGGTGGAGTCAGCCTTGCTGCTGCCACCGTCGGCACCGGAGAACTCGATGCCCAGGCCTACGATCTGGTCGTTGGACTCGATATCGAAGTTGTAGACATCACGCACTTCAGCGCGCAGGGCAACGTATTCGTTGAAGCGCCAGAAGGCGCCGATGGCCGCGTTGGCGATGGTGCTTTCGAAATTGTCGTCGCCATCATATTTCTGGTTTTCCTGACCGCCACCCACGAGGATGTAGGGGGAGAAGGAGCCGGCGGCGTTGAAAGCGTAATAGCCGTCCAGGGTCAGACGGCTGTCGCGGCCATCGCCACCGCCGACTTCGAATTCAGGCTCGGTGCGGCCGTAGTGGACTTCCACGCCCCAGGCCGGGGTGAAGCGGTAGCCCAGACCCAGGGCATAGCCCACGGTGTCTTCCAGACCGTCTTTCTTGTCGCTGTCGAAAAGGTGGTAAGTGGCCATGGGGGTGAAGGTGACTTCAGCCTGGGCACACATCGCCAGGGGAGCCAGCATCGCGGCAAGAGCAATTCGGGTGAGTTTCATGTGGGGTTCCTCCCGGTCGGTTCCATGAGCCTGCTGGCTAGAGAAGTAAGCAGACGCCACAAGCCTAGACAGAAATCGCCGACCGGCAAGCATCGATAAGTCCGATGCGGAGTGGTCAGGGCGAGTCAGGCTTGTGGGCGGGCAAGCTAAGGGTGAGCGTGTTCGAGGTCAAGAGGCTTTTGTCGCAGCAGTTGCGACGGTGGGGTCAGTCTTGTGCCTCATGCTAGAATCGCGACAGTTTTGCGGGGGTTTTGATGAGCGATTTTGTCCAGCGTTTCCATTTCAGTGAAAGTCCGGTGCGTGGCGAGCTGGTGCAGCTTTCCGACAGCGTGGGCGCGGTGCTGGATCGCCACGATTATCCGCCACGCATCGCCAACCTTTTGTCGGAAGCACTGGCCGCCAGCGTTTTATTGACCAGCACGCTCAAATTCGAGGGCTCGCTCATCCTGCAGGTGCGCGGCAACGGCCCGCTGGAAGCCTTGATGGTGGAGTGCAATCACCGGCGCGAATTGCGCGGCATTGCGCAACTGGGAGAGAGCTGGACCGATGCCAGTGCCGCCCTGTCCTTGCCCGAACTGGTAGGCGAAGCCCAGTTGGTCATCACCATAGATCCCGATCACGGCCAGCGTTATCAGGGCATCGTCCCTTTCAATAGCGAAACACTGGCGGGTTGCCTTGAACATTATTTCGAGCAGTCGGAACAATTGCCCACGCGCATCTGGCTGGCCGCGGATGGCGAAAATGCAGCCGGACTCATGCTGCAGGTGCTGCCCGGCCATGACGAGGGCAGTGATGCCGATATCTGGCCGCGTCTGTGCAGCCTCACGGAAACCATAACGGCCCAGGAAATGCTGGAGCTGCCGGCCACGGAACTGCTGTACCGTCTCTATAACGAGGAAGTGGTGGAGCTCTTGCAGACGGATGAAGTGATCTTCCGCTGCAATTGCTCGCGCGAGCGTACCGAGCAGGTGCTGATTTCCCTGGGGGAGGCCGAGCTGCGCGATATCGTGGCGGAACAAGGCGCCATAGAAATCAGCTGCCAGTTCTGCAATCAGGAATACCGTTTCGATCCCATTGATGTGGAAAAGATGTTGCGTGGCGGCTCCGGCGGTTCGCATCGCCTGCATTGATTGTTGCGACAATAAAAAAGCCGGCTGATGCCGGCTTTTTTATTGTCATGCTGCTGCCTGCTCAGGCTTTCCCGGGGCGGCGATTCAGCGGCAGGCTGATTTTAACTACCAGGCCCCCTTCGGGGTGGTTGTTGATGGCGAGCTGGCCGTTATGCATTTTCACGATGCGCGAGACGATGGCGAGGCCGAGGCCCGAGCCCTGGGTCGTGCGCGCACTTTCGCCACGTATGAAAGGCTGCAGCAGGTCGGGCAGGTCCGCTTCATTGATGCCGGGGCCATGATCACGCAGGGTGAGGACCAGATTCTTTTCAGCAGCATCGTGCTCGGTGCGTATATCCAGAGGCGCGCCGCCATAGCGCATGGCATTGCTCACCAGATTGTCCAGCATGCGTTTCAGCGAGAGACGCTTCATGGGCATGTCCGGCAGCTCGGCCGGTGTGAAACGGATTTCGCCTGAGGCGGAAAACTGCGCCACGATTTCCGAGACGAGCAGATTGAAGTTGGCGGTTTCAATGGCTTCGTCGGAGCCGTCGCGCATATAGGCAATGAACTGGTCAAGGATGGCATCCATGTCCTCGATATCCAGCACCATGCCCTCGGACAGTTCCTTGTCCTTCATCATTTCTGCCGTGAGGCGCAGGCGGGTCAGCGGTGTGCGCAGATCATGCGAAATGCCGGCGAGCATGAAGCTGCGTTCTTTCGTGGCTTGCTGTATTTCGCGCGTCATCTGGTTGAAGGCGCGATTCACGGCGCGGATTTCCGTGGGGCCGCTTTGTGTTTCCAGCTGTGTGGCATGCTGGCCCTTGCCCACGCGCAGTGCGGCGAGCTGCAGGCGCTTGAGAGGACGGTTGAGCTGACGCACCAGTACCACGATAGCGATGATGCTGAGGATGGGCACGCCTATCAGCCAGGCGATGATGATGTAGGGGTTGTACTGCGCGAAGAAAAGCAGGGGCTCGCGTATCCACACCTGCTTCATCGATGGCACGTGTATCCACAGCACGGGTGTCGGCTTGAACTTGAAGTACACATCCACCGGCTCGTTCAGTTCCTGGCTGAGCTGGGTTTCGAACACATCCGTGAAAAGTTCAACAAAAGGCTTGTCGATGACATTGGGGAATTCATCCGGATTGCGCACCACTTCTATGCCGGTGGAATTGCGTACCCAGTGATGCACTTCCTGCGCTTGTGTTTCGGGTGATGTTTCTTGCTCAGCGCTACGCAGCACCCGTATCTGGGCGGCCGTGTAATGCGCGTGCTGGCGGAACTCCGGCAAATAGAGATTGGTCCAGAAAAAAGCGACCGAGAGATACTGGCTCACCAGCACCACCACGCCTATGACCAGGGTGGTGCGCCAGACAGCAGATTTGGGCTTGAGCCGGTTGAGAAGCTTGTTGGGACGAATCACGGAAACCTTCAAAAACAAATGCAGCAGGAAAAATGGGTGGAAGGAAGGCGCTTATTCAGCGCCATCCGGCACGAAGACATAGCCCACGCCCCAGACGGTCTGGATATAGCGGGCCTTGGCGGGATTCACTTCCACGAGACGGCGCAGGCGCGAGACCTGCACATCAATCGAGCGTTCCATCGCACCCCACTCGCGACCACGTGCGAGATTCATGAGTTTGTCACGCGTGAGCGGCTCGCGCGGATGCTGTACCAGGGCTTTCAGTACGGCGAACTCACCCGTGGTGAGCGGAATGCTTTCGCCATCCTTGTTGAGCTGGCGTGTGGAAAGATCCAGCTCGTAAGGACCGAACTTCACCTTTTCAATCTGCTGCGAGGGGGCGCCCGGCAGCTCGCGCTGCTGGCGGCGCAGCACGGCCTTGATGCGGGCCATGAGCTCCTGCGGATTGAAGGGCTTGGGCAGGTAATCATCAGCGCCGGCTTCCAGGCCGGAAATACGGTCGGAGTCGGCCCCCTTGGCAGTGAGCATGATGATGGGCAGATTGTTGCCGTCGGCACGCAGGCGGCGGCAGATGGCCATGCCGTCTTCACCGGGCAGCATCAGGTCCAGCACCATCAGGGCGAAGAGTTCGCGGCCGAGCTGGCGGTCCATCTGCACGGCATCGGGTACCGCGCGCACGGTAAAACCCTGCTCTTCCAGAAAGCGCTGCAGCAGATTGCGCAGACGCACATCGTCATCCACCACCAGAATGCGGGTCTGGCTGCCATCAGCCTGGGCTTCGGGCTTGCTATCGACAGTCGTGTCCATGAGGGGAGCGTTCAGGGCTGTTTTGAGAAAGGCGGATGTTAACAGCCCCGTCCGGCTTTGGGGCGCCTGTTCAGGCCAGCAACTGCCAGGCCAGTCCGACAGCGGCGCAGGCGGCAATCAGGCGTATCACGTTGACCTCGAATTTCACCAGCGCAATCAGGGCTGCCATGGCCAGAGCCAGTGCGGCCCAGTCCGTACCGGCCAGCTGCACTCCCGTGGGCCACACCGTATGCCAGCCGAAAAACAGGGCGAGATTGACGATGACGCCCACCACGGCCGCCGTGATCGCAGTGAGCGGCGCCTGCAGGCGGATTTCATCATGGGTGGCTTCCACCAGCGGGCCGCCCAAGAGGATGAAAAGGAAGGACGGCAGGAAGGTGAAGAAAGTGGCCACACAGGCGCCGGCCACCGCCATGCTGGGATTCACGGCCCAGCCCGCCACAAAGCCGACAAAGGCCACGATCATGATGAGCGGCCCCGGCGTGGTTTCGCCAAGGGCGAGGCCGTCCATCATCTGCGGCGCGGTGAGCCAGTTGTACTGGCTCACCGCAGCATGGAAGACATAAGGCAGCACGGCGTAGGCACCGCCGAAAGTGAGCAAGGCGGCCTTGCTGAAAAAGAGGCCGATATCGCTGAGCAGGCCGCGCCCACCCTGCAGCAATAAAAGCAGCAGGAAGATACCGGCGCCCAGGGCCAGTCCGGTCAGCAGTTGGCGGATGAAGCGGCGGCGGTCGGCTAGCGCATGGGCGGGTGTGGGCGTGTCGTCATCAATGATGGCCGGGGCATGGGCGCCGGCCTTGCCGGCATGGCCGCCCCCTGCCTTGAAGAGCTGGGGCCAGAAATGTCCGCCAGCCGCACCGATTACGGCGGCAGCCAGGACGATGGCGGGAAAGGGCAGATGCCAGAAAGTCAGGCTGATAAAGGACAACCCGGCCAGACCCCACAGCCAGCCGTTTTTCAGGGCACGTTTGCCGATACGCCAGGCCGCGGCCAGCACGATGGCGACCACCGCCGGCTTGATGCCCCAGAGGATGGCGGCGAGAGCGGGCAGATGGCCGAAGGCCAGATACAGCCAGGCCAGAGCAATAAGGATGAAGAGCGAAGGCAGGACGAAAAGGGCGCCGGCCGCAATACCGCCACGGGTGCCATGCATGAGCCAGCCTATATAAGTGGCCAACTGCTGTGCCTCCGGCC
>JAVHYE010000194.1 GCA_031119295.1 Pedobacter sp. | reverse complement strand
TTTCTTTGCCTCGGCAAAGAAAGTAAGCAAAGAAAGCCGACCCGGGCCGTTCGCCCGGCCTTTGGCCGGGTACCCTGCGCTGCTCAGGTTCTGGCGGGGGCTCGGCAACTCGCCTTTGCTGCGCAAAGACTCAGACAATCCTCGCCCTTAATCCGCCAGCCCCTTCCGCTGCTCGGCGAACTCTACGGGGATTTGAAAAGCACGCGTCGCCGCGCTCGCTTTAAAGCAAAAGCAAAGGCGCTGTATCCCCGCATACGCTGGGACGACGGATTTCTTTTCCTTGTATTCGTCGCCCCGGCGAAGGCCGGGGTCCATGCGGCAGTGAAATGGCAGACGCACTATGGGTGCCGGCCTGCGCCGGCATGACGAGGGTTTGGGTTTGGTTTTCCCTGAATCCAGCACTGACCGAAAAACGGAATCACGAAAATTTCCGTAAGTAACCGCCAGCGGTGTGGGCAAGCGCAGCGAGACCACTACCCGGGCCTTCTGCACCTACGGCCCCGACAGTGGCAAGAAGTCAGGAGGTAGTTGCGAGTCGCGAACGCGCGAGCATCACCCGGATGCCATCAGCTATCGCAATGAACAGGACTAGTTGCAGGGCCCTCCGCAGGAGTCGCATTTTCTTTGCTTACTTTCTTTTGGCGAAGCAAAAGAAAGTGAGGCCCCGCCGGCAGGGCGCAATCCCTCTTGTAAAGAAGCAGCCGGTGCAACCCCGTCGGAGCACCTCACCGAATCCCCGACGACGCCAAAATCCCCGCACTCCCGGGCCAAGCAACAGCCAAACACCATCTACTAAAGGCATTTCCTGTCATTCCCCGCCACAATCCCCCGCCATTCAGCCCTCCCCCATTCATTGCTAGTCTCCAGCCCTCTCATAAAAACAAGGCATGGAGGCGCCAATGTCCGCGACTAAGCCACGTCCTCACCGTCTCATCATCTGGAGCCCCGGCGATATGGGTGGCCGCGCCCTGCGCACGGCCCTGCTCAATCCGGACAAATTCCAAGTGGTCGGCGTAAAAGTCTTCAGTCCGCATAAACATGGCAAGGACATAGGCGAACTCGTTGGCCTGCCGCCGGTGGGCGTGAAGGCCACCACATCAAAAGCCGAAATCCTCGCGCTGGATGCCGACTGCGTGGTGCATACGCCCACTACACCGTCCCTGCTCAAGGGCTCGGATCATGATGTGCTGGATCTGCTGGCCTCGGGCAAGAATGTAGTTTCCGGTGCCTCGCATCACAATCCCTCCATGCACAACTGGCTGTCGGAATCGCAATCGGCACTCTCGGTGCTGCGCACTGTCGGCAAGATGAAAGTCACCGGCAATATTTTCAAGCCGCAGGAAAAGCAGGCGCTGGGCGCACTGCGCCGCATCATGCAGGCGGTGGACTCAAAGCCTGGCCAGCTGCTGCATCCCCTGCTGGAAAAAACCAGCACACGCTTGCTGGAAAAAGTATTGCCGCGTCGTGTTTCCGGAGAACGCTTCCAACAGGCCTGCCTCAAGGGCAATTCATCACTGTTCGGCACCGGCCTGCATCCCGGCATCATGGTGGAACAGGTGGTGTTACGCCTCGCCAGCTTGATGGAAGAAGTGCAGCAGATCCATTTTCTGGAAGTAGGTGATTTGTCCGCCGCGCCCGATGGTATGTGGGGCGGCCTTTCCAGTCTGGGCTTTGGTTGCGAGCTGCATGAAGTGGATTCCAATCACGCCATCGCACTGATGCAACATTTCTATTTCAACGATGTGCTGGGCAATGTGGCGCATGCGCTGTATGGCGCCGGCCCCGAACGCATACGCGTGGAGCGTCACGTTTATCCTTCGGCGGCGCGCGTGGAAGTGAAAGCCGGCGGCACCGTGATCAAACCCGGCACGGTGGGTGCCATCCACATGACCTATCGCGGCTATCTCGACGGCCGTCTTTTCATGACCAATGAAGAGTGCTGGCATGTGGGCGGCGGCAATGCGCATCTGGGCCCGGACCATCCGGACAGTCTGGCGGGTGGCCATATCATCACCATCGACGGCAAACCCGGCCGCATCACTTTCCGTTCGGAGCCGGACGACGATTCCTTTGCTGCCGACTGGTCTGCCGTCACCGATATTTCCGTGAACGCCATCCTGAGCTCGGTGCCCGGTGTCTGTGCAGCGCCTGCCGGCGTGCTCATTCCCGATCTCACACCGCGCTACCAACTGGAGGAGGCATGACCATGGCCCGTATTCCTGTTGCCGTGCTGGGCGCCGGCCCGCTGGCTGATCTGCTCGCAAAACGTGTTCAGGCACGCAGTGATCTGCAACTGGCCGGCGTAGTGGCCACCAGTGCCACTCCACCGGCGGGCACACACACCGTGATTTATCTGCCAGTGAGCACGGAAATGGCCGCCGGTACTTCGGCCACGCATATCAATGAGCTGCTGCGTGCCGGCTTCAATGTGGTGTCTACCCTGCCGGCGGAAGCACTGAATCATGCCGATGTGCTGGCCGCCTGCCGCGAAGGCAAATCCACCTTCCATGGCTCCGGTGGTTTCCAGAGCAGTCTGGCCACACGCTTCAACCGCGCTTTTTCCACCATCACACGCCATATCCGTGAAGTGGAACTGGTCGAAGAGCTGGATGTGGAAAGCAACGCCGCGCATCCCTGGTGTTCCTGTGCCGACAGCGGCATCGATGAAAAGAATGCCGAGGCTTTGCAAACACGCACGGCAGAAGTCGGTAGCTATTACACGGCCGGCCTGAATCTTTTGTCGGAAGCGGTATTCGGCAAGGTGGAAAGCAAGGCCGCCATCCATGCTGCAGCGGCACATGTATTGCCCAATGTCTTGCAACGCCCGCGTAATGGCGTCGAAGCACCAGCGCAAATCGTGGTGCAACGCACACTGGGCGATAAAGTGACCTATGACTCGGTGTGGACCAAACGCGATGGCAGCAGCACGCCACTGCGCTACCGCTTCAGCACGACCTCTGCAGATGCAGTTGGCCATGTCGTCATCACCTTCCACGCACAAGGCGATGTACGCCCCGCTGATCATCTGGCCTGCACCGGCCTGCTGGATGCCATCATCTCAGTTCAGGAAAGTGCGCCCGGCATTTTGCGCCACGATCTGGATATCTGGCAGGTAAAAACGGACGACCGTTTCGGGCGCTGATTTCTCACGTTTAATGCAGACATAAAAAAGCCCGGCATTGCCGGGCTTTTTTTTACGCGCAACACGCAAGAGATCAGACGATCACTCCATCATGCTCACTTAGGCGCCATACGGATACCACCGTCAATGCGGATGGTCTCGCCATTGAGGAAGGTGTTTTCAGCAATATGCACGGCCAGCTTGGCGTACTCTTCCGGCAGACCCAGACGCTTGGGGAACTGCGTCATTTCGATCAGCGGCAGCTTCACGGCATCCGGAGCGGAATTCATCAGCGGGGTGTTGAAGATGCCCGGGGCGATGGTGCAGCAACGCACACCGATGGAGGCGAGGTCACGGGCGATAGGCAGAGTCATGCCGACCACAGCGCCCTTGGAGGCGGAGTAGGCCACCTGACCGATCTGGCCGTCGAAAGCAGCCACGGAAGCGGTGTTGATGACCACGCCGCGCTCGTTGTCAGCCAGGCCTTCGTTCTTCTGCATGGCCACAGCGGCCAGACGCGTCACGTTGAAGGTGCCAACGAGGTTGACAGCGATAACCTTGTTGAAGACTTCCAGGGAGTGCGGGCCGTTCTTGCCCACGGTGCGCTGGGCGGAACCGATACCGGCACAGTTCACGGCCACGTGCACAGCGCCGAACTTGGCGACAGTGGCATCGATGCCAGCCTGGACCGAGGCTTCGTCAGCCACGTTCACTTTCACGAACAGGACATTGGCGCCCAGCTTTTCAGCCGTCTTCTGGCCGACTTCTTCGTTCAGATCAAAAATGGCGACCTTGGCACCCTTGGCGAGATAGGCCTCTACCGTGGCCAGACCGAGGCCGGAGGCACCGCCGGTGACAATGGCAACCTTGTTGGAAAGATCCATGCTGACATCCTTCAAAATACGGGAAATTGGGGAGCGACTAGCGAGTCGGGGCGGGAGCATATCACCACCCTCCGGCCTTGTCAGGCCGCTTTACGGGCCAGTTTCTGCCTGATCCAGCCCTGTCTCCGGCCTGTTTGACCCACCTCAGCAGGCCCTGCCTGAAGCGCTTCTTGACGCAAGAGTCAGGGCTCGCTACAACGCGCGCTGCTTGCACCGGAGTCCCTGATGGCCGCCTTCTTCCGCTTCCTCCTTACCCTGCTCTTCAAATGGGATCTCTACCCCAGCAAGGACGTACTGGCTCCCGTGGTCACCCGGCACCGGGTCGGCCTGAATGACATCGACCTGAACTGGCATCTCAACAATGCCCGCTACCTGAGCTTTCTCGACAAGGCCCGGCTGGAGCACAGCATACGCACCGGCATCTTTTCCATCTTCCGCCGCCGCGGCAATTTCCTCGTGGCCAATATCGAGATCAGCTATCTCAAATCCCTGCTGCCCTTCCAGAAATTCACCATCACCACTCGCGTGCTGGGCTGGGACAACCGCTACTACTTCATCGCCCACGAATTCCATGCCGACGGCGAGCTTTATGCCACCGCGGCAGCCCGTATGGCCTTGACGGAAAAGGGCAAGCGTGTGGAG
>JAVHYE010000043.1:19994-22046 GCA_031119295.1 Pedobacter sp. | reverse complement strand
GCCTCAAGCTCATGCTGACCGCGCGTGAAAACCTGTATTTTCTGGCGGGTCTGCGCGGCTTGCAGCCCGAAGCCGAGGTACTGCTTGCTGCCTTGGACAAGGTGGGGCTCTACGGATACGAGGACGTGCCGCTGGCACGTATGTCGGCAGGGCAAAAGCGCCGCGTCGGCCTGGCCCGTCTCTTCGTGGAAAAATGCCCGCTGTGGATTCTGGATGAGCCATTTACGGCCATCGACAAGCAGGGTGTGGCCGAGCTGGAAGGCTGGCTGCATGAGCATGCCAGCGCGGGTGGCATGGTGCTGCTGACCACGCATCATGAGTTTGCGGCGGGCTTTCCCGTGCAGCGTCTGGATGTGGCGGATTTTCGCCCGCAAGCCGGAGCGGCGGCATGAGTGCAGTGCGTTCCCTCCTGCTGCGTGATTTGCGCCTTGCACTACGCCAACCGGGAGACTGGTTGACGCCATTGAGTTTTTTCCTGCTGGTAGTGACGCTGTTTCCGCTGGCGATTACGCCGGAGCCCAAGAAGCTGGCATTGATGGCGCCCGGCATCATCTGGGTGGCGGCGCTCTTGTCCATGCTGCTCTCGCTGGACGGCCTCTTTCGCCAGGACCTGGAAGACGGCTCGCTGGAGCAATTGCTGGTGGCGCCGGCCTCATTGCCTTTGCTGGTGTTGGCGAAAACGGCAGCGCACTGGTTGCAGACCGGTTTCTGTCTCGTGCTGCTCTCGCCAGTGGCAGCGGTGATGCTGTTTCTGGACATGCAGACTTTCTGGACCTTGCTGGCCACCTTGTTGCTGGGGACGCCGGTCTTGTCGCTGATTGGTGCGGTGGCGGCGGCACTCACGGTGGCTTTGCGTCGCGGCGGCGCCCTGATTCCGCTGCTGACCTTGCCGCTCATGGTGCCGGTGATCGTGTTTGCTACCGGCGCGGTACAGGCGGCGGCCATGGGCATGCCGGTGGCCGGTTATCTGGCGCTGCTGGCAGCCTTTCTGGTGCTGGCCGTGACGCTGATTCCTTTTGCCGTGGCGGCCGCTTTGCGCATTGCCACGGGTGGTTAAAGCTGTTCCCACAGGAAAAACGGATAAGAAAAATATGTGGAAATCCATTTGGGCCTATATCAACCGCACGGTGAGCCCGCGACATTTTTACGAGATAGGCGGGCAGTGGTTGCCCTGGCTTTCCTTGCTGGCAGCAGTCTTGCTGGCAATAGGTACGGTATGGGGCCTGGCGTTTGCGCCGGCGGATTACCAGCAGGGCAATAGTTTCCGCATCATCTATATCCATGTGCCGGCGGCCAGCCTGGCCATGGGTGGCTATGTCTTGCTGGCTGCCTGCGGTCTTATCCATCTGGTGTGGAAGGTGAAAACCGCGGAAATGGTTGCACGCTCCACTGCAGCCATCGGTGCCTGGTTCTGTTTTGTCGCGCTCTTTACCGGCGCCGTCTGGGGCAAGCCCACCTGGGGGACTTACTGGGTCTGGGATGCACGCCTCACCTCCATGCTCATCCTGCTTTTTCTCTACCTCGGTGTGATGGCGCTTTATGCCGCGTATGAAGATGCGGCCAGTGCCGGCAAAGCGGCCGCTATTCTGGCGCTGGTGGGGGTGGTCAATTTGCCCATCATCAAATACTCGGTGGAGTGGTGGAATACGCTGCATCAGGGCTCGACCTTCAAGGTGACGGAAAAGCCGGCCATGCCACCGGAAATGTTCATCCCACTCATCATCATGATTTTCGGTTTCTATGCTTTTTTTGCCGCTTGCGTGATTGCCCGTACGCGTAATGACATCCTGCAGCGCGAGCGCCGCTCGCAGTGGGTGAAGGAGCTGGTGAGCAAGGAGACTGGTCATGGCCTTTGAATCGTTTGCCGACTTTCTGGCCATGGGCAAGCACGGCCCCTATGTCTGGGCGGCCTATGGCGTCACTTTTGCCATTGTGCTCTGGAATGTGTTGCAGCCCTGGCTGCGGCGCAAAAAGCTGATACAGGAACAGGCGGGTGCGCTGCGGCGCGAAGCCCGTGAAAACCACAGCTGAATTCGAGTGAGATGAGATGAG
>JAVHYE010000043.1:6302-19894 GCA_031119295.1 Pedobacter sp. | reverse complement strand
GCTGCGGCGCGAAGCCCGTGAAAACCACAGCTGAATTCGAGTGAGATGAGATGAGCTTTACCCTGACACCCAAGCGCAAGAAAACCCTCATCATCCTGATTGCCGTGGTGATCGGCATAGGCGTGGCCGTGGGTCTGGCGCTCTATGCCCTGCGCCAGAACATCAATCTTTTCTATACGCCTTCACAGTTGGTGGCGCATGAAGCACCGGAAGGCCGACGCATACAGGTGGGAGGTCTGGTGATGCAGGGCTCGCTGCAGCGTGAACCGGACTCTCTGGCGGTACGCTTCACCATCACCGATCTCAAGCATCAGGTAGATGTGGTTTACACCGGCATCCTGCCCGATCTTTTCCGTGAGGGTCAGGGCATAGTGGCCAATGGCCGCTTTGAAAACGGGGTGGTGGTAGCAGAAGAGGTGCTGGCCAAGCATGACGAGAAATACATGCCGCCACAGGTCAAGCATGCCATCGAGCAGGCGGGGCATCCGGCCGGGAAATAAGCTCTGTGCATTTTTCCCTGCAATAAAAAAGGCGACTGAGGTCGCCTTTTTTATTGCACTCGTCTGCTCAGATTTTTTTGCGGGGTGCCTTTTCCTTGGTGGCGGTTTTCTCCGGGATGACGGGCGCCGCTTGTGCAGGCGGCACAAGGTCCGGTCCGCTTTCATGCAGGGCGGCCAGGCCGCGGTTGAACTCATCGCGCAGGACATCGCCCTCCGAATCCTTGCGAAAGCAGACAA
Organism: Pedobacter sp.; assembly: GCA_031119295.1. GTDB lineage: Bacteria > Pseudomonadota > Gammaproteobacteria > Pseudomonadales > Moraxellaceae > UBA2031. The sequence goes on along the minus strand of JAVHYE010000043.1, from coordinate 19,157 downwards.
AGAGTGGCCAGGTCACCAGTACGCGCTCATTCATTTGCAGCTTGTCCTGCCAGGGGCGCAGGCGGGCATCGTTTTTCATCAGCCAGTTGAAGACATAGGTATCAATCACGGCGGCATCAACGCGGCCGCGGGCGAGATTGAGCAGGTTTTCGGCATCGCCTTCTGTGGCCACGGTTTTCACACTGCCATCGCGTATGAAGCGGTCCAGGCTGTCTTCATTGGAATAGGCGGTGACGATGCCGAGGCGGTAGCGTTTCAGGTCTTCGGTGCGTGCCCATTGCAGGGGCTTCTGGCTGGTCTGGGCGAGGCCGAGCTGGCTCATGCCTATGGGCTCGGAAAGATGGCAGACCTGTTTGCGCTCGGCAGAAGGGTAGGCCGGGAAAAAGGCGGTGAAGCGGCGGTCGGTATAGGGCAGACGCATGGCGCGGCGCCAGCTGAAGAATCCTATCTTGGCTTCCTGGCCCAAGGCGGCATAGGCGGCTTTCACACGCTTGGCGATATGGCCATTGTCCGCCAGCTTGACCGAGGTATAGGGCGGCCATTCCAGGGTGAGGAGAACAGGATTTTTCTTTTCAGCGGCCTTGGCGCTGGTGTCGGCGGCATGTGCGGGAAAGGCAAGGCAAAGCGGCAGCAGCAGCGCCGCCAGCAGGGGCAGGAATCCTTTCTCTTGCAGCATTACCCGACTCCCGGGATGCGTTGTGCCGACCTTGGGCTCTTGTTCTTGGCGGTGCTGATGCCGGCGTGCCGGAAATCCCCGGCGTGACCAAGGCTTAAGCGATAGCACAGCATCCGTGATTCTGCCGGCCTTTTGCCTTCTGGAACTGCAATTGGTCAATGCAGCCTGCCTTTCGTCGCGTATCGGCGCCCGTCACGGCATTATTTCCAGTCTCCGCGCAGCAGGCGTACCTGTTGCTCCAGCAACTCGGGCGTGGCATCAGCAGCGGCTACCGGCAAACCAACGCTGACGGCCACCCGCGAACGGAAACGACGCGGAAACTTGGTAAACGCAGCGCCTCCTTTGCGGCTGGAGAAACTGCCCCACATGCCCTGCAGGGCCATGGGAAGCACCGGCACCGGTGTGCGTTCCACGATGCGCTGTATGCCGTTCTTGAAGGGCTGGATTTCACCATCGGGCGTGAGTTTGCCTTCAGGGAAAATGCAGACCATCTCACCGGCTTCAAGGGCGGCAGCAATGTCCTCATAGGCTTTTTCCAGCAAGACGGGATCCACCTTGGCCGGGGCAATGGGAATACAGCGCGCAGTACGGAAGATGAAGCCCAGCACCGGCAGCTTGTAGATATTGTGATCCATGACGAAACGTGGCGGCCGGCGTATGGCCGTGGCCAGCACCAGCACATCGAAAAAGCTCACATGGTTGCAGACCAGCACACAGGGGCCTTCCTCGGGAATGGCCTCCACATTCTTGCGCTCCACGCGATAGAAGAGGCTCATGAACATCCACACCAGGAAGCGCATGAGGAATTCCGGCACCAGGGTGAAGATGTAGAGCGTGACCACGGCGGAGAGGATGGCGGTCAGGGCCAGCAGTTCCGGCAGGCTGACACCGGCTTTCAGCAGGGCCACGGTGAGCAGCGAGGCCACCACCATGAAAAAGGCATTGAGGATGTTGTTGCCGGCAATGACACGGGCACGATGGCTGGGTTCGGAGCGGGCCTGCACCAGGGCATAGAGCGGCACGATATAGAAGCCGGAAAAAATGCCGAGGCCGATAAAGTCGATAAGCACACGGGTATTGCCGGGGACGGCGAGAAAGCCTTCCAGGGTGGTGGCCAGTGCCGTAACAGGCGGATGCTCCAGAGTGGCCAGCCAGATATCCACGCCAAAGAAGGTGAGGCCGATAGCCCCGAAAGGTACGAGGCCGAGCTCGACCTTCTTGCCCGAGAGTTTTTCGCAGAGCAGGGAGCCCACGCCTATGCCCACCGACATGGTGGTGAGCAGCAGGATGACGGCAAACTCATCGCCGCCCAGCACTTCCTTGGTGAGAGCGGGAATATTCGATTGCAGGGTGACGCCGTAAAACCAGAACCAGGAAATCCCCAGTACGGAGAGAAAGACGGTACGGTTTTCACGTATGAAACCGATATTGCGCCAGGTTTCCGTGAAGGGATTCCAGTTCACCTTGAGATCGGGCGCCGCCACACCGGTACGCGGAACGAAGAGCGAGGCCAGCAGGCCCAGTACGGCGACACCGACAATGGCGATGCTGACGGCATGAATGCCGGCATTGGGCATGGCGATGAGGAATCCACCGAGTATGGAGCCGGAGAGGATGGCCAGCGAAGTACCGGTTTCCACCAGGGCATTGCCGCCCACCAGCTCATCTTTATGCAGGGTCTGCGGCAGGATGGCGTATTTGATGGGGCCGAAAAGCGTGGAGTGCACACCCATGAGAAAGAGGGCACTGATGAGGGCAGCCAGGCTTTCCGCAAAGAAGCCGAAACAGGCCAGGCCCATGATGCCGACTTCCAGACTTTTCACGAACCTTATCAGGATGGCCTTGTCGAAACGGTCGGCCAGCTGTCCTGCGGTGGCGGAGAAGAGGAAAAACGGCAGGATGAAGATGGCCTGGCAGAGTGGCGCACGGATTTCCACCGGCAGGCTGCTGATGCTCACCGCCCGATAGGTCAACAGGATGATGAGACCCTGCTTGAACACATTGTCGTTGAAGGCACCCAGATACTGGGTGATGAAAAAGGGCAGGAAGCGGCGGGTCTTGAGAAGGCTGAACTGGTTGCTCATGCACATTCCTTGGATGAGTGGGCAGCCGACGGCAGTCTGTGTCGATCAGGCGGCCGGGCAAGCTTATCGGATGGCGGTGCACGGCATCCAGTCTGTCAACGCAGTGACTGCCGCGACGTTGCTGCTTTCCTGTGGGCTGGTGAAAGCCGCTATGATGCAGGGCTTTAATGGGTGATGCCGGCTGACCGGAAAAACAGACCGGAAAAAACGACAAGGGCAGTAGTGCATGGCAGCAGCGGTGAAAATCAGGAGGGCAGGCGCTTCTTGGCGGCTTTGCGTCCTGCTGCTTGGCTGGCTGGCCCTGGCGCTGGTTCATGCTGCGGCCCATGCCGCGGAAAGCAGCGAGGTGAACATCCAGGTGCTGGGGGTGGCGCCGGAGCTGCGTGACAATATCTCGTCCTATGTCGGCAAGGTGTCGCCGGACGAGCTCAATACCTGGCGCATCACCCGTGTCCGTCTCAGCGACAGCGTGCGTGATGCCCTGCAGTCGCAGGGTTATTACAGTCCCGATTACCAAGTTGAGCGTCATGACGGCGGCATCGTCATCACCATCAGTCCCGGTGAGCCGGTACGGGTTCGTAAGCTCAATGTGGTTTTCCGGGGCGAGGCGGGCAATGACATTGCCTTCACCGCGCTACGCGAGCATATGCCGCTCAAGACGGGCGATATTTTCCATCACGGCCAGTATGAAAGCCTGAAGAACCAGGTGCAGGCCCTGGCCACCGAGCACGGTTATTTCGACGCCGAGTGGGTGCAGCACGAGGCCAGTGTGCATGTGCCGGAGCGCATGGTGGATATTGATCTCGTCTATGACAGCGGTCCTCGCTATGTCTTCGGTGCGGTGAGCTTCCTGGACAAGGACGGCAAGCCGCAAACGGTAGTGCGGCCCGAGCTCATGCAACGCTTCCTCAATTTCGAGGAAGGCCAGCCTTATGAGGCCGACCGTGTCATCAAGCTCAACCGCAGCCTGCTCAACTCCCGTTTCTTCAGTGATGTGCGCGTGCATGTGCAGCGCGAGAAAGCCGAGGACAATGCCGTGCCGGTGGATATCGTGGTGACGGCCGAGCGCCCCAATAATGTGGACCTGGGTGTCGGCTATTCCACGGACATCAAGGCGCGTATCAGCGCCAAATGGCAGCGCCCCCTCATCAATGACCGTGGCCACGGCATAGAAGTGAATACCGAGCTCTCGCCGGTGCGCTCCACATTTGATGCCAAATACAATATTCCGCTCACCCATCCCATTGAGGACATCCTGCAGTACTTCTACGGGGTGAAGCGCGAAGAAGTGGAAGAGGTGGTGAACTGGAATACCGTGCTTGGTGTGCAGCGCATCGTCAAACATGAAAGCGGCTGGCAGCGTACCTATTCCCTGCGCTGGAACCGCGATACCACGGAAACGCCGGGTGAGCCTGATGACAAATCCGATCTTGTGCTGCCTGGTATCAGCTTTGACCGCACCCGCCTGCGCGGCGGTACCGATCCCTACTGGGGCGATCGCCAGTTCTACCAAGCCGAAGTGGCCTCCAAGGATGTGCTCTCGGATGCCTCGCTGATTTCCCTGCGCGCCGGCATGCGCTTCCTGCGCACTCTGGCGGACAAGCACCGCTTCCTGTTGCGCGGCGATGCCGGCACCATACTCACCAATGATTTTGAAGACGTGCCGCAGTCCATGCGTTTTTTTGCCGGTGGTGACCAGAGCATCCGTGGCTATGGCTACAAATCCATTTCGCCGCGTGATGAAAACGGCGTGGCCGAAGGCGCCCGCAATCTGCTGACCGGGACCCTGGAGTACAGCTATGAATTCATTCCGCGCTGGCGCCTGGCCGTATTCACCGATGCCGGTGATGCCTTTGATGACCTTGCCGACATCCACACCTATATCGGCTCCGGTGCCGGTGTGCGCTGGGTGACGCCGGTGGGGCCTATACGCCTGGACTTTGCCTGGGCCGTGTCCGAACCGGAACGCGACTTCCGTGTGCACTTTTCCATGGGGCCTAATCTGTGACGGGCTGTCTCTGATGCGCCGGCATCTCCAGCGACTGGGCCGTGGTACCTGGCGCCTCCTGCTCTGGCTGGGACTCTTCATTGTCGTGGCCATTGTCGCCTTGCTGCTGGTGCTGGGCAGCGAAAGTGGCAGCCGCTGGCTTCTGCATCAGGGCCTGGGCATGCAGAAGGTGCTGAGCGCCCGTTACCAGAGCGGCACTTTCCTGAGCGGGCTGGAGCTGGCCGATCTGCATTTCCGCAATGCCAAGATGGAAATCCAGGTGCGCCGCCTGTTGGCGCGCTGGTCCTTGCTGCACCTCCTGCAGGCCGAGATTGCCCTGCTGGACCTGAAGGCCGAGGGCGTGGATCTGCATCTGCTAACGCCGCCCACGGGCAAGCCCACCAAGCTGCCACTTCTGGTCATACCAATAAAGCTGGATATCCAGTCTGCTGAAATCACGGATATCCGTCTCTTCAATTACGGTGCTACCAAGCCCCTGACGCTGGAGCGCCTTGGGCTGGCTGGCAGCTGGCGTGGCTACAAGGTGGAGCTGGCCCGGCTGACGGCCGACCAGGCCCAGCTCGGGCATCTGGCCCTGAAAGGGGAGATCAGCCTGCGCGGCGCTTATCCGCTGTTTGTTCAAGGCCGCTTTGATTACCGCGCCTTTCGTGAGAAGGGCTGGCAGCCAGTGCATATCACCCTGCGTCGGCAGGTGGATGATCTGGACATCGAGCTGGTGTCGCAGGGCGGCCTGACAGCAAACGCACGCGGTCGCCTGCGTCCCCTGGAGCCCAATCTTCCTTACAGCGCCAATCTGCAGTGGCAGGCGCTGCAGTTGCCGTGGCTGCTGGAACAGAAACTGGCCAGCAAGGGCGGGCAGTTGCATGTCAGTGGTGACAAAAGCGGCTTGAGTTCTTTGGGTCAGGCGCAACTGAGCGGACGCCAATTACCTGCGGGCCAATACGACTGGAAAGGTCGCACCAATTGGCATTCGGCGCATATAGATTCTTTTTCTTTCAATGGCTTGCTGGGAAAACTTAAAGCTTCGGGTGATTTCTCCTGGCAGCAGGGCTATGACTGGAAGCTGCTGGCGGACTTCCAGCAACTGGATCTGGCGCGGCAGTGGCCGGTGCCGCATAGCGTGGCGCCCGTCATGACGGGCAAGCTGGAAACAAAAGGTCGTACCAATGTCAAGGGCTCAGCCGCCAATGCCACGCTCAAGCTGGCCAATGGCGAAAACTGGGCCCTGCAGCAGCAGGGCAAGTCCTGGCTCTGGAACTTCAAATCGCCACAGGAACTCAAGCTGCAATGGAAGCAGGTCAGTCGGCAACTGCCCGGGCTGGAAGCTCTGCACAGCAATGAGGGTGATCTCGAGCTGCGAGGCAGTGTGGATGACTACAGCCTCTTGCTGGATACCGGGCTGGCTGGTCCCAAGTTGCCGACCGGGCAGTGGTCCGGTGAGCTCTCCGGTTCGCACCGGCATGTGAATGTGGAGCGTCTGCAATATCAGGGTGAGGCTGGCGAGGCGACTCTGGGGGGCGAGGCGGATTTCGGCGAGACCATACGCTGGAGCGGGGCGCTGGTGCTGGGCGATTTCGAGTCAGCCTGGTTGGCGCCAAATTGGTCTGGCCAATTCACGGGGCATCTGGCAGGGCAAGGCGAGTGGGGCAAGGCCCGGCGCCTGATCAATATTGAAGACGGTCATATCAATGGCAGCCTGCGTGGCCAGCCTCTCCTGCTGGATGGCCCACTGTACCTGCAAGTGCCGGCCTCTGGCTGGCCTCGCGGCCGGACTCCCGGCCTGCAACTGGCTTGGGGCAGTGACCGCCTTCAGCTCAAGGGTGGCCTGGAGGATGCTGGCTGGAACCTGAATGGCGCGGTGCAATTCCCGGCTCTCTCCGTGCTGGGCGCTGGTCTGCAGGGCAGCATCAACGGTACCGTGGCGCTGCAGGGCGAGGAACGCCGGCCGGATGTCTTGGCCAATCTTCTGGCTGAAAAATTGGGCGCTGCCGGATTCAGGGCCAAGGCGGCCAATCTGCAGATGCGTCTGGCGCGTCTGGGTGAGGCCGATAGCAGTCTTTCTCTTCTGGTTGATGGTGTGACCAATTCAGCAGGGCGCAGTTTTGGCCAGTTGGGGCTGGAGGCCAGCGGTAAGCAATCGGCCCATCGCCTGCAGTGGCAGGCCGGCACCGAGACTGTTTATGGCCAGGGCAGCCTGAGTGGGCGTTTCGAGCCGGAGACCCTGAGTTGGGAGGGGCAGATCGATACCGGCCAGCTCAGCCTGCCGCAGATGGACTGGCTGCTTTCACGGGCCGTGGCTGTTGTCTGGGATGGTCGCGCCCAGCAATTGACCGTGGACCCGCATTGCTGGGTCAGTCAGGAAGCCAAGCTGTGTAATGTGCGCGAGCTGCTGGCCGGCAAGACCGGCAGCGCCGAGCTGGAACTGACCGGGCTGGCTGCCAGCCGTCTCACGGGCTTGCTGCCGGAGGGCCTGGCGCTGACAGGTGATATTTCCGGTCACGCCGAGGGCGGCTGGGAGCCGGGGCAGCGTCCGCATCTCAAGGGTGGGCTACTGGCTGAAAAGGGCGCTGTCGTGCTGGCCCGTGACGAACCGGCGCCGCCCCTGGAGCTGCCTTACCGGAAAGTGGAGCTGGCCGTGGAGGCAGCGGATGTCGTTTCCCTGCGCTTTGATCTGGACTCCGACAGCCTGGGCCAGGGCCATATGGCGGCCCGTATCGATCCCTATGACGAGAACCGTAGTCTGAGTGGCACGCTGGCCCTGCAAGGGCTGCGTCTGGATGTGCTGCAGCCTTTCTTCCCGGCCATTGCCACGCTTAACGGCAATGTTGCAGCGGATGGTCGCCTGCAGGGCACACTGGCCAGGCCCGAGTTCTGGGGCAGCCTGCAACTCGACAAGGGCGAGCTCGGCCTGCATCGCCTGCCCGTGAACATGAATGACATCAGCCTGCGTGCCGATGTGCGTGGCAATACGGCGGATCTGAGCGGCGAGCTGCATAGCGGCAAGGGCTTGGCCAAGCTGGAGGGCCGTGCCGACTGGGCAACAGAAAAGCCGGTGCTGGATCTGAGCATCAAGGGTGAGCGCTTCGAGCTCAAGCAGGAGCCGCAGTTGCGGGCCGAGATCGATCCTGATCTCAGGCTGCATGTGGTGCCGGGCCAGCTCGATCTCAGTGGCCAGATTGTCGTGCCCAGCGGCGAGCTCAATCTCAAGCCGCTGACGGACAAGGCCACGCCCCTGTCTTCGGATGTGCGTATTGTCAGCACCGAAGAAGGCGACAGGGCAAAGGCGACGGTCACAGTCTCGCAGTGGCTGATCAATGCGGATGTGCTGGTGCGTCTGGGTGATGATGTCTATTTCCACGGCTATGGCGTCAACGGCCGCCTCATCGGCGCCATGCGCCTGCGCCAGCAGGGTCGTCGTGCGCTGGAGGCCAATGGTGAAGTCGAGCTGGACAAGGATTCACGCTATGACGCTTACGGCCAGCGTCTGCTCATACGTCGCGGTCGCCTCATTTTTGCCGGCAACCTCACCCAGCCCGGACTGGATGTGGAGGCGGTACGCGAGGTCGACAGCCAGGTGGTGGGCGTGCGCGTAGAGGGCAGGGCGAATGCGCCGGAAGTGTCATTCTTCTCGGATAATGGCGGGCTGTCGCAGGAAGAAATCCTGTCCTATCTCGTGCTGGGACGGCCGCTGGATACTTCGTCCGGCAAGGAAGGCCCCAATCTCTCGGCGGCGGCCGCGGCCATCAAGCTTGGCGCTACCGGCGGCGCCGGTCTCACTTCCCAACTGGGCGATACCGTGGGGATCACCGATCTGGCCGTAGATGCCGAGGGCACGGGCGACGATACCCAGGTCACCGTTTCCGGCTATCTCAGCCCCAAGCTCTATCTGCGCTATGGCGTGGGCATCTTCACCCCGGTCAATACGGCCACCATACGCTACAAGATCAACTCCAAGCTCTATCTGGAGGCGGTCTCCTCCCTGGATAGCGCCATCGATCTTTTCTACAACCTCAAGTTCTAAACGGCATGTCGGGCAGGAATGTGACGAATGTCACATCCATTTTGACGACTGGCCTTGAGTGTTACCGGCTTGTATCTATAGTCGCGACTTGAGGGTCTCGTATCCCGTAGTGATGCCCCGCCGATACAAAACAAGAAAAACAAGAAGGCCATCATCATGTTACGCGCGCTAATCGCCAGCTTTTCCTTTTCTCTCCTGCTTCTGCTGACCGCTTGTGGCGGTGATGGCGGCGGCAGTGCTGCTACCGGCCCCACCTCATTCGGCCCCACCGCCGTCAAGTCTGTAGTCGCCAAAGGCATCATACAAAACGGTGTCGTCACGCTGTCCCGCTGGCAGGGTGGCGCTTATGTGGATCTGGTAAAAACCCGCACGGCTGACGATGGCAGCTTCAATCTGACCTTGACTGGCGGGAGGCCTGGCGAAGTCCTCAAATTGACGCTCGGTCTCTCTCCGGATTCGGCCAATCCCACGCGCATGCTTTGTGATGTGGAGGCGGGTTGCAATGGTGTCGTGTTCGGTGACCCTGTCACCTTGAGTTCCGCGCTGGATTTGAGTTCATGGGTCACTGTGGGTGTTGATGGCAGCATCACGGTGATGCCGCTAACGCCAGTCAGCACCATGTTGGTTGCTCTGGCAGAGGCTTTGGGTGGTGGTCATCTCACCCCTCAGGCATTGACGGTGGCGCGCAGTCGTACTGCTGCTCTTTTTAGATTGAGTCCGGAAGAGTTATTGGCGGTGCCGGGCAATATTGCCGATGCTCCGTGGCTGGACGATGCCGTTAATGAAGCGCCTGCCGCTGCCAAGATTTCCCTGCTGGCAGCCGCATTTGCCCAGCTTGCTGGCGGTAATGTTGCTGACGTTAATCAGGTCATCAAAAATTATGCCCAAAGCTTTGTCGACAACAACGGCCGGCTTATGGAGGCCAATCAGGGCGTCGGTATCACGTTGGCCACGCTCTATCATGCTGTGAATACTTCAGTTGATGTTTTCACTAGCAACGCAGGCCAGACTTGGGTCAATGGCTGGATTACGGCGGTCAAAGCCGAGCTGGAAGACAATCGCCTTACGCCTATCTGTCGTACAGCTGCATCGTGTGAACAGTTCAACAGTGCCCGTTTTGTCAGTGCCTTGGGCACCGAGCCTGGAACACTGGGTTATGACCTCAGCCAGGTGATACAGAAAAACGGGGCGAACTCACTGGAGCAATTGCTGGCCAATGAGCTGGCCAAGATGGGCTGGCTGGCCTCGGAAGATACAGTGGCACTCGCCGGTGTTGCGCTGCAGACCTTGGTGTATTCCGGCTATGCCATGGCCAACAAGGCATTGCCGATTCCCATTTTCCCGCTGGAGGCTGACAACGGCTTGTCTGCAGCCATTGATGCTGAAACCGGCAAGCTGCATGTAACGGGTACTCAGAATGGCTTGAATGTCGACTTGTGGGTGGGTTTGCCGGCGGCCATTGCCGTCATGTCCGCTGATGACAAGGTGTTCAACTTCTCGCTCAAGGGCACGGTAGCTAATGCGCGTGTGAGTGGTGTGGTCGATGCCGTTTTGTCCATCGATGCAAATGACACGGATTTCAGCGGTTTCCTGACGGCCTATCAGAACCTGCTGACGGCAATCTTCACGGGGCAGGAGGATCCGGATCTTGCGCCGCTGAAAACGGCGATTGCGGGTCTCATGAAAACAGCCAAGGCTACGGTAACGATTCAGGCCGACAAATTCCGTTTTGCCAAGGGCAGCTCCATGCTGGCTATCGAGGGCAAGGGTACGGTCGGTTTTGATCTGGGCGGTGGTCTTGCCGGTGATGAAGGCGACTATGCCGGTGGCATTACGCTGGAGGGCGAGGTGGCTTATGGAACTGTCACTCTGCCCAATGGCTCTACCTTCACGATTGATCCGGATGAAGGTCATGAGCTGTCATTTGCCATGGGCGTGGATGGCAGTTTCGAGGCTGATTTTGCTGCCAATGTGCTGACGGCCATGTCAGGGCAGGCCAGTGGCACCTTGAAAAACATGGGGCCTCTGGTCAGTGGTATCCGGGACCTGATTGCGACTGCCATTACCCATGGTGAGCTTGATGGTGATGCTGCTCTTCTGGCTCTATTGGTGGGCCTGGGGAATCTGTCGCTGGACGTCGACGCCAACATTATGCTGAACGAGTTTGATCACGAGTATGTATTGAAGGTTCGCGATACCACGGTTGTTACAGTGACGCATCCTGATCGTGACGATATTGCGCTGACCGTGACCCTGAGCTTCTCCGGCTTGCTGGTGAGTGCCGGGGATGCCTGGTGGCAGCTCGGTGCAGATATCACGAATATCGAGCATCCTGCGCTGGTGCTTAGTGATGATCTTGGTGGTGCATGGCGCTGGGAGTTCAATCTCGGACGCCTCTTGGCCATGGAGTAAACAACTCCTTTTTAAAGCCCCGCAACCGCGGGGCTTTTTTATGCTCTTCACCTGTATGTCTGGGCCCGGTATAGTCGCCCCTCTCGTTGCGTTACCGCCTTCGGAGCCTTGGTCACAGTACCGGGGCCGTCCGGCTGATCAGGCAAGTCTGCCCGTTACCGGAGGGGAAGTCTCCGTGGCATCGCAATCTCGATGACATGTGGCCACTCGTTGCGGCCACCACTGCTGAAGGATGGAAACATGCCTGCAATCACCCTCCCGGACGGGTCTGTCCGCACTTTTGATCATTCCGTTTCCGTAGCTGAAGTCGCGGCTTCCATCGGTGCTGGTCTCGCCAAGGCCACAGTCGCTGGCAAGGTTGACGGCAAGCTCGTGGATACCAGTGATCTCATTGATCACGATGCGGCACTGCAGATCATCACGCCAAAAGATGAAGAGGGCTTGGAGATCATTCGCCACTCCTGCGCGCATCTTGTGGGTCATGCGGTGAAGCAGCTTTATCCGACTGCCAAGATGGTGATCGGCCCGGTGATTGCCGAAGGCTTTTATTACGACATCTGGTTCGAGCGCTCTTTCACGCCCGAAGACATGGCCGCCATTGAAAAGCGCATGGCCGAGCTTATCGACAAGGACTACGACGTCATCAAGAAGATGACACCGCGTGCGGAAGTGATTGAAGTCTTCAAGTCACGTGGCGAGGACTACAAGTTGCGTCTGGTGGATGACATGCCGGACGAGACCGCCATGGGCCTTTACTACCACGAAGAATACGTGGACATGTGCCGTGGCCCGCACGTGCCCAATACCCGCTTCCTGAAAGCCTTCAAGCTCACGAAGATTTCCGGTGCCTACTGGCGCGGTGACTCCAAGAACGAGCAGTTGCAGCGTATTTACGGCACCGCCTGGGCGGACAAGAAGCAGCTGGCTGCCTATGTGCAGCGTATAGAAGAAGCGGAAAAGCGCGACCATCGCCGTATCGGCAAGCAGCTGGATCTTTTCCATCTGCAGGAAGAGGCGCCAGGCATGGTGTTCTGGCATCCCAATGGCTGGACCGTCTACCAGGTGCTGGAGCAGTACATGCGCCAGACCCAGCATGCCAATGGCTATGTGGAAGTGCGCACGCCGCAGGTGGTGGATCGCATACTCTGGGAAAAGTCCGGCCACTGGTCCAACTATGCCGAGAATATGTTCACCACGGCCTCGGAGTCGCGTGACTACGCCGTCAAGCCCATGAATTGCCCCTGCCATGTGCAGATATTCAATCAGGGCCTGAAAAGCTATCGCGATCTGCCGCTGCGTCTGGCTGAGTTCGGTGCCTGCCACCGTAACGAGCCTTCGGGTGCACTGCACGGCATCATGCGTGTGCGCGGCTTTACCCAGGACGACGCCCATATCTTCTGTACCGAAGAACAGGTGAGCAAAGAGGCGGCCGACTTCATCAAGCTCACCCTCAAGGTCTATGCCGACTTCGGCTTTAGCGATATCGCCATGAAGCTCTCCACCCGTCCGGCCAAGCGTGTGGGCTCGGACGAGCTCTGGGATAGGGCCGAAGGCGCGCTGGCAGCGGCTTTGAACGAATCGGGTCTGGCCTGGGAGTATCAGCCGGGCGAGGGCGCCTTCTACGGTCCCAAGATCGAATTCACCCTGAAAGACG
>JAVHYE010000043.1:0-6202 GCA_031119295.1 Pedobacter sp. | reverse complement strand
CAGCCGGGCGAGGGCGCCTTCTACGGTCCCAAGATCGAATTCACCCTGAAAGACGTGCTGGGCCGTAACTGGCAGTGCGGCACGCTTCAATACGACCCCAATCTGCCGGAGCGTCTGGACGCCAGCTATATCGCTGAAGACAACAGCCGCCAGCGCCCGGTCATGCTGCATCGCGCCATCCTGGGCTCTTTCGAGCGCTTCATCGGCATGCTCATCGAGCACTATGCCGGCTCCTTCCCGGCCTGGCTGGCACCGGTGCAGGCGGTGGTCATGGGCATCACCGATGCCCAGGGAGAGGGGGTCAAGCGGGTGGAGGAGGCCCTGAAAAACAAGGGTTTCAGGGCCATTGCGGACTTGAGAAACGAGAAAATCGGCTTTAAGATTCGCGACCGCACCCTACAGCGCATCCCTTACCTGCTGGTAATCGGGGAGCGCGAGCTGGAATCCGGCACCGTGTCTGTACGTACCCGCAAGGGCGAAGACCTGGGCAGCATGTCTATAGATGACTTCGCTTCCCGTCTCGCCGCGGATATCGCGCAGCGCGGGCGTTTTGTTTTGGAGAATGGAAATAGCGATCAAGCCTGAACGTAGCAGCGCCCCTGCTAAAGAGAAACGTCCTGCCATCAATGCCGAGATTCGCGCCCGCGAAGTGCGTCTCGTCGATCAGGACGGCAAGCAGGCCGGCATCATGCCGCTGCGCGATGCCCTTGCGGCGGCGGAAGCCGTCGAACTGGATCTGGTGGAAATAGTTCCCGATGCCGAGCCGCCTGTGTGCCGCATCATGGACTACGGCAAATTCGTCTTCGAGCAGAAACAGCAGAAGAAGGAAGCCAAGAAGAAGCAGCATCAGGTCCAGATCAAGGAAATCAAGCTGCGTCCGGGTACGGAAGAGGCGGATTACCAGGTCAAGCTGCGTTCCGTGATCCGTTTTCTCGAAGACGGCGACAAGGCAAAAATCACGCTCCGCTTCCGCGGACGTGAAATGGCTCACCAGGAGCTTGGCATGAAGCAGTTGCAACGCTTCGAGGTCGACCTGGCTGATATCGGTACTGTGGAACAGTCGCCGAAGATGGAAGGGAAGATGATGCATATGCTCATCGGCCCCAAGAAAAAGAAATAAAGCGGAAGGATTCTGCTGCATTTCTTACCCCCAGGCCGGACTGATCGCCGTGCTGAAGGGGTTACTTAACGAGGTTCATCATGCCCAAGATCAAGACTAAACGCGGCGCTGCCAAGCGCTTCGTGAAGACTGCGAACGGCTTCAAGCGTAAGCAGGCCTTCAAGCGCCACATCCTGACGAAGAAGTCTGCAAAGCGCATTCGTCAGCTCCGTCCGATGACCATGGTTCATGTGAGCGATGTTGCTCGCGTAGAACGCATGCTGCCCAACCACTGACGGAGGAAGAGATAAATGGCTCGTGTAAAACGTGGTGTTATCGCCCATCGTCGTCACAAGAAGGTTCTCGAGCGTGCAAAGGGTTACTACGGTGCCCGTTCGCGCGTGTATCGCGTTGCTTTCCAGGCCGTCATCAAGGCCGGTCAGTACGCCTACCGTGACCGCCGTCAACGCAAGCGCCAGTTCCGTGCGCTGTGGATTGCGCGTATCAACGCCGCATCCCGTCTCAATGGTCTCTCCTACAGCCGTCTTATCAACGGCCTGAAGAAGGCGAGCATCGAGATTGACCGTCGCGTGCTGGCAGATATTGCCGTGCATGATGCGGTTGCGTTTAGCGCGCTGGCTGAAAAAGCGAAAGCCAGCCTCGCAGCGTAAGCAGCAAATGAGGTAGGGCTTTCGGGCCCGCCGGATAAGGGGAAGGGCTTAGCGGTTCTTCCCCTTTTTTATTGGATTTTTTCCGTTTCGGCTCTGTTGCCGTGATGGTTTTATTTTCTCGCGTGAGCGGAACAAATGAGCGAATTGAAAGCGCTGGTGCAGGAAGCGCAGTCCCTGATTGCGGCTGCCAATGACATGCAGGCACTGGAACAGGTGCGTGTGCAGTTTCTGGGCAAGAAAAGCCGTATCACGGAGCTGTCCAAGGCTTTGGGCGGTATGGGCGACGAAGAGCGCCGTGCTCACGGTGCCGAGCTCAATGAAGTGCGTGAGGCAGTGACATCTGCATTGAATGCCCGTCGCGACGGCATGGCCGCTGCTGCACTCAGTCAGCAGCTGGAAGCCGAGCGTGTGGATGTCAGCTTGCCCGGTCGTGGCATAGAGCTGGGTGGCTTGCATCCGGTGACGCGCGTGATGGAGCGTATCGAAAACTTTTTCACTGGCATCGGCTTCAGCGTGGCGGCCGGCCCTGAAGTTGAAGACGACTACCACAACTTCGAAGCGCTCAATATTCCGGCTCACCATCCAGCTCGAGCCATGCACGATACCTTCTATTTCGATGCGCATCGTCTGCTGCGTACGCATACCTCGCCCGTGCAGATACGCGTGATGAACCAGCAGAAACCGCCGATTCGCATCATTTGCCCGGGCCGTGTCTATCGCTGCGATTCCGATCAGACACATTCGCCCATGTTCCATCAGGTGGAAGGGCTGGTGATAGACGAAAACATCAGCTTTGCCGATCTCAAGAGCATGCTGGAAAGTTTCCTGCGTGAATTCTTCGAAGAAGAACTCAAGGTCCGTTTCCGTCCCTCCTATTTTCCTTTCACCGAGCCTTCGGCTGAGGTGGACATACAGCGCAAGAGCGGCAAGCCCGGCTCCTGGCTGGAAGTGCTGGGCTGTGGCATGGTGCATCCCAAGGTGCTGGAGAATTGCGGCATTGACCCGGAAAAATATTCCGGTTTTGCCTTCGGCATGGGTGTGGAGCGTTTCGCCATGCTGCGTTATGGCGTGAATGATCTGCGCCAGTTCTTTGATAACGATCTGCGTTTCCTGCGCCAGTTTTCTTGAAAACTGGGTATCGGATTAACGAGATTGAGTAAGCCGGCCTTGCCGGTTTTAGCAAAAGCATAAAGCCCGTGACGGGCAAGCGAGTGGCAAGATGCAATTCAGTGAAAAGTGGCTGCGTGAATGGGTGAATCCGGCACTGGATACCGAAGCCTTCGGTCATCAGCTGACCATGGCGGGTCTCGAAGTGGATGCCATAGAGCCGGTGGCAGCTGCTTTCACGAATATCTTCGTGGGTGAGGTGCTGGAGGTTGTTCAGCATCCGGATGCCGACAAGCTGCGCGTCACCAAGGTGAATACAGGTACGGAAACACTGCAGATTGTTTGCGGTGCCGCCAATGTGCGCGCGGGCTTGCGTGTGCCGGTAGCGATTGTTGGTGCTGAATTGCCGGGTCTGAAAATCAAACAGGCCAAGCTGCGTGGCGTGGAGTCTTTCGGCATGCTGTGCTCGGCGCAGGAGCTGGGTCTGGTGGCATCGGCAGATGGTCTGCTGGAGCTGCCGGCCGATGCGCCTGTAGGCACAAATATTCGTGAATATCTCGGGCTGGATGATTTCGCCATCGAGCTGGGTATTACGCCGAATCGTGGCGACTGCCTGAGCATTCGTGGTCTGGCTCGTGAAGCCGGTGTGCTGAACAAACTGTCGGTGCAGCTGCCGCAATTTACTGCCGTAAAAGCCACGCATGATGAAGTGTTGGCTGTGACCTTGCAGGCGGCTGATGCCTGCCCGAATTATGTGGGCCGCGTCATTCGCGGTGTAAATGCCAAGGCTGAAACGCCTTTGTGGATGGTGGAAAAGCTGCGTCGCTGTGGCGTACGCAGCATCAGCCCGGTGGTGGACGTCACCAACTATGTGTTGCTGGAGCTGGGTCAGCCCATGCATGCCTTCGACAAGGCCAAGCTGGCCGGTGGCATCGTGGTTCGTCAGGCCAATGAGGGTGAAAAGCTTGAGCTGCTGGATGGCCAGACTGTCACGCTGCGTGCCGACACCCTGGTGATTGCCGATAGCCAAAAGGCACTGGCCATGGCCGGTATCATGGGGGGGCAGGGCAGTGCCGTTGGCGACGACACCAGCGACATCTTCCTGGAAAGCGCCTTCTTTGCGCCGCTGTCCGTCGCAGGCAAGGCACGTTCCTATGGTCTGCATACCGATTCTTCCCACCGTTTCGAGCGTGGCGTGGATTTCGGCCTGCAACTTGAAGCCATTGAGCGGGCTACCGGCCTGATTCTGTCCATCTGCGGTGGTGAGCCGGGCCCGGTCACCGTGGTCAGCGAGCTTGCGCATCTGCCGCAGCGTCAGCCCATTACGCTGCGTGCTGCCCGTATCAGCCAGTTGCTGGGTATAGAGCTGCCGGCGTCCGAGGTTGAAGACATCCTGAGTCGTCTTGGTCTCAAGGTGGAAAAGAGCGGGCAGGGCTGGCAGGTGACGCCGCCCAGCTGGCGCTTCGATATCAGCATCGAAGTTGATCTGATCGAGGAGCTGGCCCGTATCCACGGCTACGACAATTTCCCGTCATCCGTACCACAGGCCGCCTTGCGCCTGTCGCCGCAGAGCGAAACCCGTCCCGGCGAAGGTCGTCTCAAGCGTCTGCTGGTCGACTTGGGCTGGCAGGAAGCCATCACCATGAGCTTTGTGGAGCCGGGCCTGCTGGCCAAATTCGACCCCGCGGCCAAGCCGCTGGCACTGGCCAATCCCATCTCGGCTGACTTGTCCGTGATGCGTACCACCCTGTGGGCCGGGCTTATCAAGGCTTTGCAATATAACCAGAACCGTCAGCAGGGACGGGTGCGCCTGTTCGAGACCGGGCTTCGCTTTGTCCCCGGAAAAGACGGCCTCGTCCAGGAGCGCATGCTCAGTGGCGTGGCTTGCGGTAGCCTTGCACAAGAGTTGTGGAGTAACTCTAAAAACGCTATTGATTTCTTTGATATCAAAGGAAATATTGAAAGTCTGTTTGCGCTGCTGGGGGCATCTGATAGAGTTGCCTACAAAGCGGCTGAACACCCGGCATTGCATCCGGGACAGACGGCGGAGATCGTCACAGAAGGTCGCCAGCTGGGCTGGGTAGGGCGTATGCACCCCCGTCTGCTGGATGATCTGGGCCTGACCGGTCCGGTCTACCTGTTCGAGATTTGTCTGGATGCCTTGCCCGACGGTACTTTGCCGGCGGCACGCGAGCTTTCCCGGTTTCCGGAAGTGCGTCGCGATATTGCAGTTTTGGCCGGGCGTACTGTGCCGGCAGATGCCATTCTGGCGGCGGTGCGTGAGGCGGCTGGCAGTGAGCTCAAGGACTGCCGCCTGTTTGATGTGTATGCAGGCCAGGGTGTGGCAGACGACAAACGCAGTCTGGCCATAGGCATGGTCTGGCAGCATCCGGAACGGACGTTGCAGGAAGATGAAGTGCAGGGGCGTGTCGAGGCAGTGATCAATCTGCTGAAGACACGATTCGGAGTCGTGTTGAGGGACTGAGATGACGGCGCTCACCAAGGCGGAGATGGCAGAACGATTGTTTGAGGAATTAGGCCTCAACAAGCGTGAAGCCAAGGAAATGGTGGAAATGTTTTTCGAGGAGATACGTTATGCCCTCGAACACAATGAGTCCGTCAAACTTTCCGGCTTCGGCAATTTTGATTTGCGCGATAAACGTCAGCGTCCCGGTCGCAATCCCAAGACTGGCGAAGAGATTCCTATTACTGCCCGGCGTGTGGTTACCTTTCGTCCCGGTCAGAAACTGAAAGCAAGAGTAGAAGCGTATGCTCGAACCCAGCAATAACGCGCAGCTTCCGGAAATCCCCAGCAAGCGCTATTTCACCATTGGTGAAGTCAGTGAGCTTTGCGATGTGAAGCCGCATGTGCTGCGTTATTGGGAACAGGAATTTCCGCAACTGAAGCCGGTGAAGCGTCGTGGCAATCGTCGCTATTACCAGCGTCAGGACGTGATGATCATCCGCACCATACGCAGTCTGCTGTATGAGCAGGGCTATACCATTGGTGGTGCCCGTCTGCAGCTGACGGAAACACGCCTGCCCGAGCCGGAAGTGCCGGCTCAGTCTGCCATGCCGCTTTCGCTGGCAGAGCCGGGGGAGGGTATTTTCCATGTGGTGCTGCAGGACATGATCAAGGAGCTGGAGCAGGTGGCCAGCCTCTTGCGGCGCTGAAGATCTTCAATAAAAAAGCCGGCTTTTGCCGGCTTTTTTATTGGCTCTTCGAATTGCCGGAAAAACAAAAGGCCGGTCATTGCTGACCGGCCTTTTGTTTGATGTTTGGTCGGGACGGCAGGATTTGAACCTGCGACCCCTTGCACCCCAT
>JAVHYE010000042.1 GCA_031119295.1 Pedobacter sp. | reverse complement strand
CGGTGGATTCCAGCACTTCAAAATCCTTGCCCAGCTCGTAATCCATCCAGGAATAAGCCGCACCGGCACGCGTAGCCCAGGGACCTACCGGCAATTCATACTGGCCACGCAGATAATGCTGGGCCTCATCAGAAACCAGCGCACGCAGGCTGAGACGATCACCCGCCTGCAGCGGATTATTGATGTCGAGATCGGCATTAAGACGCCAGGCGCCGTTATAGCTATTGCCGTAGTTATCAATACTGAGGCCGCCCTCATATTGCGGGCCGGGCTTGAGCTCTATCGCCAGATCACTGCTGCCTACGTCCTTGCCGGCAGCCAGACTGGAACCCACTTTCACACCGGGCAGGTCATTGAGCAGCAAGAGGCTGCGCTCCAGTGGCGCGGCCTGTACACCGTCACCACTGCGCAGATTTTTCGTGAAATTTTTCACCACGCCATCGCTGACACGGCTGCTGTTGTTTATCGTGACCTCGCCATAGCGGCCTTCCAGTACCTGGATATTCACCACGCCGGCGCTCACTTCCTGCGCCGGAATCATGGCGCGCGCCAATAGCCAGCCTTCACGGCGATAAATATTGGTGATGCGTTCGGCTGCACCCTGCAGCTCCGCCAGTGTCAGCGGCTTCGCAGTGAGATCACTCACCGCCGCCAGCAATACTTCCGAGCTAATGGTCTGATTGCCGCTGACCGTGAACTGCTGCACGGTCAGGGTCGGGCCTTGCGGCGCCGGCTGGGCAGATGTCGAGGCAGGAGCCGGCACCGGCAATACCGTGCTGTCGACAGGAGGCGGTGCTGGCGGCGCGGTTTCCAGCTCGCGAATACTCTGGCCGGCCTTGGGCGGCAAAGGTGCGGCCAGCGCAGACAGTGGCAAGAAGAGGCAGAGGCCGGCAGCAAGCCGTCCATAATGCTGCGTCACATACATCCCTAAAACCCCGATATCAAAATCCATCATTACGCCAGACCCTGGCGCTGTAGTTCGGGCCTCAGCCCGACAGGCACATCACTGCACGCCCGCTCAAGGCAAGGCGAAATCCACGCGGCGATTCCGTGCGCGCCCTTCTTTTTTACGGTTATTGTCCAGCGGATTACGGAAACCATCGCCCGTCACCACGATTTGCTCCGGCGCCACGCCGAGGCTTTCCAGCACACGCGCCACCGCCTGCGCACGCTTGGCAGAAAGCGATTCGTTGTAGCGCTCGGTACCGGTGCTGTCGGTGTGGCCTATGAGCTGAACTTTTTCATCCGGATTGGCTTTCAGGCGCTCAGCCAGGGCTTGCAAAAGCTTGCGGGCTTCCTCTTCATTGAGCAGCGGACTATTGCTGGCAAACAGCAGGCTGCCATTGGGTGGCAGCATTTCCTTGAGCGGCGCACGCACGGCAGCAGGCTTTGTATTGGCCACAGGTGTTGCAGCAGGCGGCTGCACGGTAGGCACAGCTACCAGACGTATGCCATCGGCACGTACATCAATCACAAAGCTGTCAGCGGGTGCCGAAGGCAGGGGCGTGTCCTGATGCTGTGCCGTCAAGGCGGCTTCATGACCAGCCACCGGCGCACCGGGCACGGTGAAAATCGGCGGCGAGACATTCAGATTACCGTCGACAAAGGTGATGTTGTAATTGCTGCTGCTGAGACCGCTGGGAGCAATGACGTAATCACCGATTTCCACCGCACCCTGCGCATTGCCACCGTAAGCCGCAACACCTGCCAGCACACTTTCCGTCTCGCCATTCACAAAGCCGGTATAGCTGAGGCCATTGCCGCCGCTATAAGGCGCACCCCCATAAATGATCTGCTGGTCATTGGCCTTGATGGTCAGCGCCGCCGGCGTGATCTCGCTCGTGCTGTTGTTCACATAGCTGACGGAATAATTACCACCGAAATTGCCATCGTCCACGGTGAAGCCGGAAACGGTAATGGTTTTGCCGCTGCCGGCATTGGCGTCGGTATAGGCATAGCTGCCACTGCCCAGGGTATCGCTGCCCTTGAGCGTACCGCTGAGAATCTGCACGGTGACAGCGCCTGCATCCACATTGCGCGTGCCGTCATAGACCTTGCTGACATCGCTGATACCGATCTGCAGATTTGCCGGGCTTATGGTGCCGGCCACATCCTGCGTGGTGACGATATAGTTGGCGCCGCCATTGCCGTCGTTGACGGTGTAATTGCTCACCGCCAGCGTACTGCCGCCCGTGCCCAGCACATGCTTGCTGGTGAAGGCCTGCTCCCGGTCATCCACGCTGTCGCTACCGAGCAAACCCGTGACACTGAAAATAGCGCCGGAGGAAGTATTGCCGTCGTAATCCTTGGTGTCCGTCACCGCCGCAAGCAGCAGCGAGGCGGCCGTGATACTGCCCTGCACCGACTCCTCGGTGATGCTGTAATTCGCGCCATTATTGCCATCGTTGACGCTATAACCGCTGTCCACACTCAGCGTACGGTTGCCGGTATTTTTGCTGTCGAAAGATTGCGCCAGACCAGAAACGGTATCGCCAGCCGCAAGACCACTGACTGTAACGACGCCTGTTGACGTCGTGCCCGCATCATAGACACGCGAATCCGCCACAGCAGAAAGCATCAATGCCTTGGCGGTGATGGTGCCGATGCCGGTGTTTACCGTCACGGCATAATTGCCACCGCCATTGCCGTCATTCAGCACATAGCCGTTATTGACGCTGAGGGTGCTGCCATTGCTGCCCAGTACATTCTTGCTGTCAAAAGATTGCGAAAGTCCGGTGAGCGTATCGCCGGCAACCAGACCGCTGTAGTTCACGACCTG
The DNA here is from genome assembly GCA_031119295.1 of Pedobacter sp. GTDB lineage: Bacteria > Pseudomonadota > Gammaproteobacteria > Pseudomonadales > Moraxellaceae > UBA2031. Next base: position 19,376 of record JAVHYE010000042.1, on the reverse strand, counting down.
TGCCGAATTGCTGTTGCCGTCATAGACCTTGCTGTCCGTGACGGCATTGATGCCGAGATTGGCCTTGTTGATGATGAGCGTGCCGCCTGTGGTCACGATGTCGTAACCACGCTGCGTGGAATACAGATCCGGCAGATCCAGTGTGTAGCTGCCGGCATTGCGATAACTGCTGGTTTGCGTGCTGCCGAGAACAAGTCCGGGGAATTGCGCGGTATAGCTGGCCGTACCGCCATGCAACTGCCCGTCATAGGTGAGCGTGCTGCTGCTGACAGAAACATTCAGCGTCGTGAGGAAGGCCTTCAGCAAGGGCGCGGTATTGCCTTCGTAAATACGCCAGACATTGCTGCCACCACCTTGCGTATCAATATCCCAGCCAACAAATGAAGCGGAATTTTTCATCTGGGTCGAGGTCAGACCGGCTGAATTGTCACAGCCCGCCGCCGCCATGCCGCACATGGCAGCACGAGCACTGATATCCGTATCCCAAAAATTCTTGGTCAGCGTGGTATTGGCCCCGCCACCAATCACGCCACCCACCACCGTGGAATTGCCAGCATTGATGGCCGTGGCAGCGTAGCTTTCACTAATGCTGCCGCCACCACTGCGACCCACCAAGCCACCTACATACTCGGCATGATCACGTGTAGTGATGGCACTCGTACTGTAACTCTGCAGAATACTTCCGGTGTTGTATCCCACCAGTCCGCCTGCATAGAGAAAGCCTGATGGCTGCGCATTTACCGTGCCGGTCGAATAGCTTTGACTGATGCTGCCGGCATTGTTACCCACCAGTCCGCCCACCGGAATATTAATGGCCGTATCAACACTGGCATTGCCTGCCAGCACACTGCCGCTGAAATAAGAGCGTGTAATGTCGCCCCCATTGATTCCAACCAGGCCACCGGTATTGGCCGGACCGCTAACACTGGTACGTGCATAGGAGTTGCTGATGCTGCCGCCGTTCACGCCGACCAGCGAACCTACAGAGGCAGTGGCATTGCCGGAGCTGATATCGCCACCATCAATACCGACATTACGGATAACGCTGCCACCAGCCGTGGCCCCAAACAGGCCGACAGCAACGGTCTGCATCGTACTGCCCACTGTTTTATCAATATGAAGGCCACTGATGGAGTAGCCAAGACCATCAAAAATTCCGCTGAAGCGGGTGTTGTAAGTCCCCAACGGATCAAAACCCGCACCCGCACTCCAGTTCACCGTGCCACTGGCATCAATATCATTCGTCAGCTCAAAGGATTTATCGAGAAAGCCATTAATGCCCTGCAGACCATAAATGTCAGCAATCCGGTAGGGCGTGGCTGCGGAACCGTCGCCACTGCTCACGCGCAGGAAAGTGCCGGCCTGAATACGGAAATCCGTCGCCGAGAATGCGGGCAAACTCGCCGAGTTCTGTACCCAGTTCCCGCCCTGCAACAGGAAAGCTGAAACATTGATAGCAGCACTGCTGCTGATATTGCCGACGGCCTGCAGCGTCAGCCTTGTAGCTGTCACCGCTGACAGATCCAGAGCATCACTGCTCCTCACATGGACATCGTTGCCGTCCACACTGAGTGTTCCACCAAAATCGTTGCCGGCCTGGGAGAGCGTGATGTTGCTGGCGCTACTGAAACTGCTGTTGCCATCTACTACAAGCGCGGCAGACTGCGTGATATCGCCGGTTGCACGAACATTCAGCTTGCCCGTGGCAACGCCAGCACCAAGCTCAAGCGCGATGCCATTAGTCAGCGTGACGTCATTGCCATTGAAACTGATCGCTCCGCCAAATTTATTGCCAGTGCCATCGAGAGTGATGTCATTGCCGGAGGCATTGACATCACTGACACCCGTCACTACAACGCTACCAGACTGTGTGATCTCACCATTGGCAATGACGGTGAATGTGCCAGTAGCGTTAACACCGGACAGCAGGACTCCTGAACTGTCCGTCAGACTGATATCACGCCCGCTGAGGCTGACGCCGCCTCCGAAGTTGTTCGCGGCATTAGTCAGCACAATATCCCCGACTGCGGAGAAACTGCTATTGCCTCCCACCACCAGCGCCGCCGCACTATTGATGTCACCTTGAGCATCAAGGGTCAGGCCGCCGCTGCTAGCGTTTATAGCGGCGTTGATATTGATATCGTTCACGGCGGTTAAATTGAGCGCGTAACTGCTGCTCCAGCTCACTGCTGCATTGACATTGATATCACCCGTCCCACCTACGAGTGAGTCTGTAGAAATCGCGACATTTGTAGTCGCTAGCAGGGCAGACAGATAGCTGGCACTAACGCTGTTGGCAGTTGTATCGGGACCATTATCAATGGTGAATTCCGAGGGATCTATCAGCCATAAGCCGCCCTTTCCTGCCTCAGACCGGGTAGTAATCTGCATATCGGCACTGAAGCTGATATTGGCGCCGGAGGTTTCAATAAAACCGCCATCACCACGCACCGGTGCGCTGGCATCCAGTGTGCCGCCCACCTGCGTGACACCACCCTCGAAGCCGCCCAGCAGGATTATCTTGCCTTCACGTTCTTCTATCGTGCGCGCTTCAATACGGCCCGTGTTGTTCACCACTGTTTGCAGAAGTGCGTCGGTGGCTTTGGCGGTGAGCAACACGCTGCCGCCATCGGCCTTGATGAGCTGGTGATTTTCCACCAGGGCATTGAGCGCCGATTCATCCACTCTCACCTTGAGCAGACCATCGCCGGCAAAATCCAGCGCGACTTTATTACCGGCCGCCAGAGCCACCGAACCCAGATTCGCCTGTATCACGCCCTGGTTGCTGACCGTGCCACCGAGCAGAGCCACCACACCGCCATCGGCCGTAATATTGCCTTTATTGATGACAGCGGCATTCGTGCTGTTCCGACCTTTGCCGCTAAAGCTGTAATTCCCGTTCAGGAAATCGTTGTCGGTGATATTCAGGGTGGAGGCAACCAGACCGCCCACATTCACGCTGGCGCCCTGACCAAAGAGCACGCCATTGGGATTGACGAGGAAGACCTGGCCATTGGCATTGAGGCTGCCGAAAATCTGGGAGGCGTTATTGCCGACCACACGATTCAGCGCAATGGCATTGGCGCCGGGCTGAATGAAATTCACCGTATGGCCAGCACTGATATCAAAGCTCTGCCAGTTGGTGATGAGCTTGTTGCTGTTCTGGTTCACGTTCAGCGTCGTGCCGCTGCCGCTAATGCTGCCGTTGCCGGCCACGATATTGCCACCCGTGGGCAAATCGGCCGCAAACACCACACTGCCACCCAATAAAGCGATCGCCGCCACCAGCGCTTTCACGCTGCCGGTCTTGCTGCGGCTACGCGCTGACTCCGGAGCAGGGACATAAGAAGCAGATGCGGCATTCCAGACGAGGCGATAGGCGTGGTTCATAGTCCCTAAACCGAAGCAAATGAAGAAAAAGAAAATGCTGTGTGCCTGTACGGCGACTTCGCAAAAATGGATGCAGTGATTTTCCCAGGAGGCCAATTTTCATCTGGCCCAGCGACATCCCCTGTGCTGGCGAAGCCAGTCTGCCCCTCAATGCCTGCGCAGCAGGACGGCAGCCCGGCAAAGCTGCAAATGACTCATAGACAAGCGCGCACTCTCGTCGCCAAGGCAACAAGGCACAGAAATTTGCCGCGACCTTAACAAGCGGCCTACAGGGTCAGCACCCCCGAAAATGGGGTTTTTGATAGAGGGTAAATGACGCTGCAGAAGCGCAGCGCAGAAAAAAGCACGAGCGTACTCAGAGTTCGCGGCGCAGACTCAGGCCCAGCGTGCGGCCCGGTGCCACCGCGCCAGCCGCACCGCTATAGAGCGCCGTAGAGCTGAAGCCATAGCTGGCATTGGGAAAATAACGGCGATTGGCCAGATTGCGGCCATCCAGCTGTGCCGCCCACGGACCTTGGCGCCAGCCGGCATGCAGGCCCAGCACGGCATAGCCATCAATGGACTCTTCACGCAGCACACCAGAGGGGCCGTCATAGGCATTGATGGCATAGCGCCCGGCGCCGTCCAGCGCGAGCTGGGCCCACCAGGGGCCATGATTGAATTGCGCATCGAGACGACCGTTCCAGCGCGGCACCTGCTGCAGGGCATGGCCATCAAGGCGCGCGCCGCGCGCAGGATCAATGAGGTAGTCCTCGTATGTGGCGTCAACACGGCCCAGCATGAAGCCGAACTGCCAGGCCATCAGCGGTCGCCATGTCAGCTCTGCCTCCAGTCCTTGCGTACGGGCGCGCGGCGCATTGGCGATATACATGGTGAACTCGCTGTCGGAAATCACGAGGTCCTGATAATCGCGGATATCGTTGTGGAAAACGGCAAAGCGATAAATCAGCACATCGCTCTGCCCGCCCTTGAGGCCCAACTCACTGGCCAGCGTGAGCTCGGGTTCGAATTCACTGTAGCGACCATCAAAAGCACCGGGATTGAAACCGCCCGCCTTGCCACCCTGTGCCAGCGAGGCATACAGCAAAGCCTCTGTATTCAGGCGCCAGTCCAGCACCAGCTTGGGCAGCACTTGCAGATCACGGCGCTCGCGCTGCGTGCCGGCGGCCAGTGCAGTGTTGCCGAACTCCACACGGCGCTCGTCCTGCTCCACACGCAGGCCCGCCGTAATTCCCCAACGCTGCGTTTCACCAAAACGCCAGCCGCTTTCACCGAACACAGCGGCTGTGCGATCCGGCTGCGTGGCATCAGCACGAGGATAGACCGCCTGCGGATAACTCCAGGGATTACCGGAGCCGATACTGAAAAGACGCAGGGTTTCAAATTCACGCTCATCCAGGCTGGCACCGGCCAGCCAGTGCCAGTCTGAGTTTTCACTCGCCGCCGATTCAGCGCGCAATTCACCATGGTTCTGCCGCACTTCATAATGCGATTCCATGGCAAACCAGGGCTGCGGCGACAAATCAAAATCCGTCAGCGTCTGCGTCTTGCTGCTGCGCCAGCTGGCCACGGCCTGCCACTGCACACCAGCTGCCAGCCAGCGCGCGGTGAGTGCAGCCAGCGTGGAGTCCTGGCGGTTATAGCCTTCTTCGCTAAGGGCCTGATCGAAATCACCGAGCTGATAGCCCGCCAGCGTGGGCAGCTGGTTGAAGGCTGCCAAATCCACAGGCAGATAAAGCTCGCCACCCCCATCATCAATTTTCCGGTCCAGCAGCAGGAAACGGATTTCTGCATTATCGCCAGCCTGCCAGCGCAACTGCCCGCGCATATCGCGGCCCCACTCGCTGTTGTAAGGCTGCGCGCCGGCCAGATTATCGACATAGCCCTCACTGCCATCACGGGAAATGGCAAAGCTGCCTTGCAGGCGTGGCAGCAGGCTGCCGGCAGCGCCAGCTTCCACGGTATAGGCCTCGGGGGTGGCCGCTCCCATCTGCACCCAGGCACGCGGTGTGGCCGAAGGCGCCTGCGTGCGTATATCGATCACGCCGGCTTCGCCATTCACGCCATAGGCTGTGCCCTGCGGACCGCGACGCAGCTCGATGAAATCGATATCGAAAAGATTCTGGTCCAGAGCATAGAAATCAGAGAGCGGCACGCCATCCAGATACACGGCCACTGCCGACTCCGGCGCACTCCAGGGATTGGTGAAGCCGCGCAGACTGACGTAATGCGGCGTGGCACGTCCGCCCATGGCGGAAATGGACAGCGTGGGTAATTGCAGCTGGCTGAGGCTGCGCACATTCTGCGCATCAAGCTCGCTGCCTTGCAGCACATTCATGGCTGCTGGTGTGTCCTGCACAGTCGCAGACTCGGCCTGTACCACGACTTCCGGCAAGATCTCGGCCGGCTCAGCAGCATGCGCCAGCGGAGCCAGCCATGCCGTCTGTGAAGCCGCCAGTGAGACAAAGAAAATCAGCGAGTTCCGTTCGCGCATGCTGGCTCAACTATTCACAGGAAAAACCAGCAAGAGCTCGGTACCACGAGCCGGCGTACCGACTTCCAGTTTGCCGTGCAGACGTTGCGCACGCATACGCATGCTGCCAAAACCGGCGCCATCGGCACTGGCCAATTCAGCGGGCAGACCCACGCCATCGTCATGCACACGCACCTGCAATTCATCGCCATGCCGAAGCACATGCACATCCACGCGACCAGCACGGCTGTGTTTGAAAACATTCGTCAGCGCTTCCTGCAGGAAACGCAGCAAATCGAGGCTGCGCATACTGTCCAGCTCCAGACCGTCTATATCGGCAAGATGCCAGTAGCTGTCTATTTCCACTGCCTCCAGCAATTTTCCGGTACGGCTGCGCAGTGGCGCCAGCATATGCGGCAGATCCACGCCTTCACGCGTGGTGCTGTCTATGACCAGACGCAGATCATCACGCATTTCCTTGAGCAGGCCCACCATCTGCGCCTTGGGTACATCCTCCGGCGCCAGCTCCAGGCGTGCAATCGCGCCGACCAGTGTGCCGCCAAAACCGTCATGCAAATCACGCGTCAGCTGCAGGCGCTCACCGGCTCGGCTATTCGCAAGAGCCAGCTCATGCTCACGCGCCAGTGTAGCGCTCAATTGCTGCGTGGCTGAATCCACTTCACGCTGCAATTCCGCATTGAAGCTCTCGACCTTGCGCATGGCGCCGACAAAACGCCAGGCCAGCGCAAAGGCAATGCCTATCAGGGTGAATACGGAGGTCAGCGCCAGCACATAGGTATCGCTGCGTACCAGCCCGAGAAAAAGCGCCAGATCGTGGAAAGACACCAGCACCTGTATCAGCAGGCAGACGGCCAGCACGCGGTAATCTGCACGCGGCACGCGCCAGGCCAGCAGCAGGAACCAGCCTATGCTGGCGTAATAAAAAACACTGCCAGTGAGATACCAGTAATTGCGCTGCACGCCCATGAACTGCGGCGCCATGATCGCCACCAGCAAAGTCATCAGACAAAGCAGGCCCATGAGCTTTTCCAGACGCGGCATACGGCGCTCACCAAAACGCAGCATGAAAATCGCGTAGGTAGTGGCAGCCGCCATATAGGCCACGGTATTGAAAGCCTGCCAGGCATCGGTGCTGGAAAAAGGCCAGGGACTGCTGGCGAGAAAGTTGTAGTTGTAAAAAGAGCTGGCCAGCTCGGTGAGGGCAAACCAGCCATAGACCGAATCCTGCCGGCGCAGCAGCCAGAGCAGCAGGAAGATGCTGCCCAGCACGGCACTGATGGCGACATTGATGAGCTTGATGTGAATGCGATTGAAAACACCGCGCTCGTATTGCGCATGCACTTCAGCCGGATCCCCCACCACTACCGTGCCGAAACCGGGCTGGTAGGTGGAAAGACCGGAAACGCGCACCAGCAAGGTGTTTTCACCGGCTTTCAGCAGCGGCGCACTGAGCAGGAAATATTGCGGCCGTATCCAGGCACGACTGAGCGGCTCCACCAGCTTTTCATTGCGCGCAATCAGGCTGCCGTTCACATAAATCGCGCTGGCCATGCAGACATAATTCACCAGCAGGCCGACTGAACCGCCAGCTTCTTTCTGCTGCCAGTGCAGGCGATACCACACCACGCCATCATGCCTGGGCCAGCGCGCTGTCCAGAAGTCCACCAGTTCCACCGGCACCCAGCCAGACTCCGGTGGCGTCTGCGCATTCCAGTCGGAGCGCACGGCCTCGGCACGGGTGATTTCAAGGGATGGAAAATCAGGAGAGGAATTTTCAGGAGAAGCGGCCTGCGCCGAAGGCAGCAGACAGAAGATCAGCAACAAGAAGAAGAGGGCCGGCAGCAGCCCGCGCCGCCCCGCTTTCATCATTGCAGCAAGCCCAGATTCTTGGCCTCAAACACGGCAGCAGTGCGCGAGCCGACAGCAAGCTTGCGGTAAATGGTTTTGGTATAGCCCTCGACCGTGAGCCGGGAAAGGGAAACGAGCTCGGCGATTTCACGATTGCTGCAGCCACGCGCAATCAGCTTGAGGATTTCGATTTCGCGCTCGGAAAGCTTCACGTCCGACGGCGGTACCGTGGGCGGACTGGGCTCCTGCGGCAACAACTCGAGAATGCGACGCGCAATGGCCGGATCAATGGGCGCACCGCCGCGCTGTATGCTGCGCAGCGAGAGGCTGAGCTCTATGTCTTCGCGCTCCTTGAGCAGATAACCGATGGCACCGGCACGCAGCGCAGAGAGCACGAGGTCTTCATGGCCCCAGGCCGAAATCACCAGCACCTGCGTCTCGGGTCGGTTGGCATGCAGCCAGGCAATGAGCTCACAGCCATTGCCATCGGGCAGGCCCAAGTCCACAAGCACGAGAGAAAAAGCATGCGCGGCCAGCTGTTCACGCGCCGCGGCAAGACTGGCCGCAAGCGCAATGTCAGCCTCACTGTCTATGCCGGCCAGCAAGGCCCGCAGGCGGCGCTGCATGGCCGCATCGTCCTCGACGATGAGGGCCGGCGTCAGTGCGAGCAATTCCTTGTCTTCCTTGTTCAAGCCCAAGCGCTTAACTCCCTGCTGCCGGGCGACCGGCAGACAAAATCCGGCGCGTATTGTGCCGGACCCCACCGGGCCTGACCATCACAGCAAGCGGCCTCGGTGCGGACCGGAAAATGACCGCAAAAAAGAGGAAAAGACACAGAAGATTCAGGGACATGCGGAGGGGCCTCGCAGCTTGCAATATCTGCCTTTACGCAGCATGACCGGTTCTGGACGCAAACCGGCCACCACGCCTGCTGCACGAGCCCTCCTGGCCGCACCGCCATCCCTTTGAAACCGGCAGGTCCGGCTAGACTGCCCAGCCGTTCACGCTCTGTCCGTGCGCCGCCTCACATTCAGGCGGCTACACAGCCGCCCTCAGGGGATTCAGGGGATATTGGCCTCATGCTGCGGCAAGGCATCGCTAATGGCCTCCCACTCGGCATGGCTGCTGGCATAGATATGCGCGACGGGTCGTGCCGCAATGGGCGTATCCAGCAGACCGATGCGCAGGCGCAGTAAATGCGGCAGCGCCGTATTGCGGCTGTAGACCGGCGAACCGCAACGGCCGCAGAAAACGCGATGCTTGCCCGGTGAAGATTCATATTCCGTGAGGAGCTCCTGCCCGCTCAGCAGATGGAATTCATTTTTCTGCACTGGCGAATTCGTGCCGAAGGCCGTGCCCTGGGCCTTGCGGCAACGCGAGCAATGACAGAAGACGATGGGACCGAGCTCGCCACGCAACTCATAACTCACGCCACCGCAAAGACAGCTGCCCTTGTACATGGAGTTCTCCTGCCTCAACCGAATTTCTTGTCGGCCACAAAGGGATTCGTGGCGCGCTCATCACCAATGGTGGACATGGGGCCGTGGCCCGGAATGAACTCCACCTCATCGCCCAGCGTGAACAGCTCGCGACGTATCGCGTCTATCAGGGTCTGGTGATCGCCGCCGGGAAAATCGGTGCGGCCTATGGAGCCGGCAAACAGCACATCGCCGACAATGGCCAGCTGTGAAACCGGCTCGAAAAAGATGACATGGCCCGGCGTATGGCCGGGGCAATGCCGCACTTCCAGCGTGAGCTTGCCCAACTGCACGGTATCGCCCTGATGCAGCCAGCGCGTCGGTACAAAGGGCCGGGAAGGCTTGAAGCCGAAGCGGCGCGATTGCTGCTCCAGGGCGTCAATCCAGAACTGGTCGCCTTCATGCGGCCCGATGATGGGCAGGCCATGACGCTCGGCGAATTCCGCCACGCCACCGACATGGTCGATATGGGCATGGGTGACCAGGACCTGCTTTACCGTGACGCCGGCCTGGGCAATCGCCGCCTCGATACGGTCCAGATCGCCGCCCGGATCGACCACCGCTGCCTCTTTGGTCTCATCGCACCAGATCAGGCTGCAGTTCTGCTCGAAAGGGGTGACGGGAATGATGCGGTAGGACATGGCGGGCTCGGGCTGGCGCAGGGTGAGGCCGGATTATGCCTCCTTGGGCCGCTGACGACACCGCTTGTATTTCAGGTCGCCCGTATTCCACGCAGGAAGAGCCATGATGTATTTTCCCGTTTCATCTGCACCTGCCACGACAGCAACAGTCAAGGAGACAGTCATGGGCGCCTGGGGATACGGCTCTTTCGAGAATGATGATGCGGCAGATTTTCTGGATGATGTCACCGACAGCGGCGATACCTCCTTGCTGCGCGAAGCGCTGGACAATGTCCTCACCTCAACCGAGTACGTTGAGGCGCCTGATGCCTGTCAGGCCATCATCGCGGCCGAGATCATTGCCGCCATGTCCGGACGCCCCACCCTGGCGGCAGAACGGCAAGAAGAGCTGGGCGAATGGCTGCAGCGCATTCGTCCGGCCATGGACCCCGAGCTTGTGAGCCAGGCCAGAGAAGCGCTGCTGCGCATACTTGCCGAGAATTCCGAACTGCGGGAGCTGTGGGAAGAGGTGGAGGATTATTCGGAATGGCAGGCCAGCCTCTCTGAACTGCTGCTGCAGCTGCAAAGCTGATCCGCAAACACTGACCCCATGCACAAACCCGAAACCTGCCCCGCTTGTTCGGCGCAATTTCCCGCGCGCAAGGCACTGCTGTCTTCGGGCGTCCCACTGGGCTTCAATGTTTTCACTTTTTCAAAGATCGTGGTGCAGGTCCGCTGCCCGGAATGCCGGCATGTATTTCCGGCCCGCCATATCCGCTTTTTCGGCCTGTTCTCGCCCAGTGGCCTGCGCTGGCTTGTGCTGGCCCTTGTTGCCGCCCTGGGCATCGCCAGCTGCATCGTGCAATAGCACACTAGAGCCGTATTTTTGCGCGGCACTGTCTTCACAGGACGGGCTTGCGCATAGAATGCCGCCCTCTCCCGACATCCCAGCGGACCGCTTTCTTGTCAAAAAACATCCTGCAACAAGAGCCCTGGAGCTATGTGCTCTTTGAAGAGGCCGGCGATTATCTTGTCACCTTCATGGTCGCCGGCGTGCTGGAGCGCGATTACACCGTACTGCTGACAGCCCCTGAAAAAGACATGCAGCAGCGCGACCGCAGCTATATCGAAAGACTGGTGAAACGCCTGACCGATAACCCGGCCCAGCTGCAGCAGCGCCGCCTGCGCGTGGCCGTCTGGCCGGAGCAGGCGCCGAAGCTGTAAAGCCGCAAAAGCCGGCGTAGAGTGCACAAGCACCGTCAATGCCGCAGACAGGCCCGGAGACGCCCATGCATGAGCCCGACAATACCGCGATAAGGACAGCGCTGTGGCGCGCCCTGCATCTTGAGGCTGATGCCGCACCGCCGGTATTTACCGACCGCATAGGCCTGCAGCTGGCAGCACCTGAAGCCGGCTGGCAGCAGCGTCCGGACATGAGTGAATTCACCCGTCCTTTCCGCGCCTCCATTCTGGCGCGTGCCCGTTTTGTGGAAGACCTCGTGGCCGAACGGCTGGCAGCGGACTGCCGGCAATACGTCATCCTCGGTGCAGGGCTGGATACTTTTGCCCAGCGTCATCCCGAGCTCGCATCACGCATAAAGGTTTTCGAAATCGACCAACCGGGGCCACAAGCCTGGAAGCGTCAGCGCCTGCTGGATCTGGGCCTCGGCATTCCGTCTTTCCTGAAACTGGTGCCGGTGGATTTCGAAGCCGGGGACAATTGGCGGGAGAAGCTGGTTGCTGCCGGCTTTGACAGCACAGCACCAGCACTGATCGCCTCCACTGGCGTCAGCATGTATCTGAGCCGCGCCGCCATCATGGCCACACTGCAAGAGATTGCAGCGCAAGCCCCCGGCACCACACTGGTCATGTCTTTCATGCTGCCCATTGCCATGGTGAATCCGGAAATCCGTCCCGGTGTCGAGCGCGCCGCCGCCGGTGCGGCCGCCAGCGGCACTCCCTTCATCAGTTTTTTCATGCCGGAAGAAATGCTGGCGCTGGCCCGCGAAGCCGGCTTCAAAGCAGTACGTCATGTTTCCGCCAAAGAATTGGGCGAGCGTTATTTTTCCGGTCGCAGTGACGGCCTGTGCCCGCCGGAAAATGCAGAAGAGCTGCTGGTGGCAAGCAGCTGAACCAGCACCATGAGTTTTCCGCCCGGCCTGTTTGTGCCAAGCAATTGCAGCCAGCCTGAACGCGACTGCACAGCCGCCCCTATACCTTGACCCTGCCGGAGCGCTGGCCTTTACTGCGCGCAAGACAACAAGAACAGGCACAGCGCATGCGCACCAAAGTCCTGCTGGCCAGTCTGGCCCTCTTTCTCATCCTGCTGGCGGCTTTTGTATTCCGCCCATGGTCACCCTGGTCGCCCTGGAAAATGCTCAAGCTCTTCAGTCCGGAAGTGCGGGCAAGCAACTTCCAGCATATGGACGGCATTTTTCCTTCACGCCCCCTGCACCGCAGCACACAGCCTTATGTTTTTGCCATGTATCCGCAGTCGCTGCCGAGCAGTTATGTCTTCAATGGCAAGCAGCTGCCGCTGGAGGCTTTCATGGAGAAAACCAGCACCACCGGTCTCATGGTGCTGCACAAGGGCGCCATCCTGCATGAGGAATATCGCCGCGGCGCAAGCGCCACTTCCACACTCACCTCGTGGTCCGTCGCCAAGAGTGTGGTTGCCACGCTGGTCGGTATTGCCCACAAGGAAGGCAAGATTGCCTCACTGGATGACAAGGCCTCGAAATACATTCCGGAGCTGGCCGGCAAAGCCTATGGCGAGGCCAGCATCAAGGACTTGCTGCGCATGGCCAGCGGCGTGAAATTCGATGAGAACTACGCCAGCCTCACCTCCGATATACGCCGGCTTTTCTACAAGGTTTTCCTGCTCGGCCGCCCCATAGACGAGGCCGTGATGAATCTGCCAGCCGAAGATCCGCCGGGCACGAAATTCCATTACAAGAGCGTGGATTCGCAGGTACTGGCCTGGGTGCTGCGCAATGCCACCGGGCAATCCGTCACGCAATATGCCCAGGAAAAACTCTGGCAGCCGCTGGGCATGCAGGATGAAGGTTTCTGGAATCTGGATCACCCCGATGGCAATGAGCTGGCTTACTGCTGCCTCAATATCACGCTGCGTGACTACGCCAAGCTGGGCCAGTTGTATCTGCAGAAAGGGGAATGGCAGGGCCGGCAATTACTGCCTGCAGACTGGGTACAGGAAAGCACGAAACGGCCCGAACCCTGGCTCACTGCCGGCCATGGTTATCCCGAACGCGGCTATGGCTATCACTGGTGGGTACCGAAAGACCCGGATCAGGAATTCTTTGCCAACGGCATCTGGGGCCAGCATATTTTCGTGGATGAAAAATCCGGCATCGTCATCGTGAAAACCAGTGCAGACCCGGATTTCCAGAAGAACACGGCCGAGATGATTGCCTTCATGCGCGGCATCGTGAAAGGCTATGCACAAGCACGCTGAGCGCGTGCTTCAGGCCTTGGGCTTTTTCTTGCGCACATAAAGCGTTTTCTGCACGCGCGCCACTACGGTGCCGGCATCGTCGGTCACCTCCACCTGATACACCGGCCGCAACGGTGCGCCGCTTTCCGCTTCATCGCGCACACGCTGTATTTCCTCCTGCGTCAGGCGAAAACGTGCCCAGACCCGGCCTTTGCCGGGGCTGACAAAATCGATATTCGCCGCCTGATCCCAGACGATGTAATCCCTCCCCAGGCACTGCATCAGCATGAGCATGAAAAAGGGATCAGTCATCGAGTACAGACTGCCGCCGAAATGTGTGCCCACATAATTGCGGTTGAACCAGCGCAGACCCATGGCCACATCCACTTCCAGGAAATCCTCGCTCACGCGCTGTACGCGTACGCCGGCCCCCAGAAAGGGCGGATAGAGATTGAGGCGCCAGCGGAAGGCGGAAGCAGCAGACATGGAGGCTCCGGCAAAGGGCAGAAAGCGGGCCGGCATGATAACGCTCCCGTGGGCCGGACTCATCGCCATGACAAACCGGTCATCCCGCCAGGGGCTTTCCTGCCATCGACGGGGCGGCCGCAGCTGTCTAGCATCGGCCTTCCCCTGCCGCTTGGCGGCCGGGGAAAGTAGCGTTACCGGCCAAGTCACCGTAGTGTGATGCCCGACAGGCAAGCCGCTCCCTGCCTACAGAGACCCTGCACAGACCCATGCCCGCGAAGTCCCCCCTGTTCCGCCATCGTGCCGATATCCCCGCCGTACTGCTGGTGCTGGCCATTTTCGGCATACAGCTCTGGGCCTTTTTCAGCATCCAGAATCCCTGGCAGCTGGCCGCCCTGGTGGCCCTGCTCATGGTGGTGCAGGTGTCCTGCGGCGCCGTCTGCCACAACCATCACCACGTGAACATCTTCACCCGCCCCTGGGCCAATCGCTGGCTGGAAGTGGTGATGTATCTGCAGACCGGCACCAGCGGCTACTCCTGGACGATTCACCACAATATCGGCCATCACGGCGACTATCTGGACCAGGAGCGCGATCCGGCACGCTGGCAGGAGCCAGACGGCAGCGTGATGCATCGCCTGAAATTCGATTTCTACAACGCCGCCATGATCTATCCGGAAATCTGGAAGCTGGGCCCGCGCCATCCCGCTCTGTTTGCACGCTTCAAGCGCTGGTTCCTGATCGGCAATCTCGTCTTGCTGGGCTTTGTGCTTATCAATCCCGTGAATGCCCTCATCGCGTTTGTGGCACCCATGGTCATCATGCTGGTGGTGCTGCTGGACAATACCTTCCAGCAGCACTCGGGCCTGTCCACCGCCGACCACTTCCTGGCCTCGCGCAATGTGGAGCACCCGCTCTACAACCTCACTTCCTGGAATCTGGGCTATCACACCGCCCACCATATGTATCCCGGCGTGCACTGGACCAAACTCCCGGAAATCCACGCGAAAATCCGCCAGCGCATCCCGGATGTGCTCATCTCTTCCCAGCTCATTCCCGACCTCAAGCACCCGGTGCCGCATACCCTGCCTGAAGCACAGCCGGAATAAGCGCCTGCCCTGCCCGGCCTGCGTGGCAAATCCGCTCCGGCTTCCTTAAACTCCGCGCATTGTCGCCCGGCTGCCGGGCCTGTTTTTGCGGAGGAGAAGCTCATGCCGTCTTTTGATGTGGTATCCGAACTGGAATTCTTTGAGGTCAACCACGCCGTGGCCAATACGGTGAAGGAAATTGCCACGCGCTTCGATTTCCGCGGCTCCAAGGTGGAAGTGGAACTGAAAGAAAAGGACAAGCTCATCAAGCTGGTGGCCGAAAGCGATTTCCAGATTGATCAGGTGCGCGCCATGCTGGAAAACCACTTCATCAAACGCAAGATTGATGCACAGTGCCTGGACCCGCAGAAGATGACGGCCTCCGGCAAGGAAATGCACCAGATCATCAAGCTCAAAGACGGCCTGGAATCCGATATTGCCAAGAAGATCGTGAAGGCCATCAAGGAATCGGGCTCCAAGGCCCAGGCCAGCATTCAAGGCGAGAAAGTGCGCGTGACCGACAAGAAGCGCGATGGCCTGCAAGAAGTGATCGCCATGCTGCGCGAAGAGAAACTGGGCGTGCCGCTGCAGTTCAACAACTTCAAGGACTGAAGCCCTTACGGAAAATCTCCGTCATGAAAAAGCCCCGCAATGCGGGGCTTTTTCATTGCAGCTCATCATACCAGCTCAGTGTGAACCGCCACGCCGGTAATCCAGTGGTGTAAGCCCGGTCCACTTCTTGAACACGCGCGAGAAATTGCTGCTTTCCTGGAAGCCCAGGATATAGGCAATTTCCTTCACGGATTTGTCGGTAGTCCGCAGGAAATGCACGGCCTGATCGTGGCGCTCCTTGTCCAGCAAGAGCTGGAAAGAAGTATTGTGGCGACGCAGACGGTTGCGGAAAGTGCGTGCCGACATATTGAAAGCAGACGCCACCGAGGACATGCGCGGCAGCGGACCATCCGTACGCTTGAGATGGAAGCGCACCGAATCCACGAAAGAATTCTGCGCATGCACCAGATCCATTTTTTCGGAAATCTGGCCCACCAGCAGACGGTGCGTATCCTCATCCGAGGTCGGCACACGTGCATCCAGGAACTCCATGGGAATGGAGACGCCATTGCAGCTGGCATTGAACTGGACATGGCCATCGAAATACTTCGCATAGGCATCGGCATGTGCAGGTGCGGCATGGGCAAAGTGGAAAACCAGCTCACGCGTGCGATCACCCAGAATCAGCTTCAGGATATTGAAGGTGCTGAGCAAGGTGATGTCGTAAATCAGCACCGGGTCGACACCGGTGGTATTGCCGATGATGTCGAGCACCAGCACACGATTGCCGCGACGATCCTCCTGATGCAGCAACAGGAAGGGCGCAATCAAGCCCACGTAGTCGTAAAAAAGGTCGATGGCGGTTTGCAGATTGGCGCCCGTGAGCACCGCAGCGCCCAGCAAACCATGCGAGCTGGGGCGCAGCTGCGCGGCATAGCGCAGGCCGAGCTCGGTGGAATCGCAGAGGCGGTAGCCGTTATTGAAGATGGTGACGACATCGGCAAAGGGCAGCACCAGCTCGGGCTGGTCCAGCTGGCTGCGCTCAAGGCCGGTGCCGGCCAATACCTTTTCGGCGGGGATATTCCATTCCTCTTCCAGCAACTGCACGAATTTGCGGGGATAGGCACCAAAGGTGAGGAAGCGCCCCTGCGGCAAGGATTTTTGCATGGTCTTCGCCTTCTTCTTGTTGGAGGTCCGCCACGTTGCGGGCCCTGACCTGGGCTGCCGTTTGCGTGGCAGCCTGCGAATGGCACCCCCTGTGCCTGCTGATGTCCTGCAGTGCCATCCCGACACCGTCTTTTCAGGGCGGGCATTATTACCGTCATTTGCGGCAATGTTTTTGGCCCAATTCGGCCACTGTGTCGTCAAATAAGGCAGTGGCGAGATACCGTGTCGGACAAAGCCTCGGTGCACAGCACCATTGCATATCGTGACTGGCCCGTCTCGACCATATTCATGAAACTTGATGGTCACCCTGCAGCCGCCAGAGAATGATTGGCATGAATGACGAGTTCTCGTCACGATGCAGCATTGACCCGGCACCGGTCAGACGCTTTCATGGCCGGGCTTTCTGGTCAGGAGTCCTCCATGAGCTTCAGCAACAACCTCAGCCGCACCGTTTCCAAGTTCGCCTTCCTGCCGCCGGCCCTGCGCAGCACCGTCATTTCCGGCATCTTCGGTCGCGTGGTTCCCTATGTGGGCACCTCGGGCCTGCGCTATGAAGAGCTGACGCCGGAGCGTGTGGTGGTGAGCATCCGCAATCGTCGCCCGGTGCAGAACCACATCAAGGGCGTACATGCCGCCGGCATGGCCCTGCTGGCCGAAACCGCTACCGGCTTCGTTGTGGGCATGAACCTGCCCGACGACAAGCTGCCGCTGATCAAGACGCTGAAAGTGGACTATGTGAAGCGTACCCAGGGCGATATGCGCGCCGTGGCCACGCTCAGCAAGGAGCAGGTGGAGCTGATACGCAGCACACCCAAGGGTGAAGTGACCGTGCCTGTCATGGTGACGGATGAATCCGGCGAAGAACCCATACGCTGCGAAATGATCTGGGCCTGGGTGCCGAAAAAGCGGGATTAAGCAGTAATAACAAAAAAGCCGGCATTAGCCGGCTTTTTTTATGTATTCACTCACCAAAATGCGCACGAGCCAGAGCAGTACAAGGCCCACACCGCAATGCCGACGTACCGCCAAGTATTTCAGTAATGCGGCGGACGCTCATCCACCACATCCCCCTGCGCAATATTGGACGGTGCCAGCGAGCGCAGCTGGTCATAGAGCATCTGCACCTGCCCCTGCAGCATTTCGATTTCCTGCTGCTGCCTGGCCACGATGCTGTTCAGGCTTTCCAGCAGGTCATCCTGAAAGGCGACCTTGCTTTCCAGATCAGTCAGTCGTGATTCCATGGGCTTCTTCCTGTCACTACGGGGAGGCTGTCTTTGATGGCGAAGACCGAGCCGGCACGCATTCTCGCACTGAGCACCGCCCTTTTGAACGCCCGCACAGCAAACCCTGCTGCAGAGGGGAAAATCCACGCATTTTCCCCTCTGCAGCAGGACGACCAAGGGGCCTGCCGCAGGCATGCCCCCTGAAGAAATAAGGAGTACCATCCGCGCCTCCTTTTATGCCACCTCCCCGAGCCTCATGAGCCTTCTCACCCTGCGCGATGCCACCCTGGGCTTCGGCGCCGCCCCCCTGCTGGATCACGTCAATTTCACCCTGGACCGCGGCGAGCGTGTCTGCGTGGTGGGACGCAATGGCGAGGGCAAATCCACGCTGCTGAAGGTGGTGGAAGGCCTGCACACCCTGGACTCCGGCGAAATCGTGCGCCAGAACGGCATCACCTGGGCCAGCCTGCCGCAGGAAGTGCCGGTGGATCTGGCCGGCTCGGTCTTCGATGTGATTGCAGGTGGGCTTGGCGAAGCGGCCGGCCTGCTCAGCCGCTATCACGCGCTCAGCGAACGCTATGCCCATGGCGATGAATCCGTGCTGGATGAATTCATGCACACGCAGGAGCAACTGGATGCGGCCGGCGGCTGGACCCTGAACACGAAAGTGGAGCAGGTACTCTCGCGCATGCAGCTGGATGGCGAGGCCGATTTTGCCGCGCTTTCCGGCGGCCGCAAGCGCCGCGTCCTGCTGGCGCGCGCGCTGGTGAACGAGCCCGACATCCTCTTGCTGGACGAGCCCACCAACCATCTCGATATTGTCGCCATCAGCTGGCTGGAAGAGTTCTTCAAGAGCTATCCCGGCACGGTGCTTTTCATCACCCACGACCGCAGCTTCCTGCAGGCCCTGGCCACGCGCATCGTGGAGCTGGACCGCGGCACCCTGCGCGATTTTCCCTGCACCTATAACGAATACCTGGAACGCAAACAACAGCAGCTGGATGCCGAAGCGCAGGCCAATGCGCTCTTTGACAAGAAACTGGCGCAGGAAGAAGTGTGGATACGCCAGGGCATCAAGGCGCGCCGTACGCGTAATGAGGGCCGTGTGCGTGCACTGAAAGCCCTGCGCGTGGAGCGACAGGAAAGACGCGAGCGCAGCGGCAATGTCAGCATGGCCGTGAACGAAGTAGAACGCTCCGGCAAGCTGGTGCTGGAGGCGAAAAACATCACGCTGGCTTATGACGGCCGCACGCTGGTGGATGATTTCTCCGTCACCGTCATGCGCGGCGACAAGATCGGACTTATCGGTGACAACGGCGTTGGCAAAACCACGCTGGTGCGCGCCCTGCTCGAGCAGATTCCGGTCAATGCCGGCTCCGTCACCATGGGCACCAAACTGGATGTCGCCTATTTCGACCAGCTGCGCTCACAGCTGGACCCGGAACGTTCGGTGATGGAAAACGTGGTACAGGGCTCGGACTTCATCGAGCTCAACGGTACGCGCAAACATGCACTCGCCTATCTGCAGGACTTCCTGTTTTCACCACAGCGCGCCCGCACGCCGGTAAAAGCCCTCTCTGGTGGCGAACGCAACCGC
>JAVHYE010000041.1 GCA_031119295.1 Pedobacter sp. | reverse complement strand
GTGTCGCCCGCCACCAGATCGCCACCGTTCTTGTCAGTCGCTGTCTTCACGATATTCGGCGTGATGATGGGAACGTAGATATCCGTGGCAAAAGTCAGCACGCCCGGCCAGAGATAATCATCGGTACCTGTGGGCGCCACCACGGTGATGGTGGCATTGGTCGCGCCATTGGCCACGAGGCCAGAGGGAATATTCCAGCGCGCCAGATCGTAGCCGAGTGTGTTGTTGTAGCTGGGATTACGCCCCGGCATACGCACACCCAGATCCGTGATCAGCCCCTGGAAAGCATTATTGGCGGTATGCAATGCATCCGTCAGATCTGTACCGTTGAGCTGCAGCTTGTCACCCGTACCGTCGATATCCCCGTCGTACACCACAGAGCCCAGGCGTGTGGAAATGGGACCGCTGAGCGGTGTGAGAAAACCACCCACCGAAATATTGATCGCACCCGAGGCGGTATAGAGAAAGCCGTCGTAGATGGCAAAGTTACGCAGTGGATAACTGTTATTGGAAAACACCACCACCAGAGACCAGCCTGCTTCATAACCGGAAACCGGAAAGTTGGTACCGCTATTTACACCGGAGTTGGCCTGCACACCCGCCACCCAGTAAGTACCACTGCCTCCCGCAGCCACCATGGAGGTGACATCGACATAGGCCTGGTAGGGAATGCTGGTACCGGTGCCGGCCAGGGTATCAACCGTGGATGAAGTCAGGACCGAATAGCCAAAGGAGGTTGGTGTCTTGAACAGGGCCTGGTTGCGCGAGGCATTGCTGGATGCACCATGCCAGTAGAGACCGGCAAACAGGACCGTAGAGCCAGACGGGATAGTGAGATAGGCACCGGAAGAAATACTTGTGCTGGGATCACCATCCGTGTCCACCGGACCCATGGTGAGATTGCGATTGGTGGCCGTGGTACTGCTGCCCGTCTTCGCCGCTGTACAGGTTGTTGTGGCATCCGTGCAATGCAAAAGCATATTGCCGGTCAGCACCAAGTCGCCTTCGACATTAGCCGAATAGCGCAGGGAGAAATTCCGGGCCTCGGCCATGCCGGGCAAAAGGAAAATCATGGCCAGCATCAGCGCACAGACGCTCTGAGCACCGCGCATGAGCGCAGTCTTCATTCGATCAATTCCTATAGCAGCCATCACGGTGCAACCTGTGTATTCGTGGCGTCGGCATTCGCTGTAGCGGCGCCGCGCTTGAAGCTGTTCTGGTCGAACTTGAAGCGCAGTTGCAGATAAGGGCCCTGCGCAGAATAACGGGCGGCATCGAAATCACGGTCGGTGAAACCACGCAGATTCCAGCCCAGCGTCACCCAGCCGTTCTTTACAGGCGAGCCGCCAATCTGCGGACCGAAGGAATAGGCACGAGTGCCCGTGCTCCAAGAGTTGAGCGTGCTGGCCTGCAGGCCGATGTCCAGCCATGTCTTGATATCGTGTCGCACTTCCAGTCCCAGCAGATCGGTGTAGCCGGAATAGTCCACACCATCGAAAGTGTCCAGCGCATATTTGGCACCGTAATAGAGCGACCACTGCGTGCGCTCGTAGCGCTGGAAAAGATTGCCGGTCGTATCCTCGCCCGTCCACTCGCGCGAGACATGATTGAGGGCCAGGTTGTTGATGATGCGACGGCTGCGCGCATCGGCGGCGGCGAGGCTGTTGAAGCCATACAACTGTGCACTGTTTTCCGCATCTTCATATTTGAATTGCAGACGATCCAGCACGGAGAACTGTGTTCCCAGCGGACGCCAGGCCCAGGCCAGATCCAGGGAGGCAAGATTGCCGCTGGAGCCAGTCTCTTCCACCGTATGGAAACCCTGGACCGAGGTGGCAAAAGCAACCCCGGACTGCGCTTGGCGCAGGAAATTGCTGGTGAAGCCGTAACGATCGCTGGTATCGCCGCTGCGGGTTTCCAGGCGACCGTTCCAGCTCCAGAGATCAGAACGGTAGGTAGCGCCGCCGGAGAGGGCGAGATAGTCCTCGGTCACCGCAGTGACTGTGGCCGTGCCCAGCAGATTGGTGGTGCTGTTGGAATTCACGATCGGCTTGGCCTGCTCGGTGCCACTCAGGCTGTGGCTGGAATCCACGCTGAAATCCAGGCCCCAGCGATCATCGATGATGATGGCCTGGGTAAGACCCATCTGCGCAAAAGTGCGCGGGCCGTACTCGCTCATCTGGCTCTGGTTCAGGGTGGAATCGACACGAGCCCCCTTCCACGGCACGACCTGTGCACCCACGCGCGAAGTACTGGTGCTGACATCACCGTCAGTGAATTCCTGACCTGCGAGCAAACGCACGGCATCGGTCAGCTGGTAACCGGCACCCACCACATAGCGGTTGGGATAATCGGCGCTGTCGGCCTGACCAACTTCGGCCTGTGCCGTGAGCTCCAGCTTGCGACGCATGAACCAGCGATTGGCACCGAACACGGCCTGCTCGGAACGGAAATCCTGACCCGCCAGCACACCGCTGTCAGTGCTGTCATTGATGACCTGGGCACCCATGCTCACGCCGCCGTTTTCGGTTTCATAGCGCAGCTTGGCGGCCACGGCATCACGCGTGGCATCGGTCTTCTGGTTTTCCTGCTGGAAAAGCTGGCCCTGCAGCGACCAGTTGCGATCCAGACGATACTGGCCTTCCACACCGGTTTTCTGCTGCCCGCTTTCAGAAAGGCTCTGCTGGCTCACACCGAACTCCGCATCCTGGCGACGGCTGTAGAGCAGTGCATCAAAACGACCGCTGTGATGTTCAAGCTCGGCCAGCCAGGCACCGCCACCCAGATCCGGACTGGTCTGCGTCTGACCGCTGCTGGCCGCCACTTCCATGCGCAGCTCGGTATCCACAGCCAGACGGTATTTGAGATCGGCACCCGCAAGATCACTCTGGCTCTGCGTACCTTCATCACGCAGCGCAGTAACGCCGACCTCCAGCTTGCCCTCAGCCAGATTGAGACCGACACGGCCACCGGCATTCAGTGCCGTGGAAGCCGTACCAACGGTTTCATACTCGGCCACGATCCAGATGGGGTTGAAACTGGTGTCACGGGTATTCACCGGCGTGCGGAAAAACAGCGTGCCGGCGTCATAGTCGATGTCGTAATCCAGATGCCGGGCCAGCGTCTTGCTCTCGATAATCTTTTCGCTGTGCAGGCGGTCACGCGTTTCCATGCGGATGATTTCGCTATTGAGCACGATGCCGCGCTGCTTCAGGCGATACAGGCCGGAAGTGCCGTTGCCCTGGATTTCGTCATGCGCGTAATTCTGCTCGGTATCAGCGGCGTATACCGTGAACACCACCGGGCCACCGGCATTTTCACTCTTGAAACCATTGAGTACGCGGCTGTAACGCGTGAGCTGCGTCTGGGTGAGGCCGGTTTCATAGTCACCGAACAGGGCATAGAACTGGCCGCGCTCCAGCTTGAGGTAGAGCTTGCCCTGGCTGGCGGCATCGTAGCGCTGCTGCGAGCCATCACCATAAAGCGTGTAGTACTTGCCGGGATCTATGGTGGAAAGCAGGCTCTGGTTGTCACGCGTCTTGCTGCTGTCATAGGCCATGGTGAGCAGCCACTTGCCCAGCACGCGGCCCTTGGCATAGAAGCTCACCTTGCCATCGGTATAGCTGCCGTCATCCACACCCTGTGCCGCCAGAGCCTGGGCATTGTCTTTCAGCGTGTTGTAGCCAGCCGTGCCTTCGGCAAAGCCCACCATCACCCAGTCGCGCGCAGCCGGAGCCATCCAGGCCTGCAATTCCTGTGTGCGCCGGCTTTCCTGACTGATCTGGAAAGTGAAACCGATTTTCACCATGCCGGACTCAGTGATCGGCGCCAACTCAATAAGAGCAATACCGTCATCGCCCTTCACGATGTACTGCGGCTCGTAACGATCGAGACCGGCCAGCTGGCGCTGCTGCATCTCATCCCGCTGCTGTGCCGTCATATAAGGCGCGTTGATGCTGATGGGACCGGACACGCCTTTGCGGACAGGGCGGCCATCTCGATCCAGAAGGCGCACTGCAACAACGGAGCGGGTGATGCCGTCAGCCACCAGATGCGATTTTTCCAGCACCAGCTCGGAGCGCACTGGCGTATTGGCGTAATGCACCACGCGCACCAGCTCTTCCACCACGCGGCCGCTGGCATCGTCGCGCACGCGCGCCACGATACGGTTGGCACCGTCTTTCAGCGGCACGCCACGCCAGACAGCAACCGCTGCATTGCGGTCAGTGGCCTTGCGCTCGCCATCAAAATTGAGACCGGATACCTGCTCGCCATTCACCAGCAGCGTCACGCTCTGGTTGAGCTGATAAGCCACGGCCACGCGTATGGCCGGTGCGCGCGGATTGTGATTTTCGTCCGGAAACAGGAAGGCGATATCGCCATTGGCGCGCTGCAACCAGTCTATGCCGGCACCCGCCGAGGACGCGCTGTCATCACCGCCTTCGGCCTGCGGTGCTGCTTCCTCCACGACAGGAGCTGCAGCAGCCGGCTTGAGCACGATGTGCTGACGGCCACTGTCATTGCTGCCGGTCGTTTCAGCCGTTGCGTCCGCAGCAGCAGGAGCAGCAACAGCTGCGTTAGCCGCAGGCTTGGCTGTGCTGCAGGCAATACGGTTTTCCACCACTGGCAGGCGCAGATTCTGTTCCGACTGCGTATCCAGGCTGGCAGCGGCCTTGAGGCTGGCGTAACCGTCGCTGCACATATTCTGCAACTGCGACACCGCCGCATCACGGCTGCGCACCACCACTTCCACGCGACGGTTCTGGGCACGGCCCGCCAGCGTGGTATTGCTGGCTACGGGTTCGTCAGGACCACGGCCGGTTGTCTTGATGCGATCGACAGAGAGGCCAAGCGTGCTGCCCAGATAATCGGCAATGGTGCGGGCACGGGCGAGACTCAGACCGTAGTTGTCACCGAATTCTTTTTTCGCATCGCCCTTGAGGTCCACGCTGTCGGTGTGGCCGATGATTTCCAGGCTATCGATTTCACCGGCAGCAGCCAGCTTTTTCTCCAGCGCACGCAGCTCGGCATCGGAACCGGGCATGAGTTCGGCGTGGTTGG
The DNA here is from genome assembly GCA_031119295.1 of Pedobacter sp. GTDB lineage: Bacteria > Pseudomonadota > Gammaproteobacteria > Pseudomonadales > Moraxellaceae > UBA2031. The sequence continues at coordinate 17,106 of JAVHYE010000041.1, read as the reverse complement.
GTTCGAAATGGCCCTTGAACAGGAATTCACGATCGCCGGCCGGCTTGCTGGTGACCAGCTTGCGCACCACATCGGTATTGAACGTCAGCAAGCGCTGCCAAGCGGTGGGATCAGCCTCGGCCTTCAGCTCTTCATCAAGACCGGGAGCCTTGGGGGCCGGAGCAGGAATACGCCACACCAGCATGCTGCCCATTTCTTCCGGGTCGGGCAGGTCCACACCATCTATGGTGGCGGTGCCTTTGGCGTAGGCAAGATCAGCCGGCAGCATGACGGTGACGCGCAGATTGAAAGCCGGCACGCGACCGGTATCAATGATGATGCGGTGCTGGCGGCGTGCGCGTTCACCCACCTTGGCCGAGGTCGGACCCATGCCGCCGTGCACGATGACTTCCACGCGACGATTCTGCGCACGGCCATCCAGAGTGTCGTTGCTGGCCACCGGAACATCAGGACCCTTGCCATCCAGCGTGATCTGCTCGGGAGCAAGACCCAGACGCGGGCCGAGATAATCGGCAATCGTCTTGGCACGAGCGCGTGACAAGCCATAATTGTCGCCGAATTTCTTTTCCGGCTCGCCCTTCAGCGCCACGCTGTCGGTGTGGCCGATGATTTCCAGCTTCTGCACCTGGCCCTTTTTCAGCTGGGCAAGCAGGCGCTCCAGTTCTTTTTCCGATTCCGTGCGCAGCACATCCTGGTTGGGATCGAAACGGCCCTTGAAGGTGTAGCTGCGCACTGCCAGGTCTTCGTTGACATCGCTCACCTGAACATTGTCCATGGTCTGCAGGCGTATGCCGGCTTCACCATCCGGAATCACGACGGGCTCAGGCTTCTTTTCTTCCTGCTTCGGCGCCGGCTTCACGAAGAAATCCGCACGCCAGAGACCGCCACCCTTCACATCCACGAACTGCGAATAAGCATTACCGGCAAAGCGCGTGTTCTGTATGCAGGGCACGGCTTCATAACCGGGGGGCAGCGAGCTGGTATCCAGCTGCACCACATGCGTGCCGGGCTTCACGCCTTCAATGTGGTACTGGCCATCGGCATCGGTCACGACATAAGTGCCGTCTTCCATGAGCAGACGGGCATTGGCCAGGCCCTTGAGATCACGCCATGCCGTTTTGCAATCACTTTCAAAAACACGGCCGATGATGGTGAAGCGGCTGCTCATCAGCGCATCACGGATATGCACGCCCACCTGCGCACGATTGGAGGTGAGCAGGGAAATGCCGGTGAGCCCCTGTGCACTGGCCGTATTCACGGCATTCTGATTGGGAATGACACCGGCGCTCAGCATCACCACATAAGTCACCGGCACCGTGGCGCCTGCAGCAATACCACCAATATCGAAAGTGAGTGTGCGGCCGTCAGAGGCAATCTTGGGATCGGCGATCTTCACGCCATTCACATGCAGCGAGCCGGCCTGGTAACGCATGCCGCGCGGCAGTACGTCGGTCACCGTGGTGTTTCCCAGGGCAGTGAGGCTGCGGTTCTGCACGCTGAGACGGTACTGCAGGAAATCCCCGGCCGAGGCTTCGGAATTGGAAGCGGTTTTCTGGATAAAGATATCGCTGCTGGAAGGATCGACGGGAATGTCGATATTCAGCGCCGGCCCCGGTACCACCACAAAGGTTTCCAGATGCGAGCCCGCCACGATCATGCGACCGAAGCTGTTGGCGCAGGGCGGAGTGGCGCAGGACGGCAGGATCAGCGACGGCGCGCTGTAACCGGCCGGCAGCGTGACTTCAAAACGGTAATTACCGGGTGCTACCAGCGGGAAACGGAAAGCGCCGGCAGGCACGGCAGGATTACCCGGCACCGTGCTGCCGGTGATCATGCTGGCCGGATGCGGTGTCACGCCGTCATCACGGAAGACGGCGGCATCACCCCCGCCGGCTTTCACGATGCGTACGACGGCGCCGCTGATGGGCGTGCCGGTAACCGCATCAAAAACAAAACCGAAAGGATCGACCATGGCCGTGGTGGTCGATGTATCGGCCGGATAATAGGCATCCTGATAATTCGCAGTGAGCGTGGTGTTCACGTCCACGGAAAGCTGGCCGTTATAGCTCGTCACCGGCTGCGATGGATTCACGCTCTGGATGACGGCAGAAAACACACCGGTATTCGGACCGGTTTCACGCAGCTCCAGCTCTTCCGTATCACCGGTGCTGGTAGTCACCACCAGCGTGATCACTTCCACAGTGGAAGGATCCAGATTGCGGTTGGCATCGGCCAGGGTAATGAACACGGGCTCGCCAGCGTGGAAAACCGTGGTGGGGCACACGCTCACGCCAGCCGTGTTGATAGGCGGCACAGCAGGCTGACCCGGCAGCGGCGGCAAGGCGGTAGGTGCAGCCAGCGGCTGCAGATTGCCGGCAGGCAATGCTGCATCGGCGTAACGGCCGCCGGCAAAAGGATAATTCTGGGCGGCAACAGTGTGGCCGCTCATGTCACCGCACTGGCCCGTGGGTGAGTAGCGGTAGAAAGTCACCACACCCGGCGTGGGCGGTGACGGTGTCGGCAACACAGGCAGCGAGTTGGTATTGGAATCCAGCGTCACCGGTGTACCGGTGATGTCGTCAAAACTCGCACTCGCCGTGTTGTTGATGGTGGCCGCCTGCGCACCAATCGCCAACAACCCGCTTGCCAGGAGAGCCGCGCACACGAAGTGCAGCAGCCCGCCTGGCAAGCGGGTTGTACGTTGGATGAGGTCTCGGGTTCGCATCAACAATTCGCCGTTCTCTAGCTTGCTGGCCGGTGAAAGCCGGCCCCGGAAAACTCCGGGGCCGGCTTGTCCGGTTCCCTCCCGAGACACCGGGAGGTTTTTTCTCAGCGTTGCTTCAGACTTACTTCACCGTGACACGGAACACGGCCCACACGCTGGAACCGGCTGCAATCGAAGCCGTTCCGATGGACACCGTGGTGGTGCCGCTGGTGTAGGAAGCGCCGTCACCGTCAGCCGACGAATCAGTGAGCGAAGTCACCGTGCCGCTGTTGCAGGTGGCGCCAGTGCCCGACTTCATCGAAGCGGCGGAGTAAGTGGTCTGGGTGGGCATCACGTCAGTCAGCACCACGCTGCTGGCAGCAGCGCCACCAGAGGCATTACTCACTACCAGGCAGTACTCGACGACGGCGCCGGGAATTGCCTTGGGATTGGTGGTGCCGTTGAAAGGATCGCTGATGACAGAGGAGCTCTTGCTCACCGTGAGGGCAGCCGTGCTCACCGAGTAGGTGCTGGTCGCACTGTGCTTGCCGTCTTTGGCGGCATCACCGGAAGCCGTACCGGCTAGATCGCCGAACACGGTGTCGGTGTAGGCAGTGTTGTCAGCCGAACCGGTGTTGGTCTGCACCGCAGCGCCCGAGGAAGCCAGCGAACCGGCAGTGGCGACATAGGCGCCGGTACCGTCGGTGTTCTGGTAGGCGGTAGCCTGCAGGCTCACGTTGGCGAGATTGCCGGTGACGATGCCGGAGGGCATGTTGGCTACGACATACACGGTGACGGTGGCATCAGGCGCCAGTTCGTCGATGTAGGTGGCTGTGTCAGTACCTGCCTGATAGCCATTCGGCGAAGCACTGCTTTCCACGTAAACACCTGTGATGGTGCCGTCGAAATTGTCGCCGGTGAGGTTGGCAGCCGTCAGCGCGAAGTCCTGTGCAGAGTTCGTGTTGTTGGTGACGGTGAAGGTGATGACCTGGGCTGTGGAGCCCGGAGCCACCGACGTAGCACCGCCGGACTGGGCAACGGTAACGTTAACCAGGCGGTCGACCTTGAAGGTGGAGGCGTTACTGGAAACAGCAGTCTGTGCCGTGCCGCCTACGGAATAGGCGACCGACGCAGTATTGCTGACGGTGGTTCCGGACAAGGTGCCCGAGGCCGGACCCGCAGCAAACGCCTGCGGCATCACGCCCACCGTCAACAGGCCGGCAAGTGCCAGCCCGATACGGGTATTGCTAGGTTTCATGATTTCTGACTCCAAAAATGGCTCGTGAAAGGGAACCGGTTTTTTCTTCGGCCCGAATGCACAGCAACAACAACGGAGTCAGGATTTCAGGCCAAAAGCATCCCGCCTCCGGTAAAACACCGGAAGTTCACAGTCATGTCCTTGCGTGGGATTCCTTGTTAATCCCCGCGTCTGGCGCGCGGGGTTTCCCCTGTCAACAAAACCTTGGGGCGGCGGGAAATGAGAAAGGCCGGAAAAGTCACGCTGACTTTTCCGGCCGCATCCTCATCGCAGCACCGCGCGATACGACACGTCTCCTTCACCAGCAGCCTTGAGCGGCGTTGTCAGCGTCCATCGCAGATTGGTGACATCTCCGCCATTGGCTGCACGCGGTTTGCCGTCAGTGCCTTTCACCGAGAGCTGGCTGAACACGCCGAAAGTTTTTCCGCCATCAACGGAAGCTTCGAAACGTGTGCCATTGCCCAGCGCGGAATTCGCGACATAGGACAGCTCTTTCGGCACCGGGTTGTTCACCACCACGTTTTGCACCGGCTCATTGCCGGTGTTGCGGTAAGTGATGACGTAAATGATTTCCTGGCCGGGCACGGCATTGGCGAGAGGCTCGCGCTTCACGCTCTTCTTGCCGTTGACGACTACTTCCTTTTCCTGGAAGGCCGCACTGACAAGTTGCACATCAGCGAGGGCGAAGGCCGGCAGCAGCAGGCCAACAGCCAGCAGCGGGCGCAGGACGGTGGAAAAACGGATTGCTGCAGTCATGAGAAACACTCCTTTGGCTTATGAACCGACCGTAATCAGTCGATCGTCACCTTGAAGGTTACTGTATGGACGGTGCCCGGCGCTGCCGCGGCAGCGACTGTTCCCAGACTTACGGTCACCAGACCCTTGGCATTGGCACCAGCCGGCGCGGCGTCGAACTTGCCGGCGTCATCGCCAGCGGCATCGGTCAGCGCGACGGTATCCAGCTTGGTGGAACCGGCGACATAGGTGGTGCCGGCCGGCACGGAGTCAGTCACGGCGGCATTGGTGAGGTTGCCCGAGCCCGTGGCGGTAAAGGTCAGGGTGTAGGTGATGGTGGCGCCGGGAATGGCATTGGCACCGCCGAACTGGTCCAGCACTGTGCTGGATTTGGCGAGCGTGGCGCCGGCATGAGTTACGGCATAACCATTGCTGCGGGAAGCAGTCGCCGTCGTGGAGCCGACCACAGCATCACTGCCGTTAGTGCCCTGACCGGCAAAGGTGGTGCCGGCAGTGCCGGTACCGGTCTTGGCCGTGGTCGTCAGTGTGGCCAGGCCAATATCACCATTGCTGAGGCCTGAGGAAATATCGCTGACAAGGAAGACCGTCCTGGTGCCATCAGCTGCCAGCGTCGGATCGCCACTGGCGCCACCCGAACCTGCAACATAGAGAGTGTCCGTTGCGATATCGAAAACACCATCGCCATTATCCAGATAGATGCGCACATTGGACGGATTGAACTGGTCCCCGGAAACCACGCCCGTTGCGCCAAGGACAAAAGCCTCAGAACCGTTACCGGTATTGGTAATGGTGAAGGACAGCACGCGATTGGTGGACGGTGTATTCACCGACACATTGCCGGCATCGTTGGATGCAATGGTGACATCCAGAATCTCGTCCACCTGCAGGGTGGAGGTATTGGAGTTGGCGGTCTGGGACGTGCCGCCCGGGTCAGTGAAGCTGGCCGATGCGGTGTTGACGATATTGCTGCCCGCCGCCGTGCCAGCAGCCTGTACTTCCGGTACGAGGACGAATGCCATTGCTGCTGCGAGTGCCGTCCTGGCCAGAAGAATCTGCTTGTTCATGCCCAACCCCGTTGCTTGATGCTTATTGGTGGGCGGCTGGTACTGAATCCGGTCTTTTTGAAAGAGTGAGGCATCACACATCTGAATTGTGATGCAGCTCACAGGACCTGCCGCCGCCCTTTCCTGGAAAGCTGGAGAATTTCCATAGCTTTCATTCAGTTAGCAGCAACACTACGCCAAAAGCATGAAAACCCGGTTTTGCGGGCGCGGCGGGGATTTATGGTGGGGCGACTTTATGGGCAGCCATTCGGCGGCGTTTTTGTCCACTCATTCCGGGACGGGGGACTTGTCCTGACGGAGCGTGAACTGGTTATCACGAGTCAGCGAGCTGGAGGATGGCGGGCAAATCCAGACGGCGCGCGGCGTCGAGCACGGCCTGGGTGAAGTCCAGGCTGGCCGGGTGGCTGACCTGAACCTGTTCTATCCAGTCTTCGATATCGCTGATACGGCCCTGGCTGGCTGCCTCACGCAAGGCCTGCAGCAGGGGCTCGGGCGGCCGCACCAGCGCAGGCGACGGCACAGCCTCGGGAACATCCTCTTCCTCCACCCATTCCAGCCTGAGCACACTGGCCAGCGCCTCGGCCAGGCGCGAAGGCTCGGCGGGCTTCATGAGGATGACGGCAAACACAAGCTTCGGCGACCAGCCATCAGGCAGCACCGGCATGGCCCCGGACAGCAGGATGAAAGGCATGGCATGGCCGGCGGCCCGGGCCTGGCGCAGCAACTCCCAGCCACTCATATCGGGCATGAGCTGGTCGGTGATGACAAGATCGAAAGGCTCATCAGCCAATAGCTGCAAGGCACTGCTGCCGCCATCAGCGAGAGCAAGATCAAAGCCAAAAGAGGCAAGAACGTCGGCCAACAAGGCGCGATTATCGGCAATATCATCAACAATCAATATGCGGCGCACCGGCCCGGCATAGCGCCGCAAACGCAGCTTGCCGGCCAGAGGCGCAAGCTGCGCCTCCGAAGCCCGCTCCACCGGCATGGTGAAATGAAACAGGGTTCCGCCCTCGGGCACCGGCTCGCAGCGCAGGTCGCCCTGCATCAACTGGGCAAACTGGCGAGCGATGGCCAGGCCCAGCCCCATGCCCTCGGCCTTGTTGGAGCCCTGCTCGAAGGGATTGAAGATGCGCTCCCTCGCCTCCTCCGGAATGCCTATGCCGTTGTCGCGTACCCCCAGCCAGAGCTGCTCGCCCGCCTCGCCCGACACCAGAGTTTTCACTTCCAGTACGACTTCGCTGGCCTGGCTGTGACGGCAGGCATTCACCATGAGATTGAGCAGGATCTGGCGCAGACGCACGGCATCGGCCATGACCACGGCTGGCACCGCCGGACTGATCACAAGACCAAGCGCAATGCCACGCGATTGCGCGAGCTCGCGCACTTCATCCTGCGTGGACTCGAGCAGGGCATGCAGATACACCGGACGCGGCTCCAGACTGAGGCGCCCCGCCTCCACGCGCGCGTAATCCAGCAGCTCGTCAATCAGCTCCAGCAAATGGCGACTGCTGTGCAACACCGCTTCTATACGACGCCGGTCAGAAGTGCTGCTGGTCTCGGTATGGATGAGACCGCTATAGCCGAGAATGCTGTGCAAGGGCGTGCGCAACTCGTGACTGAGATGCGCCAGAAAAGTGGATTTGGCGCGACTGGTGGCCTCCGCCATTTCCTTGGCCAGTTGCAACTCGCGCGTGCGCAACTGCACTTCCTGCTCGGCATGCAGGCGCGCATCCAGCACCAGCCGCTCGGCCTCTTCACGCTCTTCGCGCAATTTGCGCAGGGCCGCCATGATGACGATGACTATCAGGCTGCCGGTGAGCAGCATGGCCCAGTTCTGCGAGTAATCGATCAGAATGTCATGCGGCAGCCAGCCGAAAAGCTGGCCGAGACGCAATATCGTCAGCACCCAGGTGAGTGCAAATGCCTGCAGCACCAGCAAGGAATCCGGCACACGCGCCAGTGCCGAGCGTACCGTCAGCACGCCTATGACCACCATCACCGCCATGCTGAGCAGATAACTGATCGTGGCCCAGTAGGCGTAGTGGCCCCAGAGCATGGCGGGAATGGTGAGCAGCATCATCACGCAGAAAACATGCAGCAGACGGGCCTGATGCGGGAAATGCTGGCCACCGTGCAAGAGGCGCAGGATGAGCCAGGCTCCTCCCGCCATGGAAATCACGCCGATGATGCCGGGACTGCGCAGATTCCAGTCCGGCGAGTGCGGCCACAGATATTGATAGGCGTATTGCAGCAGGCTGACATCGTTGAGCCCGGCAGCCCCCACCATGAGCACGAAAAACACCAGCGCCGGCTCACGCGTAGTGAAGAACAGCAACAGGCCGTAAACCGTAAGCAGCAGAATGGCGCCGTACTGCATGCCATTCACGAGAGCCAGCCGGCGCTCTGCCTGATGGAAAGCCAGCGGATGCCAGAGACGAGTGTGCAACATGATGGCGTTGCCCGAACTGATGCGCACATAAACGGTCCGCGTCTCACCCGGCAGCAGCCGTAAGGGAAAAGCCGTCATACGCGATGGCACCAGGCGCTCGGCCACCGGCACCACGGTGCCGCCCTGCAGCACCTGCCAGCCGCCATTGGGCAGAGGCTGGTAGAGGCGCACATCCTGCAGGCGCGGCGGACCGACCTCGAGATAACGGTCACCGTCATCCGGCAGCGGATTGTAGAAGCGCAGGCGCAGCCAGATCACATCACTCGTATAACCGGGCGTGAAATCGCGCCATTGAGCCGCCCGGAACTGTGATGAAGCCGCCACCTCGGCAATATCCATGCGCCCGCTGGCATCGCGCAGCAAGGCAAAGTCGTGATTGAGGACAACGCCGGCATCATCCCGGGTGAAGCTGACGGTCTGCGACCAGGCCGGCAGGGCGAGGAGAACAAAAAGAAAAAGCAGAAAGCTGCGTGCCGCCAGCCTCACGACGGACTGCCGCTACGCTCGCGCTGGGCCAGGCGGTAATCACGCGGGGTGACGCCGAGGCGCTCGCGGAACATGGTGGTGAAATTGCCGGCATTGCCATAGCCCACATGATCGGCAATCTGCTGGATATCCAGGCCGCTCTCTGCAAGTAGCCGGCAGGCCATCTGGAAACGCTGCTCGCGCAGCCAGGCAAATACCGGCATGCCGGTGGTGCTGCGGAACAATTCGGTAAGGCGGCGCTCATTGGTGCCCACTTGATGCGCCAGATCCGGTAGCGAGGGCGAATTGCCCGGATCACGCAGCAGGATTTCCATGGCCGCCTGCACGGTGCTGTTCAGCGGCGCTGTTTCTTCTGCGGGCGCGTCAGCTGGAGCCGCTGCCGCCTGACGGCGCTGGCGCAACTCCAGATGCACGCTGACACGGGCCAGCACTTCCTCCGGCGCAAATGGCTTGCTGATGTAATCCACGGCCCCCAGACGCAGGCCGGTCAGCCTGTCATCCAGATCATTGCAGCCGGAGAGGAAAATCACGGGAATATCACGGGTACGCGCATCTGCCTTGAGCAGGCGGCAAGCCGCAAAACCATCGGTACGCGGCATGCGCACATCCAGCAGGATGAGATCGGGCAACATGGCGGCGGCTTTCTCATAGCCTTCGCGGCCATCAAAGGCGACCACCAGACGCAGGCGGGCATTGCGCAAAAACTCCGTCAGGAGGGAAAGATCCTGGGGAGAGTCGTCAATCACCAGCAGGGTGGCCTGGGTTTTGGCGGCAGGGAGCGAGGAGAGAGTCATGTCGCGATTTATAAGCCAAGGCCCGCTCTTTAGCCACCGGCACACCATGGACAAAAGCATTTTGTGCAGCACAAGCCGAATTGCCGTTCATGCAGGGCGTGCCGCGTCAAGGCTGCGCCTGTCATGAGGGCAAGGTAGACTTGGCCGCATTCAAGCTCTTTGACCATCAGGGATGAGGTTAGGCAAGCGACTCGTACCATGCTTCATGGCAACGATTGCGCTGGCACATCCTGCCCGATGCGACAGGGCATCACGCCAGCACAAGCCAGCGCCATGAAGCAGAAAACCGTTTTCACCTATCAGCACTATCGCTACCTCAAGCTTGCCGCGCTCCTGGTCCTGCTTTCCCTTATTGCCTATTTCTGGCATCACCCCGACATCAAGCCCAATGGCGGCACCTGGCTGGGCTATGTGCTGGGCAGCATCAGCGCCCTGCTCATCCTGCTGTTGCTGGCCTACGGCATACGCAAACGCAGCTACCAATCCAGTCTCGGGCGCGTGCAGGGCTGGCTGTCCGCCCATGTCTATCTCGGCGCCAGCCTCATCATTCTTGCCACGCTGCATACCGGCTTCGAATTCGGCCTCAATGTACACACCCTGGCCTATGTGCTGATGATGGCCGTGATCGCCAGCGGCTTCTGGGGCATGTATTTCTATATCCGCAATCCCCTGCGCATGAGTGCCGCACTGCGTGGTGAAACACTGGAACAGCATCTGCTCGCCATAGAAGAAATCGACGCTGAATGCCGTGGCCTAGCCATGAACCATGTGGACTACATCAATCGTGCCCTGATGGAATCCATCAACGCACCGCTCTTCAATAATTTCTGGCAGCAGTTCAGCGGCCAGAATCCACGCTGCAAGACCGCCGCCGTCACCACTCTGCTCGGCACCATGGATCCCGCGCTCACCGATGCGCAGGCACGCATCAATGCCGATCTTTATCGCCTGCAATTGCAGAAGCAGTCACGCCTCACCCGCCTGCGCAGCTATACGCGCCAGAAAGTCTGGCTGGATGCCTGGCTCATGTTGCATGTGCCGCTGTCCATTGCCCTGCTGGCCGCTCTGACCGCACATATCGTGTCGGTCTTTTTCTACTGGTGAGGCTGCAAGCATGAAAGTCATCGTCACCACGATTACCCGCTCGCCGCGCGGCAATCCCATGCGCGCCACGCGCGAAATCACCGGCGACCAGATACGCATAGGCCGCGGTGCCGAATGCGAGCTGCGTCTGGCCGATCCACGCGTACCCTTGCATGCGCGCAGCATCAGCATGGGTCGCAGTGGCCCCCAGCTTTTTGATGCGGCTGATCTCAATGCCGAAGTCACTGGCGTCTTCCGTGCGCAATATCTCAAGCCCGGCTCATCGCTCAAGATCGGGCCTTTCCAGATTGATGTGGAAGCGCTGGACATCAATGCGCCAGGTGATGCCGATCTCGCCCTGACCATAGAACTGGTACAGCCCCTGCCCGGCAAAACCCGGCTGTCCGCGCGCGATATCTACGAATACGCGCGCCATGCTCCGGTCTCCAAGCGCACAGCTTCCTGGGCGCTGTTCGCCTTCATCATGGTCTTCTTTCTTTTCCTGCCCATGGCCCTGTTTTATTCCAACAGCAGCAAGAGCGAGGCCGGCACGCAAACCGTCACCAGCGTACGCGCCCAAAACGGCATCAAGGCTGATGCCGCCTGGAATCCGGGCGAGCTGGCCGCGGCCCACCAGCCTTTTGCCAATAACTGCAAAACCTGCCACAGCGATTCTTTCAGCCGCGTACAGGATAAAGACTGCCTGGCCTGCCACCAGAGCATGGGCGATCACGTCCCCAAGCAAATGGCAAAAACCGCTGGCCTTGCCGATGTGCGCTGTGCCAGCTGTCATCGCGATCACAAGGGCTCGCAAGGCCTCAAGCAACAGATCACGCATTACTTCATGGGTGAATGCAGCGCCTGCCATCAGGACATCAAACAGCACTGGCCCGAGACCCAAACAAAAGATGTCAGTGATTTTGCGCGCGGCCATCCGGATTTCCGCGTCAGCTTCGTGAGTGGCATGACAGCCGACGGCAAAGCAGACATCACACGCCTGCGTCTGGGCGAAAAAACCGTGCTGAGCGAAAAACGCGGCCTCAAATTCCCGCACGATGTGCATCTGGATCCCAAGGGCGTGCGCGGCCCGCAAGGTCTCGTGAAAACCACATGTAGCAGCTGCCATGTGCCGGACAGTAGCGGCCTGCATTTCAAACCGGTGACCATGAAGGACAGCTGCCAGTCCTGCCATGAACTGCGCTTTGAAATTGCCGCCCCCGAACGTCAGGTGCCACATGGCAATGTGGATGAAGTCATGGCCACCATGCGCGAGTTCTACAGTTATCTCGCCATCAACGGCATAGCCCTGAATCGTCCGCAGGCTGATCTGCCCGCTGCCAGCGGTCGTGGCATACCCGGCAAGAGTGCACCGGACGCCCTGCGCCTTTCCGGCAATGCCGGCGTCGAGCGTCAGGTAGAGATTTCTGCCACGGAAATTTTCGAGAAGACCACCTGCTTCAGCTGCCATGACATCACGCGCCAGGCCCAGGCCAATGGCAAACCCGGCTGGAAAGTGCATCCCGTGCTGCCCGAGAGCAGCTGGATGCCGAAAGCCCGCTTCTCGCATGCCAAACACGATATGGCCACTTGCGAAAGCTGCCATGCGGCCAGCAGCTCAAAACAGGCCAGCGATGTGTTGATGCCCGATATCGCCAGTTGCCAGACCTGCCATGCCGGCAATCATCCGGAGCGTCAGAAAATCACCTCCAATTGCGGCCTCTGCCATGGCTTCCATGTGATCAATCATCACGCCATGGGCCTGCCGAAAATGGGGACTGATAAAACAGCGCTCAATGCAGGAATGAAGTCGCCCTGGCCGGCCGCAACACCAACTGCAGCGGCCACCGCAAAATGAAAAAAGTGCTGATGCAGAAATCCGGCGTCACGCTAGCCCTGCTCTCGGCCTTGCTGGTGAGCGGCTGCGAAAGTGATGGTGGCAGCAGCACGCCACCTGCAGCCTTGAATGCGGTCGCACTCAGTACGGCCGATGTGCAGAAAATCCTGGCTCAGGCCATCAATGAAGCCAATGCCCGCGGCGCCAAAGCCACCATCGCGGTGAGTGATCGTGTCGGCAATGTGCTGGCGGTGTATCGCATGACAGGAGCCGCCAGCACCGTCACCATTTCCAGCGGGCAGGGCATCAATGCCGGCCTGGAAGATGTGAGCATCATTCCCGATACCTCGGCTGCCATCAGCAAGGCAATTACCGGCGCCTATCTTTCCTCGTCCGGCAATGCGTTTTCCTCACGCACGGCCAGCCAGATAGTGCAGCAGAACTTCAATCCGCGCGAAGCCGGCCAGCCCAGCGGCCCGCTTTTCGGCGTGCAATTCAGCCAGCTGCCCTGCTCTGATCTGGTGGCACGCAGTGCCGACGGCAGCATAGGCCCCAAGCATGCGCCACTGGGACTGGCCGCCGATCCCGGTGGACTGCCCCTGTATAAAAGCGGCGTGGTCGTAGGTGGTGTGGGCGTGATTGCAGACGGGCTTTACAGCCTCGATGCCAATATCAGCGATATTGATCAGGATACGGATGAGCTGATTGCTGTCGCCGCCAGCAGCAGTTTTGCCGCACCGGCCGATATACGCGGCAATCGCATTACCGCTGATGGCCGCAGCTTCCGTTATGTGGATTCGGAAGCCATCGCCTCCAATCCGGCCAGCGCCAGCCTCAGTCTGATTGCAAGCCAGGGCAGTCTGCAGAATGTGCCCAACTACAATGGCGGCAGCATTGTGGCGGGCGTGAACTTCGGCACCAATGCCGCCGGTGTGATTGCTGATCCGGTATTTGCTGCAGAAAGTGGCTGGCAGCTCACGGATGCTGGCGGTACAAACCGCTTTCCGCTGCGCAATAGCGTGAATCCGGCGACCGGCTCCGGTGGCATGACGCAGGCAGAAGTCACCGCGCTTTTGCACCAGGCCATGAGTATTGCCAATCGCGCGCGCGGCCAGATCCGTCGCCCCATAGGCTCATCGGCGCAAGTCAGTATTACGGTGGTGGATAATTCCGGCGAAATTCTCGGCCTGGTGCGCACACCGGATGCACCGGTTTTCGGTCTGGATGTGGCTGTGCAAAAAGCCCGAACTGCCATGTTTTTCTCCAGTGCCAATGCCGCCACCACGCTCAATGGCCGCCCACCGGCAAACTATGTTTCCGGCAGCAGCGCATCCATTGCCGACTATGTCAGCAATGCGCGCAGCTTTTTCTCTGATGCCACGCTGCTCACGGGCACTTACGCTTTCACGCCGCGCGCCATAGGCCTGATTCATCGCCCGACCTTTCCAGATGGCGCGGCCGCTAGCAATAACGGCCCGCTGTCCAAAGCCATGGGCAGCTGGAGCCCTTTCAATGTCGGCCTGCAACTGGATCTGGTTTACAACGCGCTGGTCGCCACGGTAGGCAGCGCCACGCCACCGGCTATTGGCTGCACCGGCATTGCCGCCGTGCGCAACGGCCTGCAGATTTTTCCCGGTGGCGTGCCGATTTATCGCGGCAACCAGCTCATAGGCGCCATAGGTGTTTCCGGTGACGGTGTGGATCAGGACGACATGATTGCCCTGCTCGGTCTGGCACGCACCACAGCCGCTCTCGGCGGCAGTAACCCGATTGCCAATGCGCCTGCCAGCATGCGTGCCGACCAGCTCACGCCCCAGGGCATACGTCTGCGCTATGCGCAGTGCCCGCAAACTCCCTTCAATAACAGCAGTGAACAGAATGTCTGTGCCGGGCTCTGAATTCCGCCTGCATCGTCTCGCTGCCCTCATGCTGGCGGGCAGCCTGTGCGTGGGCATTACTCAGGCACAAGAAGCAACAGGTACCGGCGCCTTTGTTGTAGAAACGGAAAAAACCACAGAGCAGGAAAAGGCTGACAAAGGCTTCGAGCTGCAGGTACTGGCCCGCCATCTCAAGGTCTACGATGCCGCCGACGAAAATGCCGTGGTGATTTCCGGCGTGAGTCGCGGACAAATCCTGCATGCCGATCTGCAGCAGGGCGACTGGTTCCGCATTCCGGTAGAAAGTGCATCCGCCCGCGGCTTTGGCTGGGTGCAACAGGGCGTGGGCGAATACGATGACATGGTGCTGGCGGTCAGTCCGGCACGTGCAGCGGTACAAGCGCCACTGCTGATCGGTACGGCAGAAGCTGATCCGCTGGCGGAAGGCACCATCACGCGCAATACCTTGCACGGGCAGCAACGCTCACTCGCACCAGCGCCCGTGTATGAAGGCCAGATTGCACCGCCCGATGCCCTGCTGCCGCGTGAATTCGTGCCGGTGCCGGATCGCTGGCGCATCATGCAGGCTCTGGATTTCCGTTTTCCGTTTTTTGATCCCTATCACCAGAATGTGCTCAAGGGCGATCTGCCGATTGCGCCCGAGCATTTTCCGGAATGGTTTTTCACCCTGGGCCTGATTTCCGACACCACCTACGAGATGCGCCGCATTCCGGTGCCGGTGGCACCGCAGACTTCAGGCCAGCCCGGCGCCTACAACATCTATGGCGAAGGCGAGCAGAACACCCTGGTGCAGAATGTGGTGCTTAATCTCGGCCTTACCAAGGGCAATACCACTTTCCGTCCGCCTGACTATGAATTCCGCTTTGTGCCGGTCTTCCAGTACAACCAGTCGCGCACAGAAGAAGAACGCCTGCTGCGCATAGACCCGCGCACCGGTTATTCCCGCACGGACAATTTCGTGGGGGTGCAGGAGCTCTTCTTCGACAAGCATCTGCGCAATGTCTCCGAGCGCTACGACTTTGACAGCCTGCGCATAGGCATACAGCCCATGCAGGCGGATTTCCGCGGCTTCCTCTTTCAGGACAATGCCCTCGGCATACGCCTCTTCGGTACGCGCGACAATAATCGCTGGCAATACAATCTGGCCTGGTTCCGCCGTCTGGAAAAAGACACCAATAGTGGCCTCAACGATCTCTCGCAGCGCCCGCGTGATGACGACGTTTATCTCTTCAATGTCTATCACCAGGATTTCCCGCGCGTGGGCTTTACCAGTCAGCTCACCGCCATACACAACCGCAATCGCGAATCCGGCGCCGACTACTACGACGACAACGGCTTTCTCGTACGCCCGGCCGTGGTCGGCGATGTACGTCCACATGATTACCAGGTGACTTATCTCGGCTATAGCGGTGATGGCCATTTCGGCCGCTACGGTCTTTCCACTTCAGCCTATCTCGCGCTGGGGTCTGCTGACGGCAATGCTCTGGCACAACAGAAGCAGGATATTCAGGCCTGGTTTGCGGCGGCTGAACTCTCGCGCGATTTCAGCTGGATACGCCTGCGCGGCAATTTCCTTTATGCCTCCGGCGACAAGGACCCGTTCAATGACACGGCGGGCGGCTTTGATGCCATTCTGGAAAATCCGCAATTCGCCGGTGCCGACACCAGCTTTTTCATACGCCAGGCCGTACCTCTCGTAGGGGGCGGTGGTGTTGCCCTGTCCGGCCGCAACGGCGTGCTGCCCTCGTTGCGTTCATCCAAAGACAAGGGCCAGTCCAATTTCGTGAATCCCGGCCTCACCCTGCTGGGCGTGGGGGCGGATTTCGATGTACTGCCCACTCTGCGAGTACTCAGCAATATCTCTTACCTGCGCTTCAACGAAACCGAAGTGCTGGGCGTGCTGCGCAACCAGGCCGCGCCAAGCAATGAGCTGGGCACGGATATTTCGGCCGGCCTGCAGTGGCGCCCCCTGTATTCACAAAACATCGTCATCTCGGGCTCTTTCGCGGCCCTCATGCCCGGCAAGGGCATGCGTGAACTTTATCCCGATGAAGACACCGTGCCGCTGTATTCGGCGCTGTTCAATATCCTGCTGGCCTTCTGAACATGAAAAAAACGCTGCATTTACTCCTGCCACTACTTGCCCTGCTGCTTTCCGGCATGGCATTGGTCGCGCATGCCTCTGGTGGCAACAAGCCAGAGACGGGCAGCGTGCTGGATCGCGTCTTCGGTTCAAAAGTCGACAACAGCAAGCTGGATGCCGCACAGGCGCGCGCTGAAAAACGCAAACATTATGAAATGGCGCCGGCTGCTCCAGCCGCACAAAGCGAGGCCTCTGCCTTTGCCAAAAGCGAAGGCTGCATGGGCTGCCATGTCGCCAGTGACAGGCACACCATGCATGCCAACCCGGCCGTGGTACTGGGCTGCACCGACTGCCACGGCGGCAATGCCAGCATCACGCGGCCGCAGGGCACGGATTACAAGCTGAAAGGTGTGGAGGCGTATCGCGACGCCATGATGGCAGCGCATATCCTGCCGAAAAATGAAAAATTCTGGGGCTGGCCTTCATCCGCCAGCCCCAAGGGCTCCTATACCAAGCTCAACCAGGAAAGCCCGTCCTTCATACGTTTCATCAATCCCGGCGATTTGCGCGTAGCGCGCGAATCCTGCGGTGCCTGCCATCTGGAAATCATCCAGGCCTCCGAGCGCAGCCTCATGGCTACCTCCGCCATGCTCTGGGGTGGCGCGGCCTATAACAACGGCATCCTGCCTTTCAA
>JAVHYE010000040.1 GCA_031119295.1 Pedobacter sp. | reverse complement strand
TATGGGTGTCGGGTGTCAGGCCCAGCGCAGAAAGTGCAGCGGATAACTGCTCCACAGAGGCCAGCTTGCCCGGTGCCGGTTGCAGGCCCGAGACCAGTTGCTTGACGTTGAAATGCACGGCGCCCGGCACATGGGCCTGCTGGTAAACCGATTCTTTGCCCAGATCCACGATGAGCAGGTCGGCAGCACCGGCTTGGGCCTGTTCTTGCGAGAGTTGCGAGAGCTGCGAGGGTTCCAGCAGCAGGGGCAGGGTCATGGCAGTCGAACCGGGCAAGTAAGGAAGCGGCGATTGTAATGCAGGCGGGATTTGTCAGAAACCAGCTGTCTCGCTAGTCTGCCCAGCTTGCAGCGCGATACGAGATTTTTTCATGCACACGCTTTTCCCCGAGATCCAGCCCTATGCCACCCATACCTTTGCCGTGGAGGTGCCGCATGTCCTGCATGTGGAGGAGTGTGGCAATCCGGATGGTATTCCCGTGCTCTTCCTGCACGGCGGCCCCGGTGCCGGTTTTCAGGCATGGAATCGCCGCTTCTTTGATCCCGAGCGTTACCGCATCGTGCTCTTCGATCAGCGTGGTGCCGGCAAATCCACGCCGCATGCGCATCTTGAAGGCAATACCACGCCGGCACTGGTGGCCGATATCGAAGCCCTGCGCGAGTTTCTCGGCGTGGACAAATGGGTGGTCTTTGGCGGCTCCTGGGGCTCCACGCTGGCGCTGGCCTATGCCGAAGCTCATCCCGCGCGCGTGCTGGGCCTTATCCTGCGCGGCATCTTTTTATGTCGTGATCAGGATGTGCACTGGTTTTACCAGGACGGCGCCAGCCATGTGTATCCGGATTACTGGGCGGATTATGTGAAGGTGATTCCGGAGGCCGAGCGTGGCGATTTTCTCTCGGCTTATTACAAGCGCCTGACCGGCAGTGACGAGATTGCCCGTATGGCAGCGGCCAAGGCCTGGTCGGTATGGGAAGGTGTATGCGCCACGCTGCGCCCCAATCCTTCGGTGGTGGATCATTTTTCCGATCCGCATGTGGCACTCGCGCTGGCGCGCATCGAAGCGCATTACTTCGTCAACAAGATATTCATGGCAGAAAACCAGTTATTGACGGATGCACACAAGCTGGCCGGCATTCCCGGCGTTATCGTGCATGGCCGCTACGACATGATCTGTCCGCTGGACAATGCTTTTGCCCTGCACGAAGTCTGGCCTGAGGCCGAGCTGCAGATCATTCGTGATGCGGGGCATTCCGGTGCCGAGCCCGGCATCATCGATGCGCTGGTGCGCGCCACCAATGACTTTGCCCGCCGTTTCGGCAAGCGTCCTGCCTGAATATGCGTGGACTCATACAGCGCGTCAGCGAAGCCTCTGTGCGGGTAGAAGGAGAGGTCGTCGGTGAAGTCGGCGTTGGCATCCTGCTTTTGCTGGGCGTGCACAAGGGCGACAGCGAAGAGCAGGCGCAAAAGCTGCTGGAAAAAGTGCTGGCTTATCGCATCTTCCCGGATGAAACCGGCCGCATGAATCGCAGTCTCAGTGATATTGGTGGCGGTCTGCTGGTGGTTTCACAATTCACCCTGGCGGCAGAAACGAAAAAAGGCCTGCGCCCGGGTTTTGATCCGGCTGAGCAGCCGGCGCGAGCAGAGGCCCTCTACGAATTCTTCCTGACACAGGCAAGAGCACGGCATGGGCGTGTAGCCGGTGGCCGCTTCGGAGCGGACATGAAGGTGCAGCTTGTGAACGATGGCCCGGTGACTTTCCTGCTGGAAATGTAAGGCGGACCGTCACGGTCAATCGCCTATGGCCGCCACTTCACGCAGATAGGTCAGCAATTTGCGACGGGCTGTTTTCTCGAAGGCCGCCTGCTGCTCTTCCGGCAATTCGTTCACGGTCTGCTGTTCTTTCAGGGCAGCACGCACATGCTGGCGCAGGGTGTGACGCTCGGCAGCCGGGTATTTGCGCACGGCATCATTGATGGCAGGGTCGCCCTGGGTGATCAGACGCTCCACCAGCAATTCCATCTGACGGTTCAGCGTGGGATTGGCCAGGGGGTTCAGCACATTGAGGATGGCTTCCTCGTTTTCATCGCGCATCAGCTTGCCAATGAACTGCTTCTGGCGGCGTATGGCCTCCATGGACTTGAGGCGCTTCAGCTCTTCCAGTGCCGCCAGCAGGCCTTCCGACAGCGGCATTTTTTTCAGGCGGTTCAGGGGCAGGTCGGCCAGTCTTTCCCCGAGGGCCTGCAGGCGTTCCATGGCCTTCTTCTGTTCGGTCTTGCTGAGGCCGTCCTCGAAGTCATCAAGGTCGTCGTGGATATTGTGGCGGGACATGGCGGGCCTGACAGAAAGAAAAAGAAGAATGAGCCCTGCGGGGTCTCACGGGCTGGCGAATGATAGCAGGAGAGGGGCTTATTCGGCTTCGTCGAAGCGGTTGTTGATCAGTGCCACCACGGCATCGTGTGCAGCCTGGGCATCGGCACCATCGACCACCAGTTTGAGGGTGGTGCCCTTGCCGGCGCCCAGCATGAGCAGGGCCATGATGCTCTTGGCATCGATGGTGCGCTCGCCGCGCTTGAGCTGGATCTTGGACTGGTATTGAGCAGTGACGCCAACGAGCTTGGCGGCAGCACGTGCATGCAGGCCCAGCTTGTTGATGATCTCTATGTCGGTCTCAATCATTTCTTCTTGTTTTCCGGTCGGGTCAGGCCGGTTCGCGGCGGGCGATGTCGCGGTGTCTTACCTGCACATGCATCTGGTCATGAAAGCGGGCGGCAATGCGTTCCACCATATAGACCGAGCGATGCTGGCCACCGGTGCAGCCTATGGCCACGGTGACATAGCTGCGGTCGTTCTGGCGGAACTCCGGCAACCACTTTAGCAGGAAGCCGGAAATGTCCATATACAGGCTTTCTACCAGGGCATCGCCATCCAGAAAGGTTTTCACCTCGGCATCCTGGCCGGTCTTGGGGCGCAGGTCGGGCTGCCAGTGCGGGTTGGGCAGGCAGCGCACATCGAAAACGAGGTCGGCATCAAGGGGCACGCCATGCTTGTAGGCAAAGGACTGGAAGAGCACGGTGAGGCTGGTGTCGGCATGGCCCTCAAGGCGTTCACGGAGCTGCGAACGCAACTCATGCACATTGAGGGCGCTGGTATCCAGATGCAGGGTGGCGTTGGTGCTGACCGGGTCCAGCAGACTGCGCTCCAGCTCGATGGCTTCCTTGAGGGAGCGTGAGCGTGAGCTCAGGGGGTGGCGGCGGCGAGTGGCGCTGAAACGAGCCAGCAGCACATCCTCGCGCGCATCCAGATAGACCGTGGTCACATTCACGCCACGTGCAGTCACTTCTGCCAGGATGCTTTCAAAACGCTGCAGATCCTCGGCCCGGTTACGGGCATCGACACCGACGGCCAGTCGCGTGTTATCGCCGTCAGGGCGGTTCTTCACGGTATCGGCAAGCTGCGGCAGCAGACCCAGCGGCAGGTTGTCCACGCAGTAATAACCCATGTCTTCCAGGACATGCAGGGCGGTGGTTTTGCCGGAGCCGGAGCGGCCGCTGATGATGAGGAGTTGCATCTAGGGGACGTCCCTTGGGGCCCTGTTCTGATGTCTCATGGTCAGGGCGCAGGCGGCAAGTTTCAACCGCAAGCCTGTCATTTTTGCGAGGAAATTTTGCGCGCTGGCCTGCAAAGCTGCGCTCTGGTGAGCGACAGGCAAAAAAAGACCCGGCATTTGCCGGGTCGTTGTCAGTGGCAGCGGGCCATCAGTGGCGACGCTGGATCTTTTCCTTGTGCTTGACGATCTGGCGGTCGAGCTTGTCGGTCAGCTGGTCGATGGCGGCGTACATGTCGGGCGATTCGGCATTGGCGAACAGCTCGGCGCCGGCAATTCGTATGGTGGCCTCGGCTTTTTGCACCAGCTTGTCGATGCTGAGTATGACTTGCATGCTGGTGATGTGATCAAAGTGACGCTCGACCTTTTCGAGCTTGCTGTTCACGTAGTCCTTGAGGGCCTGGGTGACTTCGACGTGGTGACCGCTGATTACCATTTGCATGGGGCCTTTCCTCTTTGTGGATGGACAAACGGCGGGGCCTTGCAGCAATCCTGAATCGCGCGACTTGAGGTCGGCGGGCAGCAGCGGTGGCTTGAGCGTGCTCAGGGGCTCACCGGGGTGTCCGTACGGCCTGATCATGGCTGATTCAGGGCTGGAGCAGAGGTCCCATTTTTGATGGCGTGGCATCGGCTTTGTTGGGGCTGATGTCCGTCATCTTCATCTGCGCCAGACATTTTGATGGCGGCGCAGATGCAAAAAATCACAGGAGCGTGGCGCTCGCCGGGGACCTACTCGTCTGTACAAAAAGCGTCGAACATGACCCGACTCTAGCACAGGGCCGGCTTGGCCGAGCAAGTCCCTTTTGTCCGGGATCAAAGGTTTTGCGTAAAAAAGGCGACAGGAGTCCAGGGCCTATTCCCGAGTGTTTTACTCGCGAATCTGCAAGCTGTTGATTTTCCGTGATGAGCCCGACCAGAGCTGGCCGGGCGTTCAGTGCGTCGCTGCGGGCCCGGATTCAGACCAGACGCTTGCGCTCGTTGGAGGGGGGGATATTCAGGGATTCGCGGTATTTGGCGATGGTGCGGCGCGCCACCTCGATACCCTGCTCCAGCAGCAGGTCAGCAATCTTGTTGTCCGAAAGCGGCTTGCGGGCATCTTCGGCCGCCACCAGCTTCTTGATCATGGCGCGTATGGCGGTACTGGAGGCTTCGCCGCCGCCGGTGGTGCTGACATGGCTGGAAAAGAAGTATTTGAGCTCGAAGATGCCGCGTGGTGTGTGCATGAATTTCTGCGTGGTCACACGTGAAATGGTGGACTCATGCATGCCGACTTCCTCGGCAATATCACGCAGCACCATGGGCTTCATGGCCTCGGGACCCAGCTCCAGAAAAGCGCGCTGGTGCTCGACGATGCAGGAGGCCACTTTCAGCAGGGTTTCATTGCGGCTCTGCAGGCTCTTGATGAACCAGCGCGCCTCCTGCAGATGGTTGCGCAGATAGGTGTTATCGGCACTGGAGTCGGCGCGGCGCACCAGTGAGGCGTAATTGCTGTTCACGCGCAGCTTGGGGGCAGTGTCCGGATTCAGCTCCACGGTCCAGCGATCATGCTTGCGGCGCACGATCACATCCGGCGTGATGTATTCGGTTTCACTGACGCCGCCGATGCGGCCGCCCGGATTGGGATTCAGGGTCTGGATCAGGGCGATGGCGGCCTTGAGGCCGGTCTCGTTGAGCTTGAGCTTGCGCATGATGCCGGCGAAATCACGGCTGCCCAGCAGGTCGATGTAGTCGCGCACGAGGGCAATGGCATCACCGCGGCTGCGTACGTCTTCCGGCAGCTGTTTCAACTGGATCAGCAGGCATTCGCGCAGGTCGCGGCCGGCCACACCGGGGGGGTCGAACTGCTGGATGCGATGCAGGACGGCTTCCACCTCGTCCATTTCCACGGCATAGGGATCTTCCGGATCGGCCACGGCGGCGAGGACGTCGTCCAGGCTCGCGGTGAGATAGCCGCGCTCGTCGATGGCATCAAGAATGGCCATGCCGATGGCGCGATCGAGATCGGAAAAAGGGGTCAGATTGAGCTGCCAGGCGAGGTGGTCGGCCAGGGTTTCCGGCGCCGCACTGCGGGCTTCCAGCGGATTGTCGTCGTCTTCGTTGCCGCTGCCCGAGCTTGTGGTGTTGGCGCTGCCGCTGGAGAACACGTCTTCCCAGAGCGAATCCACCGGCAACTCGTCCGGCATGGATTCATTGCTGTTGATGTCTACCGGGGCCGGTTCTTCGCCGTTGTCCGTGGCCTCGCGGGCGAGAGCTTCTTCGACGGCGGCATAATCAATGGGCGTGTCGTCGATTTTTTCGGCCGGCTCACCGTCGTCATCGGCAGCTTCCAGCATGGGATTGGAGTCCAGGGCTTCCTGGATTTCCGTCTGCAATTCGAGCGTCGACAATTGCAGAAGGCGTATGGCCTGCTGCAACTGGGGCGTCATGGTCAGGTGCTGACCAAGCTGTAAATGCAGGGTGGGTTTCATCGACAACGGTGCGCTCCTGCGCCCGGTCAGGGAGGTCCGGGCGAGATGCGCGCAGTATAACTCTGGCGCTTAGCAAAAAGCAGGCCGTTTTCAGCGAAAGGATTTTGGTGTAGGACGGACGGCTGCAAAAGCTCAGCACCATCCTTTGCCAGCCCTAGCCCAGAAGGCGCAGCACCTTGAGGATGGCAATGAGGATGGCTGCACCCAAGACGCCGAAAAGCAGGCCGGGCAGATTCAAGGTGCCCGCGGAATAGGCCGCTCCTATGCCCAGTACATCGGCGAAGAGCCAGCGGCCGAAAATGGAGCCGATGATGCCGATGATGATATTGAGCAGGATGCCCTGCTGGGCGTCGGTTTTCATCAGCAGGCTGGCCAGCCAGCCTATGACACCGCCCACCACGATGACCGCCAGCCAATCCATAAATCCCCCTGCTTATGCTTGTTTCATTTCAAGCTAGTGGAGAGGGCGCAGGTCTTCCGATGCGCTTTGGACGGTGATTTGCGCGGATTTGTAAGGACTGTGGGAGATATGTTGGGTCACGCCGACAGGCGCTTGCCAGTCGGCCGCGCTGTCTTTTTCTGCCTTAAAGGCTGAACTGGTCGCCCAGATACACCTTGCGCACGGTTTCATTGGCGAGGATGTCGGCCGCCGTGCCTTCGGCAATCACCTGGCCGGTGCTGACGATATAGGCCTTCTCGCAGATATCCAGGGTTTCGCGCACATTGTGGTCGGTGATGAGCACGCCTATGCCGCGATTTTTCAGGTGCGTGATGATGCTCTTGATATCGGAAACGGAAATCGGATCGACACCGGCAAAGGGCTCGTCCAGCAGCACGAATTGCGGTTCTGCCGCAAGGGCGCGCGCAATTTCCGCGCGACGGCGCTCACCGCCGGAAAGACTCATGCCGAGATTCTTGCGGATATGGGTGATATGGAATTCTTCCAGCAGGGATTCCAGTTTTTCCTTGCGCGTTTTTTTATCCAGATCCTTGCGCGTTTCCAGGATGGCCATGATGTTCTGCTCGACGGTGAGCTTGCGGAAAATCGAGGCTTCCTGCGGCAGATAGCCTATGCCGCGGCGGGCTCGGCCATGCATGGGCAGATTGGAAATATCGTCCTGGTCTATCTGTATGCGGCCGGCGTCCATGGGGACCAGGCCCACAATCATGTAGAAGCTGGTGGTCTTGCCGGCGCCATTGGGGCCGAGCAGGCCGACAATCTGTGCACTGGCCACGGACAGCGACACACTTTTCACTACCTGGCGGCCTTTATAGCTTTTGGCCAGGCCCTGCACGATCAGCTCGCTCACTTCTTGCCATCCTTCTTGTTCAGATCACCGCGGGCCTGGGGTGGAAACACCAGCTGCACGCGATTGGCACCATCACCCTTGGCGTCTACCTGCTGACGCAGGCTGTTATAGGTAATGCTCTGGCCGCTGAAACTGGAGCCATCCTGTTTCAGTTTGGCGTTGCCGGTGAGCGTGATGATTTCATTCTTGGCATCGTAATCGATGCGCTGGGCATCGGCCGTCACCAGGCCTTTCTTGGGGTCGGGCTGCTGCTGGTAGCGTGCCGGATTGCCCTTGGAGACCGTGGAGAGAATGGCGCCTTTCTTGTCGGTGGTGATGATGATTTCTTCGGCGCGGATTTCCAGTGTGCCCTGCTTCACGATGACATTGCCGCGATAGGTCGCGATACCGGTTTTGCCATCGGCGGTGGCGGTATTGGCCGTGACCTGTACAGGCTGGTCGCGATCAGCGGGCAGGGCCTGGGCACTCCCTGTTATAAGAGCAGAGACAAGCAGGGCGAAAAGATTAACGGCGTGCAGGCGCATAATTTCCGGTCACATTCTCGTTCAGTAAAAGATTGCCGTTCCTGATGTTGGCTTCCAGCCCACGGCTGGCAAGCTGGCCCTGCGGGCTGGCAATTTTTACTTGGCTTTTGGTGTAGAGCCGTTCTTCCTTGGGAAAAACATGCATGGTGTCGGTATCCAGTGTCACCGCGATGGCGGCAGGATCACGGCGCTCGGCATGCACTTGTTCGGTGAGCAGCACTTCGCGATTGCCATTCAATACCTGGCCGTGCTGTGCCGTGAGGCGCCAGCTTTCCTTGCCTTCATCGTAGAAAGTGAAAACGGGAGTATCGATTTCCGCCGTTTCCACCGGCTTGTCGTAGTGACGTACTTCCGGTGCGGAGAGACGACGCTCTACCTGGCCTTTCTCGTTGGTTTCCAGGCCCTGGATGTCGCGGATCACATAATCCGGCCGGCCTTTTTCATCGTCGGCCTTGGCGGGAGTACGAGAGGCTCCCATGCCCCAGTACCAGCCAGCCGCTCCCAGCACCAGCAGGACGCCGGCAAGACTGGCCAGATTACGCGTATCCATGCTCAGTTGCTTTCCAGATAAGGAGCGAGAGCGGCGTCGTAGCGATCCTGTGCGCGCAGCAAGAGATCACAGACCTCGCGCACGGCGGCACGGCCGCCTTCCAGTTTTGTCACGTGGTCGGCGCGCTTGCGCAGTTCGCTGTGCGCATTGGCGACGGCCACGCCAAGACCGGCCGCAAGAATGGCGGGCAGATCAGGCCAGTCGTCACCGACATAGGCAACTTCTTCCAGTGCAATGCCGAGCTCAGCGGTCAATTCACGCAGCGCGACCAGTTTGTCTTCACGGCCCTGCAGCAAATGGGCGATGCCGAGATTTTTGGCGCGGCGCTCCACCAGCTTGGTGGAGCGGCCGGTGATGATGGCGCAGGTGATGCCGGCCTGCTGCAGCATCTTGATGCCGTGGCCGTCCTGCGTATCGAAAGTCTTCAGCTCCTGGCCGTCTTCCGCAAAATAGAGGCGGCCATCGGTGAGCACACCATCCACATCCAGTGCCAGCAGGCGGACGCGGGCGGCTTTTTTCATCACATCATCCATGTCCCATCCTCACATCACGTCTTTTCACATCACACCGGCGCGCAGCAGGTCATGCATATTCAGGGCGCCCACCGGACGTTGATCACGATCCAGCACGATGACGCCATTGAGCTTCTTGTCCTGCATGAGGCCCAGCGCATCGACAGCCAGCAGATTGGCGCTGACGGTGGTGCACTTTGCATTCATCACATTTTCGATGGCTGTCTTGTGCACATCGATTTTCTGGTCCAGCGAGCGGCGCAGATCGCCATCGGTATAGAGACCGATCAGTTTGCCATCGGCATCCACCACGGTGGTCATGCCGAGACCCTTGTTGGTGATTTCCATCAGCGCATCCACGATGAGCGTGCCGGTCTTCACCACGGGCACTTCCTCGCCCTTGTGCATCACGTCTTCCACGCGCATCAGCAGCTTGCGGCCCAGCGCGCCGCCCGGATGCGACATGGCAAAATCTTCCGGCGTGAAGCCGCGAGCTTCCAGCAGGGCCACGGCCAGCGCATCCCCCAGAACAAGGGTGGCGGTGGTGGAGGAAGTGGGGGCGAGTCCATGCGGGCAGGCTTCCGGCGACTTGCCGATTTCCAGGCTGACATCGGCTGCCTGCGCCAGCGAGGACTGGCCGTTGTTGGTAATCGAGATCAGTTTGGCCTTCATGCGCTTGATCAGCGGCACGATGGTCAGCAGCTCTGCGGTTTCACCGGAGTTGGAAATGGCAATCACCACATCCTGCGGCGTGATCATGCCGAGATCGCCATGACTGGCTTCGCCCGGATGTACATAAAAAGCCGGCGTGCCGGTGGAGGCCAGCGTCGCGGCAATCTTGTTGCCGATATGGCCGGACTTGCCCATGCCGCTGACCACGATGCGGCCCTTGCAGGCCAGCATGAACTGGCAGGCGCGCTGGAAGTCGGCGTTGATATGGGGCTTCAGGTTATCGAGCGCAGTCTGCTCGACCTGGATGACGCGCTGGCCGGCGCGGATGAAATCGAAGTCGGCCATCGGTTTCTCCTTGAGGGTGCGGGCCTGCCCCTGAGTGGAACAGAGCTGGCGGGAAGCGGCGCATTATCTACTAGGCCGGGTTTAAAAGCCTACAGTTCAAAAATCGGCTGCCAGCAAGGATGTCCTGGTGACCGGGTGTTACCGCTGGCCTTTAACAGAAGTGCCACGTCGCTGGCACAAGAGCAGGCAGCGAGTCCGTCGGCAAGAATGGTATAGTGCGCGCACTTTTTCCTGACCCGGACGCCCGGGATAGACGGACGCTTGACCGAATGACGGAAAATTCGCCTGTTCCTGCCTCTGCCAGAGAGGCCGCCACCAATCTGGTGGAAATCCGCAATCTCACCTTCAGTCGTGGCAAGCGCACCATCTTCAAGGGCGTGAGCCTGGATATCGCCCGCGGCAAGGTCACCGCCATCATGGGGCCCTCCGGCTGTGGCAAGACCACGCTGCTGCGCTTTATCGGCGGCCAGCTGCGGCCTGATTCGGGCGAGGTCTTTGTGGAAGGCCGCAATGTGCCTGATCTCAAGCGCGATGAGCTGTTTGCCACCCGCGCGAAAATGGGCCTGCTCTTCCAGTCCGGCGCACTTTTCACCGACCTTTCCGTCTTCGAGAACGTGGCTTTTCCGCTGCGCGCCCACACCACGCTGTCCGAGCCGCTGATACGCGAGCTCGTGCTCATGAAGCTGGAAGCCGTGGGTCTGCGGGGTGCGGAAGACCTGATGCCGGCCGAGTTGTCCGGCGGCATGAACCGTCGTGCTGCCCTGGCCCGCGCCATTGCCCTTGATCCTTCCCTCATCATGTATGACGAGCCCTTTGCCGGGCAGGACCCCATCGTCATGGGCGTGCTAGTGACGCTGATACGCACCCTGCGCGAAGCCCTGGGTCTGACCACGGTCATCGTCTCTCACGATATCGACGAAACCATGTCGATTGCCGATTACATCTATGTGCTGGCCGATGGCCAGGTCATAGGCGAAGGCACACCGGAGCAGCTGCGTGCTTCCGAGTCGCCCTTCGTGCAGCAATTCCTCAATGGTCATGCTGATGGCCCGGTGCGTTTCCGCTATCCGGCGCCGTCTTTTGCCGATGACATCAAGCAGGGAGGAGGCCGCTGATGGATGCCATACGCCGTCTTGGCGAAGAGGCCCTGGAAGTCCTGCGCACCATGGGGGCCGCCGGTGTTTTCCTGTTTCAATCCCTGGTAGCCCTGCCGAATTTCCGCAAGGGTTTTCCCTTGCTGGTGCAGCAGCTTTATTCGGTCGGTGTGCTCTCGCTGGCCATTATCGTGGTCTCCGGTCTTTTTATCGGCATGGTGCTGGGCCTGCAGGGCTACAACATCCTCGTCACCTATGGCAGCGAGCAGGCGCTCGGCACCATGGTGGCGCTGACGCTGGTGCGTGAGCTCGGGCCTGTTGTCACAGCGCTGCTGTTTGCGGGTCGCGCCGGCTCGGCACTCACCGCCGAAATCGGTCTCATGAAAGCCACCGAACAGCTTTCCAGCATGGAAATGATCGGTGTGGACCCGCTGCGTCGCATCATCGCGCCGCGCTTCTGGGCCGGCTTCATTTCCATGCCCATTCTGGCGCTGATTTTTTCGGCCGTGGGCATACTCGGCGGCCGCCTCGTGGGCGTGGACTGGCTGGGCGTCTTCGACGGCTCCTATTGGTCGAATATGCAGAATTCCGTGGAATTTGCTGATGACGTGGTCAACGGCATCATCAAAAGCGTGGTCTTCGGCGCGGCTGTCAGCTGGATTGCCGTCTTCCAGGGCTGGGACTGCGAGCCCACTTCGGAAGGCATTTCGCGCGCCACCACGCGCACCGTGGTTTATGGATCCCTGGCGGTGCTGGGGCTGGACTTCATCCTCACCGCCGTCATGTTTGGAGGCTTCTGATGCGTACCCGTACCCTGGAAATGGCGGTCGGTCTTTTTCTGGTGGCCGGCTTTGTCGCCCTGTTCTTCCTGGCCATCAAGGTCAGCGGCCTCAGTGATGAAACCAGTCGCCCCAGCTACCGCCTCTACGCCAGCTTCCAGAATGCCGGCGGCCTCACCGTGCGCGCCAAGGTCACCATGGCCGGCGTGGCCATAGGCCGCGTTTCGGCGATCACGCTGGACCCGAAAACCCTGAAGGCGAAAGTGGCGCTGGATATCTACAAGGACGTGAACAGCATCGACAACGATTCTGTCGCTTCCATCCTGACGGCCGGCCTTCTGGGCGAAAAATACATAGGCATAGTCCCGGGCGCCGGTGACGAGACTCTCAAGGAGGGTGACGAAATCGAACAGACCCAGTCCGCGCTGGTGCTGGAAGATCTGATCGGCAAGTTCCTCTCCAGCATGGCCAACAAACCGGATGCCGAAGCCAAATGAGCGTCAACCGGATACCGGCCTGCCGCGTTGAATCAGGGACATACAGGAGAAATACGATGAAATTCTGGCAAAAGCTCACGACCACCCTGCTGCTGGCCCTGCCTTTGGCTGCTGGCGCTGCGGTCGACAGCAGCAATCCCCAGCAGATGGTGCAGGACGCCACCAATACCCTGCTGGCGCGCATCACCAAGGAAAAAGAGACCCTGAAGAAAGACCCGCAGGCCCTCTACAAGCTGGTGGACGAGAACATCACGCCCTTCATGGATGTGGACGGCATTTCCCGCCGCGTCATGGGCCAGTATTTCCGCCAGGCCACGCCGGAGCAGCAGACCGAGTTTGCCCGCGTCTTCAAGCAGAGCCTGATCCGCACCTATGCCAAGGGCCTTACCGCCTACGAAAACCAGAAGATCGTCTTCAAGCCCTACAAGGCAGGCGCTGACGCCAGGAAGGCGCAGGTGGACGTGGATGTCTACGGCAATGGCGGCCAGGTCTACCCGGTCAATTTCCAGCTGCAGCAGGGCAAGGACGGCAGCTGGAAGGTGCAGAACCTCATTCTCAACGGCATCAATCTCGGCCTCACCTTCCGCAACCAGTTCAGCTCGGCGGTGGAAGCCAACCGCGGCAGCATAGACAAGGCCATTGCCGGCTGGTCGCCGGATGCCAGTGCCATCAAGGACACAGAAGATGGCAAGTCAGCGGGAGCCGCGAAAAAGTGAGTGCCAGCCTCACCCGTGACGGTGCAAAATTGCAGGTCCGCGGCCATATCGGCTTTGCCGGGGCGAATGCCGCCTGCGAGCAGGGCCTGGCCCTGATAGCCGGTGCGCCGGGCGATGTGGTGGCCGACCTTGCCGGGCTGGAAGCGCCCAGCAGCGTCAGTGTGGCCGTACTGCTGCGCTGGGCACGTGCCCTGGCAGCGCGCGGCAACCGTCTCAGCCTCAGCAATGTGCCGGAGAAGTGCCGCGCCATTTTGCGTGTGAGCGGATTGCATGAGGCCTTGCCGGAGTTGCCGGGCTGAGTCCTAGTCAAGGAAGCAAGGAATGATTCAGTCCAGGGTCGTCACAGCGGCCCTGGTCTTTTTTTGAAGAGAGCAAAATCCATGACGGTTGATGAAGTAAAAGCCCTGCTGGTCGCTGCGATTCCCGATGCAGAAATCGAGGTGCAGGGTGAGGGCAGCAAATACACCGTAACGGTGGTGACAGACCGTTTTGCCGGCATGCGCCCCGTGGCCAAGCAGCAGCTGATTTACGGCCCGCTGAATGCACATATCGCCACCGGTGAAATCCATGCCGTGAGCATGCGCACTTTCACGCAGGAAGAGTGGCGCAAGGCCAAGCTGTTCGGCTGAGACTGGCGGCCATCGGCCGCTGCAATACCGCGCTATTTTCCAGTCCGACATCACGTCGGACATTTCGTTTCTGACAGACAGGTTTTTCGGGCAGCAAGATGGATAAATTACTGATTACCGGCGGCAAGCCGCTTGATGGCGAAGTGCAGATTTCCGGCGCCAAGAATGCAGCTCTGCCCCTGCTGGCAGGAGCCCTGCTCGGCAGTACGCCGGTCACGCTGACCAATGTGCCGCAGCTGCGCGATATCACCACCATGATCCAGATTCTCGCCAATATGGGCGTGTCGGTGGTGATAGGCGACAAATGCGAAGTCGAGGTCAATGCCAATACGCTCACCACAGCGGTAGCGCCTTATGAGCTGGTGAAAACCATGCGCGCTTCCATCTTCGTGCTGGGTCCGCTGCTCGCGCGTTTCCACGAAGCCACTGTCTCGCTGCCGGGCGGCTGTGCGATTGGTTCGCGTCCGGTGGACCAGCATCTGAAAGCCCTGGAAGCCCTGGGTGCAGAAATCCAGGTAGAAAACGGCTATGTGCACGCCAAGACCAAGGGGCGCCTGAAGGGCGCGCGCTTTGTTTTCGATATGGTGACCGTGGGCGGCACCGAAAACCTGCTCATGGCCGCCACGCTGGCCGAAGGCACCACGGTGATTGAAAACGCCGCCCGCGAACCCGAAATCACCAATCTGGCGGACATGCTCACCGCCATGGGCGCAAAGATTGAAGGTGCCGGTACCGACACCATTACCGTGCATGGTGTGGAAAAGCTGAATGGCTGCACTTTCCGTGTCATTGCCGACCGTATTGAAACCGGCTCCTATCTCGCCGCCGCTGCCGTGACGCGCGGCCGTGTGAAAACGCTGAATACCGATCCCAAGCTGCTCGATGCCGTGCTACAGAAATTCCGTGAGGCTGGTGCCGAAGTCACCACGGGCGAAGACTGGATAGAGCTGGACATGAAGGGCCGTCGCCCGAAGGCGGTGAATTTCCGTACCGCCCCGCATCCGGCTTTCCCCACGGATATGCAGGCCCAGTTCATGACCGTGAATGTGCTGGCCGAAGGTACGGGCACCATCATCGAAACGATTTTTGAAAACCGTTACATGCATGTGCCCGAGCTGAACCGTCTCGGTGCGAAGATTGCGGTGGATGGCCATACCGCCATCGTTACCGGTGTGGATACGCTGCAGGCCGCGCCGGTGATGGCTACCGACCTGCGCGCCTCCATGTCGCTGGTGATTGCGGCACTGGCTGCCAATGGCGATACGCTGGTGGATCGCATTTACCACATCGACCGCGGCTATGAGCGCGTGGAAGAAAAACTGCAGGGCCTGGGCGCGACGATTCGTCGTGTGACCGGCAAAGAACAGGCATAAGGAAAACGCATGAGCATCATCATCGCCCTCTCCAAGGGCCGTATCCTGAATGACACGCTGCCACTGCTGCGCGAGGCCGGCATTGACCTGCTGGATGATCCGGAAAAATCGCGCAAGCTGATTTTCCCGACCACGAATCCGGCCGTGCGCATTGTCATCATCCGCGCTACCGATGTGCCCACCTATGTGGAAAACGGAGCGGCCGATATCGGCGTGGCCGGCAAGGATGTGCTCATGGAGCATGGCGGTGGCGGTGTCTACGAGCCGCTGGATCTGAAAATTGCACGCTGCAAGCTCATGGTGGCCGGCCCGGTGTACGCACCTCCCATCAAGGGTCGTCTGCGTATCGCCACGAAATTCGTCAAGCTCACACAGCGTTATTACGCCGAGAAGGGTGAGCAGGTCGAACTCATCAAGCTTTACGGCTCCATGGAGCTGGCGCCCCTGATGGGACTGGCTGATCGTATTGTGGATGTGGTCGACACCGGCAAGACCCTGAAGGAAAACGGCCTCGAGCCCACCGAGCTGATTGCCCATGTGACCTCGCGCCTTATCGTCAACAAGGCTTCCATGAAAATGAAGCATGAGCTGATACAGCCCATCATTTCGCAACTTGAAGCGGCTGTGGCGAAGCGCGAGCAGGCCGCTGCTTAAGTTTTATTCCTTCTCCTTCCGGGAGAGGGCTAGGGTGGAGCGGCTTATGCTGCCCCGCTCAGGAGTGTGAAAAATGTCCGAACTCATTCCCCGTCTTGATACAGCCGTTGCCGGTTTCGAAAAGCGTCTGGAGTCGCTGCTGGCCTGGGAGGCCGTCAGCGATGCCGGTGTTCAGCAGTCCGTGACGGAAATCGTCACGCGTGTGCGTCGCGAAGGCGATGCGGCACTGGTGGAATACAGCAAGCGTTTTGACGGCGTTGACGTCAGCGAAGCCAAATATCTGGAAGTGCCGCAGGCCCGTCTGCGTGCGGCACTGGAAAAGATAAGCGCCGCTGAGCGCGAAGCTCTTGTTACGGCTTGTGAGCGTGTACGCAGCTATCACGAAAAGCAGAAACAGGATTCCTGGCAGTACACGGAAGCCGATGGCACTGTGCTGGGCCAGAAAATCACGCCGCTGGATCGTGTCGGCATTTATGTGCCGGGCGGCAAGGCTTCCTATCCTTCTTCCGTGCTCATGAATGCCATGCCAGCCAAAGTGGCTGGCGTGCGTGAAATCATCATGGTGGTGCCGACGCCACGTGGCGAAGTGAACGAGCTGGTGTTTGCCGCAGCGCATCTTGCCGGAGTGGATCGCGTTTTCACGATTGGTGGTGCGCAGGCTGTGGCGGCGCTGGCTTACGGTACGGCTACCGTGCCGCGCGTGGACAAGATCGTCGGCCCCGGCAATATCTATGTGGCCACCGCCAAGCGCATGGTCTTCGGTCAGGTCGGTATCGACATGATTGCCGGTCCTTCAGAAATCCTCGTTTACTGCGATGGCAAGACTGATCCCGACTGGATTGCCATGGATCTGTTTTCACAGGCCGAGCATGACGAACAGGCGCAGGCCATCCTGTTGTCGGAAGACCATGAGTTCCTGGACAAGGTTTACGCCAGCATGGAAAAGCTGCTGCCCACGCTGGCCCGTCAGGACATCGTGCGTACGGCTCTGGCGGATCGAGGTGCTCTTATCAAGGTGCGTGATCGCGAAGAGGCGCTGCGCCTGATCAATCGTATTGCACCTGAGCATCTCGAGCTTTCCGTGGCTGATCCCGAAGCGATGCTGCCGGAAATCCGTCACGCCGGTGCGATCTTCATGGGCCGCCATACGCCGGAAGCGCTGGGCGATTATTGCGCTGGTCCCAACCATGTGCTGCCGACTTCCGGCACGGCACGCTTTTCTTCACCGCTGGGTGTTTACGACTTCCAGAAGCGTTCCAGCCTGATTGGCTGTTCGCCGGCCGGTGCGTCCGCGCTGGGTAAAGTGGCCTCCACGCTGGCGCGAGGCGAAAGCCTGGAAGCGCATGCGCGCTCGGCGGAATACCGGATCATCAAATGAGCAAATACTGGAGCGCCTTCGTTCACGGTCTCGTGCCCTATGTGCCGGGCGAGCAGCCGAAAATCGCCAATCTGGTGAAGCTGAACACCAATGAAAATCCCTACGG
Organism: Pedobacter sp.; assembly: GCA_031119295.1. Classification (GTDB taxonomy): domain Bacteria; phylum Pseudomonadota; class Gammaproteobacteria; order Pseudomonadales; family Moraxellaceae; genus UBA2031. Next base: position 5,488 of record JAVHYE010000040.1, on the reverse strand, counting down.
GCCTTCACCAAAAGCTCTGGCGGCCATGGAACAGGAGCGCGGCAATAGCCTGCGCCTGTATCCGGACCCGAACAGTGATGTGCTGAAACAGGCCATTGCGGATTACTACGGTGTAGAAAAATCCTTCGTGTTTGTCGGCAATGGCTCGGATGAAGTGCTGGCCCATGTTTTCCATGGCCTGCTCAAGCATGAAGCGCCGATTCTTTTTCCGGATATCAGCTACAGCTTTTATCCGGTCTATTGCGGGCTGTATGGCGTGCCTTCCCGGCAGGTGCCACTGAATGCGAAATTCGAGATAGACCTCGCCACCTATGAGGCGGGTAACGGCGGCATCATTTTCCCCAATCCCAATGCGCCCACCGGTATTCCGGTAGCACTGGCCGATATCGAAAAGCTGCTGCAGCGCAATACCGAGTCGGTCGTGGTAGTGGATGAGGCCTATGTGGATTTCGGTGGCGAGACCGCCATCCCTCTCACGAAAAAATATCCCAATCTGCTGGTGACGCAAACGCTGTCAAAATCACGTTCGCTTGCCGGTCTGCGTGTGGGTCTGGCAGTGGGTCATCCGGATTTGATCGAAGCACTGGAGCGTATCAAGAACAGCTTCAATTCCTATCCGCTGGATCGCATGGCCATCGTCGGCGCAGCAGCGGCGTTTGCAGACAAGGAATATTTCGACCAGACCTGCGCGGCCGTCATCAAAAGCCGTGGCGAGGTAGTGGCTGGTATGGCAGCGTTGGGTTTTGAAGTGCTGCCCTCGACCGCCAATTTCATCTTTGCCCGCCACGCGGGTCATGATGCGGCGGCACTGGCTGCGAAGCTGCGCGAGCGCGGCATCATCGTGCGTCATTTCAAATCAGCCCGTATCGAGCAGTTCCTGCGTATCACCATAGGGACGGACGAGCAGAACGGTATCCTGCTCAGCGCCCTGCGCGAACTGGTCTGATTTTCTGTCTAAAGCGCCTAATAAAAAGGCCCGCAGTAGCGGGCCTTTTTATTTTCAGTATTTCATGTCGAAGCCCAGTGAAAAGGAGTGGTCGCCGATCTCGGGATAAATGGTGAGATCGTGTTTGTTTTCAGGGGAGGTCAGCCACATGGTCATGCCTATACCCAGAGCGCAACCGGCCACCACATCGCGCCAGTGATGCATGTCTTCATCAACACGATTCCAGCCCACGAGTGCTGCCGGCACCATGGCGGCGGCACCCAGATCCCAGCCATAGCGTTCGCCGATAAAAGTGGCGCCGGCACAGGCCATAGAGGTATGACCGGAAGGGAAGGAGTTCTGTCCGCCATTGGGGCGCTCTCCCCAGGACGTGGAGTTGAAACCTTTCTTCAGTGCGACGGTGGCTACCATGGTGGCGCCCATGCTTTTGGCCCACTCCTTCACGCCTTCGTTATCGCCGGTATACAGCGCGCCCGTGAGGCCAAGCGCCGGCAGCAGATACTGGAAAATATCGCCGGCGGCCTGATCGGCATCCTGCGTATGCACCAGGGCAGCCTGGCTGTTGGCGCAATTCAGGCTGGTCGTGATGAGGAGCAGCAAAGACAGGGCTGCTGAAGAGATACGTGTTGGCATGAGAGCGACTCGGTCCGGACTGGCGGCTATCCCTGTTCTTGTTGCTGTGCAGACAGCAAGGCTTTCCATGCGCGCAGGATGGAGTCGGTCTCGTGAGGAGGGTGTGAGAGGGGCGTCAGCAAGAGCTGAGGATGAGCTCCTGCAAGTCCGGAGTGTGTTTTCCGGCTTACAGGCGGCCTGAGCGCTTGATATCCAGATAGCGATTGATGAGGCCCACGGCGAGCTGGTCGGGGCGGGTATCCAGCACGATTACGCCGTCATGGCGCAGCGTGTTCAGCGCTTTTTCGCGCTCCTGCAGATAGAGGTGGGTGGCAGCAACAGTAAGCGCGCTGTCGGCGTCGGCAGGTTCCTGCAGATCGATATCGTCCAGCACTTTCTCGCGCAGATTGGCGATCAGCACCAGATGCTTTTCCCGCAACAGGCGGCAGGCTTCGCGCAGTTCTGCACTGTCTTCATCGCGCAGACTGGTGATAAGGACCACAAGACTGCGCTTGCGCAGCTGCTCGCCGAGACGGGTGCAGACGCTGAGAAAATCCGGTGTCTGCGCGCCGGCTTCCAGATCAAAAACGCTTTCCATCATGCGCGGCAGTACATGCCGGCCTTTGGCGGGTGGCAGAAAGCGTTCTTCATTGGCAAAGCTCATGAGGCCGGCGGCATCGCCCTGACGCAAGACCACATGCGCCAGCAGCAGGAGGGCATTCAGGGCTTCGTCGAAATGTGCCAGCCGACCATCCTGGCTGCGCATGCGGAAGCCGCCATCCAGCAGCAACATGACCTGCTGATCGCGCTCATCCTGATACTCGCGCGCAATCAGTTTGCGCAGGCGCGAAGTGGCCTTCCAGTCTATCTGGCGCAGGGTGTCGCTCTCGCGGTATTCGCGCAGCTGGTGGAATTCCATGCCGGCGCCGCGACGACGGCGCTGGCGTATGCCTAACTGGGAAAGACGATTGTCGGAGGCAAGCAGGGCGTATTTGGCGACTTCGGAAAAATTGGGATAAACGCGTACATCACTCTGCACGGGCAGAAAGGCCTGTCTTGCCAGCAGGCCGAGACGTCCGGACAGGCGTATATCCGCGCCGGGAAAATGCTGTAGGCCGCGGCGGTTGAAACGCAGGCGATAGGAAAGCCGGGTGCGAGCCTTGGCAGGCAATTCATGCGTGATCAAGGCTCCCTCTGTTTCTGCCGCGGGCGGATTGTGGTCACGGATGATCAGGGGCAGGGATTTTCCACCGGCATTATCGAAACACAGCGTGACATCGCGCCATACGCCCAAGGCCAGTACCGGCGTAATTTCGCGGCTGCAGGCTGGTAGTGGCTGTCGCCACAGCATCAGCATTTCCACGGTAAGCAAAAGCGCCAGCAGCAGCGTTGCCGTTGCCCATAGCGGCTGCAGCGCCGGCCACCAGATCAGGGGCAGGGCGCATAGCGTCCACAGCGCCAGCAGGGGCAGCAGGCGGGGGCCGGGCAGGAAACGAGGCAGGCGTGAAGTCATGGCTGTCTGCTGTGCTATCAGAGTCGCGGTGCCTTCACCTGATCGAGGATTTGCTGCAGCACATCGGTGCTGGAGAGACCCTCCATTTCCAGTTCGGGCGAGAGCACAAGGCGGTGACGCAAGGTGGGCACGGCCAGACGTTTCACATCATCGGGCGTGACAAAATCACGCTGCGCCATCAGCGCCGACACACGCGCACCACGCAGCAAGGAAATACCTCCGCGCGGACCGGCACCCACCGCCACGCCCGGCCATTCGCGCGTGCTGCGCACTATGCTCACGGCATAGTCGCGCACACGCTCATCAATGCGCACGCCAGCTGCAATACGTTGCAGGCTTTGTATGGTGTCTGCACTGACCAGGGTGGCCAGACTTTCCACATCCAGCACATCGCCGATACGGCCCTGCGTCACCAGGCTGAGCAGATCGCGCTCTTCATTTTCCGTGGGGTAATCGACCACGATTTTCAGCAGGAAGCGGTCCAGCTGCGCTTCCGGCAGCGGATAGGTGCCTTCCTGTTCAATGGGATTCTGCGTAGCCAGCACCATGAAAGGACGCGGCAGCGGAAAGGCTTCACCTTCAATCGTCACCTGGTTTTCCTGCATCACTTCCAGCAGGGCGGCCTGTGTTTTTGCAGGCGCTCGATTGATTTCGTCAGCGAGCAGAAGGTGCGTGAACACCGGGCCTTTGCGGATCTTGAATTCCTGGCTTTTCAGCTCGTAGAGCGCATGGCCGGTGACATCGGAAGGCATGAGATCGGGTGTGAACTGTATGCGCGCAAAGCTGCCACCGAAGGTGCGGGCCAGTGCGCGTACCAGCAGGGTTTTGCCGAGGCCGGGCACGCCTTCCACCAGCACATGGCCGCCGGCCAGCAGGGCAATCAGCGTGAGCTCCACCGCTTCATGCTGACCGACCACGGCCTTGGCGATTTCCGTCTGCAGGCGCTCGATGATTTGCGCGGCCTTGACGATATTGGCATTGCCACCGGCACTGCCGGTGCTGGTTTCAGTCACGTCGCTCATAGGGCTTTCCTCAAACGGTTGAGCAGGCGGATGTCCGCTGCAAATTGCAGGAGATTGTCGGGATGGCTTGCGCTCAGTACGCGCAGGATGGCGGCACTTTCCAGCTGAGCGCGGTCGCCAAGATGCAGGGCCAGTTTTTCCGGGGGCAGACGTCGCCACTGCGGATGCTGGCGCTGCAGTTGATTGAGTAGGCGCTGGCGGCTGGCATTGAGCAGCGTGTCTGTGGCGCCCAGCTGCATGAGATAGCGGCCGCTGGCTTCCAGATGTTCGCCAAGGCGGCGGCGATTGTTTTCCTGCGGTGGCTGCACCGGCCCGAAACGCCGGCTGGCCTGCCAGAGCCAGACAAGGACAAAAAGTGCGATGGCTTTCAGCAGCAGCGATGCATGCTCCAGCAGCAGGCTGAACAGCGAGGGGCGCTCTTCGCCATGTATCAGCCACACGGTAGCGCCGGCTTTGGCATTCACCACACGCCAGAGCAGGGCGGCATTATCGGCCACGGCCAGATTGCCGTTATGCATCCAGAGCAGATCGCTGAGCACGGTGATATGGCCGCGCTCCAGCGCAAAGCGCAGGGCATGGGCGCGCTCACCGCTGCTGACTGTCCACTCGGGCTTGGGCTGGCTGTACGTCAGGAAATAATCGGCATCCAGGGTGCTGCGGATATCGCCTTCATTGGCGATACGCGTGGGCAGGAAACGGGAATGTGCTTCCTTGGCAGTGGCGTATTTTGCCGGTGCAGGAGTTTGTGCAGATGTGGAGGCGGCAGGCGGAGTTTCCGGCTCGGCAGCATCATAATGACGTACGCCCACGGTCTTGTAGAGCAGGTCACTGGCATCCGGTTCTTCATCTTCCTCGCTCACAGTTTGCAGCTCGCTCACAAGGTGCCCGCCTTTTTTTACCCAGGCCAGCAGGGCTTCCTGCTCAGCGGCATCCAGATATTCCACTGGCGTGGCCAGCACGATGACATCGGCCTGTCGTGGCAGGCGGCCATAGCTGGGCGCAAAACGGATTTTCTGACCCTGCTTTTCCAGCAGGCGTCCGGCTGCCAGCCACTGGTTCATGCGCGCTTCACTGCTGTAGCCGGTATCGCGCTCGCGCTCTTCCAGGGTGAAGCAGGCAAAGAAGGCGGCCAGCAGCAGGGCCAGTACGAGCAGGGGCCACCAGCGCTTCATGAGCGGCTCCCGGCTATTTCAAAATGCTGGCGATAAGCCTGCAGCAGGGCCGGAAAATCGGCAGGGCTGCGCTGGGCATAGGCCTGGCTCATCCAGGCTTGCGTGATGAGCATGAAGCCGCTGGCCAGTTCGCGTTTGCCGCTGCGGCGCAGCAGACGCAGATAATCTCCTTCCGTGGCGCCGTCGGGCAGGCTGAGCTGGTGACGGCTGGCGAGGGCAGCAA
>JAVHYE010000193.1 GCA_031119295.1 Pedobacter sp. | reverse complement strand
TTTTCAGAAATAAAAAAGGCCGCTCAATGCGGCCTTTTTTATTTCAGGACGAGGCAGTCCCCGTCAAACGGTGGAACTTCTCGAGCAGCTCGTTCTCTGTTTCCGGATGCGCTTCATCTTTGGGAATACAATCCACCGGACAAAGGCTGACACATTGCGGCGCATCAAAATGCCCCACGCACTCCGTGCACAGCGCTGGATCAATGAGGTAAATCACAGGCCCCATGGAAATGGCCTGGTTCGGACAGGCCGGCTCGCAAACATCGCAATTGATGCACTCGTCAGTAATCCTGAGTGCCATCTAGCTCACTTTCCCAGCTTGTTCCGGAAGGCCGCAGACACCTGAGGCGGAACAAACTTGGTGACATCACCACCCAGCACGGCGATTTCACGCACCAGCGTGGAAGAAATGAAAGAGAGATGCTCGGCCGGCGTCAGGAAAACGGTTTCAAAATCCGGCATGAGCTGACGATTCATATTCGCCAGCTGGAATTCATACTCAAAGTCGGAGACAGCGCGCAGGCCACGCAGCACGACATTGGCATTCTGCTCTTTCACGAAAAAAGCCAGCAGCTTGGAAAAGCCCTGCACCTCGACATTCGGCAGATGCCCCAGTACATCACGCGCCAGATCAACACGCTCATCCAGGGTGAACAGCGGCCCCTTCTTCTGGCTGGCCGCCACGGCAACGATCACATGATCAAACATGCGTGCCGCACGCTCGATCAGATCCTTGTGGCCATTGGTGATGGGATCAAAGGTACCGGGATAGACAACGCGGGTACGGCTCATGCGTGGATTCCAGTCGGACGAAAGATGCGCGGAGGATAGCGGAATCCCTGTTTGGCCTCCATGCCGGTGAGCGGCGGGGACAAGAAGGGAAAAGATCGAGGGCGGCAAACAGCCCGTCAAAAGCAATCAGGCGGGTCTCCCCGCCTGATTGGCACTGCTTACTTGAACATATGCTTCTTGGCGAACTTGTGCAGACCCTTGTTGAAGGGCGGCAGGAAGTACTTGAGCGCATAGAACTTGGGCTTTTCCAGCACACCCTTGGCATTGGACATGGCAAGGAAACCCTCCTTGCCATGGTATTTGCCCATACCAGCCGAGCCGACACCGCCAAAGGGCAGATCATCCACACCTACATGGCTCATCACGTCATTGACGCAGGCGCCGCCAGAATGGGTATTGGACAGCACATAGTCGGCACGGCCGTTATCCCAGTCGAAGTAGTACAGCGCCAAGGGGCGCGGACGCTCATTTACGAAGAGCAGTGCCTCATCCAGGCTATTCACTTCCATGATGGGCAGAATCGGGCCGAAGATTTCGTTCTGCATGATCTGCATGCCAGGCGTCACACCCGTCACCATGGTGACGGGAATCTTGAAGGTATTGGCAAAAGACTCATTAGCCGGATTGATTTCAATGACCTTGGCACCCTGGGTGCGAGCATCGTCGAGATAGCTCTGCACACGGCGGTACTGCTTTTCATTGATGATGCCGGTGAAATCCGGATTATTGAGCTTGGTCGGATACATGCCGCTGACGATCTTGGTGAATTCGCGCACGAACTCTTCGGTCTTGCCCTTGGGCAGGAGCAGGTAATCAGGCGCCACACAGGTCTGACCGGCGTTCCAGCATTTGCCGAAGGCAATACGCTGCGCGGCTTCGGCCAGCGGATAAGACTCATGCACGATGACGGGAGATTTGCCGCCCAGCTCCAGCACCACAGGCGTCAGATTCTTGGCCGCCTCGGCCATCACGGTACGACCCACATTGGTGGAGCCGGTGAAAGTGATCTGGTCAAAGGGCAGACGGGTAAACTCTTCCGACACCGTGCCACGACCATTGATGACAGTCACATGGTCTTCACCAAACGCTTCGGCCAACATCTTCTTGACCACTTCACCCGTACGCGGCGTGAAGCTGGACATCTTGATCATGACGCGATTGCCAGCCGCCAGCGCACACATCAGCGGGCCGGTCGCGAGGAAAATCGGATAGTTCCAAGGGACAATAACGCCCACCACACCCAGCGGCTGGTAAACCACTTTGGCACTGGCCGGCATCTGCATGGGGGAAACATGGCGCTTTTCCGGACGCATCCATTTGCGCAGGTTCTTGCTGTAATACTTCACGCCTTCCAGCGTGCAGATGATTTCGCTGAACTTGCACTCGTCCAGCGAACGGTTGCCGTTGTAGTCATCGGACACGGCCTGCGCCAGCTCATCCTGGTATTTCACGAAGACACGGCGGAAGGCAGCCAGATGCGCCACACGCTCGTCAGCGCTGGGCATGGGATTCTGGCGATAAGCCTGTTTCTGGGCATTGAATACGCGGCGCAGCTCGGCAAGCTGGGAATCGTCGGCCTGAAGCTCTACGACATTGGCGACCATGATGAAGTCCTCTGTGTGGCGAGGCTGCCTTCGATGCTTCCGTGGTAAAGAGGCAGCAGATGACCGGAACGGTCCGGGAGTGTTTTTTTAGAGTATTTACTCTAGACTGTCAACGCATGCGGTCAGCGCTTACAGGAATCGAGTGTGAAAACCCGGGACAAGATACTGCAGAAAAGCCTGGATCTGTTCAATGAACAGGGCGAGCGCAAGATTAGCACCAATCATATCGCTGCGGCGCTGGGCATCAGCCCCGGCAACCTTTATTACCACTTCAGCAACAAAGGCGAAATCATCGGCGAGCTGGTGCACCAGTACGCCAACCGCTCCATGACCCTGCTGTCCACCCCCGAAGACCGCCCCATGACCTATCTGGACAAGCTGGGCTATTTCGAAGGCATCCTGGAAAACATGTGGGACTACCGCTTCCTGCATCGCGACCTGGAACAGCTCATGGCCGACAACCCGGTGGCCCGCGAGCAGTACCAGCTCTTTGCCCATCGCGTCATGGGCCAGGGCATGCACATCTTCCAGCGCCTGGCCGAGTCCGGCCTCGTCAATGCCGATGCCGAAGAGGGCGAAGCCCTCATCATGAATATCTGGATCGTGCTGACCAGCTGGATTTCCTTCCTGCACACATCAGGCATTTTCGGCGATGGCCAAGCCATCACCCGCGACCTGCTCAAGCGCGGCATCTACCAGATCATCCAGCTGGAGGCACCCTATCTGATCGGCGAGGCACGCGCGAAACTGCCTGAAATGAAAGCCCGCTATAGAGGGCCGGCATAAGAACTTGATCCGCGTCACATCTTAATGTTTTCGTGAGCTTTCTCACTTAACTTATTGATGCTTTTGTTTTTATCCAGTATAAAAGTGTTCGAAGTATAGTGACGCGACGGCCGTGAGCAGCCGTGCCATTAGCCACTGCGCGCAATAAATCTCTTGGAGAAACAAGAACATGAATAAGCAGGAGCACGCATTCAGCCGCGGGCTGTTCTATATCTTGGCCTGCCTGTTACTGGCGGCCTGTGGCTCCGGAGGGGATGACATTGTTCCTCTGCAGGGGGTTTCCTCGTATCAGCTCAGCACCACAGCGCCCACGAGCGCAATTTCTCCAGCAGGCAGCGCCGCTATCAGTATCTCCCTAAGAGACTCCGCGGGTAATCCGGCAGCCAATCAGACTATTCAGTTGAGCAAAACCGGCCCAGCAACTCTCAGTTCCGGATCCGTGACCACGGGCACAGGCAACAGCAGCATATCTGTGGTTACTGATACAGCAGGTACGGCCAGCGTGATTCTGAGTGGCGCCAGCGCCGCAGTTGGCAGCAGTGGTAGCGTAGAGGCAAAATATACCGACAGCAAAGGGAGTATTGCCAAGAGCGCCGTGAGCTACTCCATTCAGGAGAGCGAAAACGTCATCCTGACCTTGGGGAAAAACACAGTTAACAGCGGTACAGGTGATAGCGTCAGTCTAAGCGGCATCATTATTGACTCGACTGGCCAGGTGGTAACTGGAAAGTCCATTACCTTCACTGTTGCAGGGGGCTACACCAACGGTACGATACTGGCGAGCAGTAACACGAGTGCCAATTACCTGCCCAGCACAACAGACCTGAGCAACAAAACCATCACCATCAATGCCGGCGTTAGTGGCAGCACTGCCACTGCATCCGCCACCATCAATGTGGTCGGCACATCTGTGCAAATCAGCTCACCGACAACATCAACAACCCTCGGCAACACCATCACCCTTCAGGGCTCTCTAAAGGATGGCAATGGCAGCGGCATCGGCAATACCAGCGTCCTGCTGAGCTCACCCAATCTGCCCGGTGGCTCACAAACGATTACCACTCTTAGCAATGGCAACTTTCCAGCTGGCATCACAGCCACCATCAGCAGTGCCACGGGAGGTGTTGCAACATTCACAGCCACAGCCTTGGGCGCAACCGGCACACTTTCAATAAATGTCTCAGGCACAAGCTTCACCATCACCTCACCAAGTGCAAATGCTGAAATACCCGTTAACACATCAACGCCGGTAATCTTGACCTATTTGAATAATGGGACTCCAGTAGTCGGCTCACAGGTATTTTTCAGCTCAAGCCTTGGAACCGTAAGCAGCGCCACAGCAAACACCAATGCGTCAGGACAAGCCTCTATTAATGTCTCCTCCAGCTCAGCTGGGCAAGCCATTATCAGCGCTAATACATCCGGTGGTGCTCTCCTGGCATCGCAAACCGTACTTTTTGTCAGCAGCACTCCTGCCACGATTTCTGTGCAGGCAGGTCAGACCGGGCTTGTTTCTGGTGCACAAACTCCCATCACAGCCACCGTCTTGGATGCGGCCAACAACCCCGTCAAAGGCAAGGTAGTTGAGTTCTCTGTAATCACTGACCCGTCTAATGGGCCTGGTCTCTCGGCCTCAACCGCAACAACCGACGCCTCCGGTAAAGCATCGGTTTCATAC
>JAVHYE010000039.1:4010-22714 GCA_031119295.1 Pedobacter sp. | reverse complement strand
CGGCAAGGCCACATACACCTCGCCCTCCGACCACTCGCCGGCACGGCGGGCGGCCTCTATATCCATGTTCTGCGCCAGCCAGTCGCTCACTGCCGTGGGCAGGGGGGCGTCCTTGGCATCGGGCTGATCCGCCGCGCGGGCCAGCACCGGCAACAGGCTGGCCGGCAGCTCACCGGCCTTCTTGCTCACCACCGGATGCGCTTCCACATCGGCAGCATGATTCAGGGTGATGCCGGTGGCGGCGAAGATCAGCAGGGCCACGAGGCAAAGTGCCGAGCTGATCCAGTGCCACTGGTGCAGGGTCTTGAGCCAGAAGGCACGACGCTGCGGATCAGGCTTTTTCTCGGCAGGCAGAACAGCGGACATGGATACAGGCTCTTGAGCAGTGCGGGCAGACCAGAGCGCTTAACGCCCGGGATGGCTGGCGGTTGACCTGAGCGGCCAGCCAATCAGGCTTCCGGCAATCAGGCGCGCCATTCAATCACAAATGAGAATTAGTCGCAATTAACTCGGAGCCGGCCAAAGCAGGCGGCCTGCCCTCCCCTCACCGGCCTTGACCCCTGCTGATCTGTCTGCCCGATTTGCCGCTACCGGATTTGCCAAGGCATGGTGCAAGCGCTGTTTCAAACGTGCATGCAGCAGTCTCATGTCAGTTCTGTTTGAAACAGCTTTGCACTGAAATATGAAATTCCGTGCGCGAAAAACTTTCAGGTCACGCGCAGACAAATAGCGCGAATAAAAATTCCGTAAATTTTAATCGCTGCGACAAACACAAACGTTTGACAAAAAACTTCTGGCACGCCCGTTGCAATTTCCCTCCTGAAGCTTTTGCGCATTGATGCCGCCCTGGCATCACTTTTTTGCGCATTTCCCTGCTTCTGATTTTTCCAAAGGACTGGCTTTTCACGATTCCTGCTGAGCTCCGCTCAACGGGCCGGGGAAGCTTTTGCCTGCGGATAACAAATGGAGATCCAATGATGCATGCATTTGTCTGTCTCGTTAGAAAAACCGGTGTTGCCGTCTCGGTAGCACTGGCCATCAGCGCGCTGAGCGGCTGTAACGATGATGACAAGGATGTCGCAAGCACGCCCACCAGCCCCGCGGCCCCGACGGCCACGTTCCAGTATGTGGAAGGTACGATTACCGATCTGCAGAAAGATCTGGCCAGCGGTGCCCTCACCTGCCATCAGGTCGTGCAAGGTTATCTGGACCGCATCCAGGCCTATGATTTCGAGGCCGGCGGCCCCGAACTGAAAAGCATCGTGACCGTGAGCTCGAATGCGCTCGCCGATGCTGATGCGCTGGATGCGAAATTCAAATCCACCGGCAAAATGTCAGGCCCGCTGCACTGCGTGCCGGTCTTGCCCAAGGACAATATCGACACCGTGGACATGCCCACCACGGCCGGCGCACTGGCCCTGCAAAGCAGCCGTCCCGATGACGATGCCTACATCATCCAGAAAATCCGCAATGCCGGCGGCATCATCATCGGCAAGGCCAATATGGATGAATTCGCTTTCGGTTTTGTCGGCAGCGCCTCGATTCGTGGCCAGGTGAAAAATGCCTATGACCAGAGCAAGGGCCCGGGCGGTTCTTCTTCAGGCACGGGCGCGGCCATTTCGGCCAGCCTGGCCATGGTCGGCATAGGCACCGATACCGGCGGCTCCGTGCGCGTGCCCTCTGCCGTGGAAGGTCTTGTCGGTATTCGTCCCAGCCTGCGTCTTGTCAGCCAGGACGGCATCATTCCGCTGGCGCCTACCCAGGACACCGCCGGCCCCATGTGTCGCACCGTGCAGGACTGCGCCCTATTACTTGATGCCATGGTGGGTTTCGACAGCAGCAGCCACAGCAACCAGCGCATCAGCTTTGAGCGCAAGGCCGCGCTGATACGCAGTGCCACCGAATACAACCGTCTCACTCGCACACCGGCCAGCTACACAAGCTATCTGGAAAAAGACGGCCTTAAAGGCGCACGCATCGGTGTGGTCCGCGCTCTCTTCGGCACCAATGCGAATGTGATTGCTGCCATGGAAGCCGCCATCCAGCAGATGAAGGATGCCGGCGCCACCGTGGAAGATGTGACCATTCCCGATCTTTCCACCGTCACCAGTTACTCCAGCGTTTCCAGCTACGAATTCAAGAACAGCCTCACGGCCTATCTGTCTTCCTGGAGCAATGCGCTGGATGGGCACTTCCTCACTTTCGATGAAGTGAAAGCCAGCGGCCTGTATGAAAGTCGCAACACCAGCAGCTTCAACAGCTATGGCACCAACGGCACCAATCCGGAAGCCAATGCCACTTACATCAAGAACACGGATGAGCGTAATCCCTATGCACGCGCTCGCATCACTCGTGCGCTCGATAATGTCGATGCTGCCGGCCTGCCTCTGGGCGAACCGTATGATGTGCTGCTCTATCCCGGCATTCTTGGTACAGCGCCCAATATCGGCAGCTCGCCCAGCACCGGCAACAACAACCGCCTGAGCCCCTTCACGGGTTATCCGGCCATGGCCATTCCGGCCGGCATGGTGGAGCCTGTGGTAGGTCAGCCCAAGCTGCCTGTCGGCATGGAAATGCTGGCTCGTGAATTCGACGAGCCCACGCTGATCCGTATCGGCTACGCCTGGCAGGAGTATGCCAAGCCGCGTCAGGCACCGACCTTTACGCCGGAGCTGGCGAAGAAATAAAAAAGCAGAAATGAAAAACGCCGGCATTGCCGGCGTTTTTTTATTTGAAATACAGGAGCAGGCAATTATTCCTCGGCATGCACCTTCTTGTAATTGATCAGCCCCAGCAGCACAGCCAGTCCAGCCCCTACCAGCAGGCCGGAAAGATGACCGTCATTGGAAATCTTGCCGAAAATCGCATCAAAAATGCCGGTATAGCCCAAGGCCAACCAAGCCAGCATGAAGACAACGATGCCGGTACGCAGACGGAAGGGAGCATTGGGATCGGCAAAGGGATAGAGCCAGAGATAACCGACCAGGCCATACACCACGCCGGAGAGTCCGCCGAAGCCCGTGCCATAACTCAGATATTGCGCGCCATTGCTGATCAGGATGATGACTGCTGTCAGCGCCAGCAAACGCAAGGATGACTGCTCTTTTTCTATCAGCGAGCCCAGCTCCCACCACCACAACAGATTGAAGACGATGTGCATGATGCCGAAATGCAGGAAAGCAGGTGTCACCAGTCGCCACCATTCGCCATGCAGGGCCATCACGCTGATGCCATTGGCATAACCCAGCGCATCGATAACCGGGTCACCTCCCATCAACTCGGCAATGAATACCAGCACACAGAGCAGCGTCACACCACGCGTCACCCAGCCGCCACGCTGCCACCATGCCGCCAGCCAGTTCTCGCGCTTTTCCGCATATACGGCTTCTTTCTGCACGGCACCGGTCTGCCAGGAAGCCTGCCAGTATTTGGGATCATCGGGATGCGTCACAAAGCCCTGGGCTTCGGCAATGGCACGATCACGGTCAGCCGCCTGCTCGAGATGAATGGCAAAACCTTCACCGGTTTTTTCCACGCGATTGGGAATACCTACGCTGCGCAGATAATCGCTGAAGGCCAGGGCCGGCCGCTTTTCCGAAAAAGTAAGGATGTTCATGAAGGCGTATCACTGTCTCTTGCCGGGGCCAGCAGGGCATCCAGCCGCTGCCGCCGGGTTTTGATATCCAGTCGCGCGAGCTCCTTGCAGGCGGCGAAGAATTTGTCGAGGTCGCCATTTTCCTGCTGCAGGAGTTTGCGCAGGGCAGGCACCAGATCGTAATAGGTGCCGACGGTATTCAGCCGGGCGTTATTGATGTCGGCAAACCAGGCGTCATAGCCGGCATAACCGCCCCAGGCTGTTTTCTGCTCGGCATAGGCGGCTTGCAGAGCGGCCAGAACATCGGCCTTGGCCTGGCGTTTTTCGGCATCACTGCGCGACGAGACATACACCGTGTGCAACTGCTGGCGGTATTTCAGCACCAGTTTCACGAAATCCTCGCGCCGATGTTTCGCCAGAGCGAGACGCTTGAGGTCCTGCGGATAGCGCAGGCTGTAACGCTCCAGTCCCTCTTCCGCCACCGCCACCGCCAGACTTTCATTGAAAGTGGTATCCCCCGCCACAAACAGCACCTGATGCGTGAGCTCGTGGAAAATCATTTCCGCCAGTTCCGCTTCCGGCAACGTAATGAAACTGGAGAGCACCGGGTCCTTGAACCAGCCCAGGGTGGAATAGGCCGGAATGCCGCTGAGATAAACCTCCAGCCCTTCACGTTCCAGCTCGCCGGCATAGCGCTGCGCCATGTCTTCGCGGAAAAAACCGCGATAGGCCAGACAACCGACAAACCAGTAGCACCAGGTTTTTGCGGTGAGCGACAGTTCGGGCGCCGCCATTACCGACCACACGGGATAAGCGCGGCCCAGCTCCACATAACTGGCATATTGCTTTTGTGCCGGCAGGCCGAGCTCGCTGGCAGCAAATTCGCGTATGCGCTGCACCTTCTCAAGACGGGCACGCAAATCCGGTGCAGTTTTTTCATCCTTGAGCAATCCGGCAATTGATTGCCGCTTTATGAGCAGCGCCGTCTGCCCCTGTGCAGCCTGGGCGTAATAGGCCGCACTCTGGCAACCGGCCAGCAAAAAGGCCGAGAGCGCAGGCAAAAGACGGGAGAGACGCAAGGAATAAGGCATGGGCCTATGATGGCAGGAGCGGGCTACATTTGCTAAAACGCTATGTCTGCTTTGTATTGCATCCTGTTTGGCCCCGCCATGGAGAAAACAATGTCCCTGTCTTATCGAGGGTTATTTCTGGCCCTGACTGCCCTGCTCGTCTCTGCCTGCAGCACCCAGATCGTGGTTGAACAAGACCCCAATGCCCAGCTGCCCGGCCCCGGCACCTATGCCTGGGGACCAGCCACCGACCATATTCCCGGCGAAGAAAATCACCGCGTCAATAACGACATCATCGCCGCCAAGGTGCAGAACGCCCTGGACAAGGGGCTGGCCAAACGGGGCTACAAGCCGGTGGATAAAAGCGAGGCGGCGTGGCTGGTGCACTATCACGCCGGCATAGAACAACAGCAACAACTGGTGACCGAACCCATGTATCCGGCGGCACCCCGTGTGGTCTGCGGACCTTATGCCTGCAGCAGCGCCTATGGCTGGGGCTATTACGGTCCGCCGGAAGCGGTGACGCGTACCGTGACCTTCCACGAAGGCACACTGATCCTGGACATCCATGATGCCAAGACCAACAAGCTGGTCTGGCGCGGTACGGTGTCCAAGGATGTGAATGTGAACAAGGCCCTGAACGAAGTGGTCTTGCAGCAGGCCGTGGACAAGCTGCTGACAAAACTGCCGGCAACCGCTGACGCCAAGAAATAATCCGCAGCATGGCTGCCGCACGATTTACGGATGTCGACAGCTATATCGCGGCAGCAGCGCCTGAGGTGCAGGCCCTGCTAAGGGAAATACGCCGCCTGGCCAGGGCGGCTGTTCCCGAGGCGACAGAAACCATCAGCTACCAGATGCCGGCCCTGAAACAGGGCCGCGTCTTTTTCTATTTCGCCGCTTTCAAAAAACATATCGGCATTTATCCGCCGGTGCAGGCAGATAAAAATCTTGTGCGTGAGCTTGCGCCTTGGCGTGGCCCCAAGGGCAATCTGCAATTCCCGCTGGACCAGCCCCTGCCCTATGCCTTGATACAAAGAGTGGTACTGGCCCTGGCCCGTGAGTACAGCAAGCCCTGATTGATCAGTACGTTTTGTACGGCAGAAATTTCCCGCTCATGACGATGCTGACACGATCCCCCTTGGGATCAGGCTGGCGTTGCATATCCATGGAAAAATCGATAGCACTCATGATGCCGTCACCAAACTCTTCATTGATCAGCGCCTTGAAAGTAGTGCCATACACGCTGATAAGCTCGTAGAAACGGTAAATCAGGGGATCGGTGGGCACTGCCGTCGGCAATGAGCCCTTGTAAGGCACCACCTGCAATTGCGTAATGGCGGCCTCCGGCAAATCCAGCAGCTTGCCGATAATCCCGGCCTGCTCAGCCGTCAGCGTCATCTGCCCCAACAAGGCTGCGGTCGTCCATTCCTTGCTGAGACCAATAGCCTCGGCCAGATCAGCCCACTTCAGCTTTTTCTCGATCCTGGCTAATACGATCATTTCCGTTACGTCATTACGATTCATGATGCTCTCCACGATTCAGAACAGGCTTGGAAAAAACGCATTCATCAACAAGAAAAAACCCGGAGGACGACCTCCGGGCTGCCTCATATCCCGTATGGCCTGTGCAGCGCCAGACGGAAGGAGTGCCACAGGGTTCTGCACTGGCCCGGCCTAAGCGACTCATGAATAGGCGATACCTGCATAGCCGGGCCAGCATCTGACTTACATCTTGTAAGCAAACTGCAGCCAGTACTTGCTGAGATCCTTGTTGGCGATGGTGCCGGTCAGGGCAGCCGTCTCCGAATCCGCGTTGTACTTGGCCATCTTCGCCAGCACGCTCAGATTCTTGAAAATCTGGTAGCCTGCCGAGAAGTCGATTTCATTGCCGTAATTGCTGCTGTTTTCATCCGCCTTGAACATATGGCCGGCCAGCACGAAATTCACACCGGCAAATTTCGCCAGCACTTTCAGATTGCTGTCCTGCAAGCCGTTAGTGGGGGTGGTGAGGAAGCGGTCAGCCCAGCCATTGAAAGCATGCAGGGTGGCAAACGGGGTCTTGAAGCCTTTTTCCAGCACTTCATGCTGAGCCTTCAGCGTGACAGGACCGAATTTGTAGCCCAACTGCAGATCGTAATAATTGGCATCCGGCGTAGTGCCTTCGGCATAGTCTTTTTGCTGGGCATAAGAGGCTTCGTAAAGGAAATCGGCAATGGCACCATCCACACGCAGGCCATCATGCTGCCAGGAGTTGGCGGTCAGATTGCCACCGGCCGCCGAGTTTTTCTCTTCCACGGCGTAATGGAAGAGGCTGGTCTTGGCAGCAGGAAAGGCGGCATAGCGCAGATTCACCATGGGCGCTCGCACCGGACGGGTGATGCCGGTCGGCGGGTTCACCTTGCTCACATAATCCAGCGTGAAGGTGAAATCCTTGATCAGGCTGTTATTGCTATAGCCCACGGCATCAAAGGTCTGGTCGTTCTGGCGCCAGCCCACATCACCGATGAAACGGGCATTGTCGAAAACGATTTTCTGGCGGCCGACCTTGGCACCATAGCCTTCCAGGAAGGCCTGGTTCACCTGCGTCACTTCCGGATCACCAATCGTGGCGTATTTGGTATTACCGCCCGGAATGCCGCTGTTGTAATACTCGCGACCGAAATTGCCCACATCCTCGAACTCGATGAAGGCCTTGAAACCGTGGTAATCGCCGGTCTTGTAGCCCAGCACCGTGCGCAGGGTTTGTGCATTGGCATCCTGCTTCACCGAATCGTCCACCCATTCACTGCGCAGGCGCAGATCCAGACTGGTCTTGCCGCTGAAAATTGCTTCCTGCAACAAGGCAATTTCCATGGGATCGGCATGCGCCGCTCCGGCCATTGCCCCCGCCAGTATTACTGAAGAAAAAATCACTGAATGCTTCATGACAACGTTCCCCTTTTTATGACCTGTGTGAAAAACCTTCCTGGTTTACGTCATGAGAGCACCACCGGATTCCAGGCAAGCCGGGGCCGTGACGGTGAAAAGCACCATCAAGAAAACAAACAGAGGGAGTCCCTCCCCGCAGGGAGGGTTGGGAATTACCTAATCAGGCAGCATCTGGCCGCTTCTGTCCCTGGTAAAGGAAACGCAGCACTTCCGTGCGGCAGTGGTGGTAGTCACTGTTTTCCGCCAGCGCCATACGATCACGCGGACGGTCCAGATTCACCTCGAGAATTTCGCCTATCGTGGCGGCCGGGCCGTTGGTCATCATCACGATGCGATCCGAAAGCAGCACGGCCTCGTCCACATCATGCGTGACCATGACCACGGTGGAACCGGTCTTGGCAACAATCTTCATGAGCTCATCCTGCAGATGCGCGCGGGTCAGCGCATCCAGCGCACCAAAGGGCTCGTCCATCAGCAGGATGCGCGGCTCCATGGCGAGTGCACGGGCAATGCCGACACGCTGTTTCATGCCGCCGGAAATTTCACCCGGCATCTTTTTCAGGGCATGCGTGAGCCCTACCAGCTGCAGTGCCTTTTCCGTGCGCTCTTTCAGCTGCGCTTTTGATTCGCTTGCACCAAACACGCGCTCAACGGCCAGATGGACATTCTCGAAGCAGGACAGCCAGGGCAGCAGCGAGTGATGCTGGAAAACCACGGCACGTTCGGGGCCGGGACCGGCAATTTCACGGCCGTTGCAGATCAGGCCACCAGTAGTGGGCAGTGTGAGACCGGCAATCAGATTGAGCAGCGTGGACTTGCCGCAACCGGAGTGACCGATCAGGGACACGAATTCGCCTTCCGTAATGGCCAGATTCACATCGCGCAGTGCAGTGAACAGGCCCTTCTTGGTCTTGAAGCTCATGCCGGCGTTTTCGATGGAAACTATCTTTTTCGTTGCATTGGCATTCATGATCTTTTCTCCCTGACTCAATTCGCTTCGTAGGTGAAACGCTTGGCGATCTGGATAAGGAACTGCTCCAGCAGCAGCCCCACGATGCCGACGACAAAGATGGCGATGATGATGTGGGCCACATTGAGGTTGTTCCACTCATCCCAGACCCAGAAGCCGAGGCCGACACCACCGGTGAGCATTTCGGCAGCCACGATCACCAGCCAGGCCACGCCTATGGACAGACGTATGCCGGTGAGTAGATAGGGCAGCACGGAGGGAAACAGGATTTTGGTGAAAATCTTCCATTCGGAAAGATTAAGCACACGCGCCACATTCAGATAATCCTGCGGCACCTGCGATACACCGACAGCGGTATTGATGATGATGGGCCAGATGCTGGAGATGAAAATCACCCAGATGGAAGCCGGTTCAGCAGCCTTGAACACGAGCAGGCCTATAGGCAACCAGGCCAGCGGAGAAACCGGGCGCAGCAGGGAAATGATGGGCGAGAACATATCGTTCAAGAAACGGAAACGCCCCAGCATGAAGCCCAGTGGAATACCGATCAGCGCGGCCATGCCGAAGCCCAGGCCCACACGCCCCAGCGAGCGCAGGATATTCCAGCCTATGCCCTGGTCATTCGGCCCATTCACATAAAAAGGATGCGCAAACAATTCCACAGCGGCGTGCCATGTCACCAGAGGGCCCGGCAGATCGGTGCGGAAATGGCTGAGCACGGTCCACACCAGAATGAAAAAGGCGATGCCCATGATGGGCGCCAGAGTGCGCGCAATCAGCGTGCCCCAGGACAGGCCACGCAACCAGCTTGTGAATTTCTCACGACGCGATGGCACTACCACTGCCGCTTCTTTTTCCAGACTCGTCATCAATGCCGTCATGGCGTTTTCTCCCCGGCACAATGCCGTTCATATGCCTTTTTTGGGCACGCATTCATGCCTTTACAGGCAACAGTGGGCCGCGCTGCTCCGGACGGAGCAGCGGGATGTCGCACTTGCGTGTAGCGTTTCAGGCCTGCAGGAACGCAGGCTTTGTTCCGGCGATTTCGCGAGCTAGAGCAAAACGTTGGCGGAAATGGTGGAGGAAGCGGAGTTTACATATTCGTAAATGAGCATTCCGGAACCATTTCCGCCGGCGTTTGGCCGACGCGCAGCAAATCGCCTCGCTTCAAACCTTGATGGCGAAGCTGTTGGCGTAGGCCTTGGGATCAGAGCCATCCCAGACTTTGCCGTCCAGCAGGGTGCTGGAGCGCAGCGGTGAAGACGGCAGCGCCACCTTGAGCTGGGTAGCCGCCTGCTTGTAGAGATCGACCTGATTGATGGCCTTGGCCACGCCAAGATAATCCGGATCGGTCTTGAGCATGCCCCAGCGCTTCTGCTGCGTGAGGAACCACATGCCGTCGGAGTAATAAGGGAAGCTGACCTTGCCACCGTCGAAGAACTGCATGGGATTCTGGTCTTCCCATTTCTTGCCGATGCCATTGTCGTAGTGGCCGAGGAAGCGACCGAGAATCACTTCTTCCGGCGCATTCACATAGGACTTGCCACAAATCAGCTTGGCCACCTGCGGACGGTTCTTCACGTCATCGATATAACGCGAGGCATCCAGCACAGCCATGATGAGGGCGCGGGCGGTGTTCGGATATTTCTTCACGAATTCGCCGGTGCAACCCAGCACCTTTTCCGGATGATCGGCCCAGATGCCCTGGGTGGTGGTAACGGTGAAACCGATGCCGTCCGTAATGGCGCGTGCCCCCCAGGGTTCGCCCACGCAGTAACCGTCCATATTGCCGACGCGCATATTCGCCACCATCTGGGGAGGCGGCACCACGATGGTCTTCACGTCCTTCATGGGATCAATACCTTGCGCGGCCAGCCAGTAGTACAGCCACATGGCGTGGGTGCCGGTGGGGAAAGTCTGGGCAAAGGTGTAATCGCGCTTGTCGGTATCGATAAGACGCTTCAGCGATTTACCGTCGGTAACGCCCTTTTCCTTGAGCTGGTTGGAGAGCGTGATGGCCTGACCGTTCTGGTTCAGGGTCATCAGCACCGACATGTCTTTCTTGGGGCCGCCTATGCCGAGGTGCACGCCGTAAACCAGGCCGTAGAGCACATGGGCCGCATCCAGCTCACCATTGATGAGCTTGTCGCGCACGCCGGCCCAGGAGGCCTCCTTGCTGACATTGATCTTGATCCCGTACTTCTTGTCGAAGCCCAACACCGAGGCAATGACCACAGGGGCGCAATCGGTGAGGGGAATGAAGCCGACATTGACCTCTTCCTTTTCAGGCTTGTCGGAACCGGCCGCCCAGGCGGTCGCTGGCATCTGCATGGATAATCCTCCCAGCACGCCGGCCGCACTCGCTGCCAGCATGGAGTTTTTCAAAAACTGACGACGCCCGGTATCAACGGCATTCGCTTCATCCGCCGGTTTGGACATGCTCTTCAGTTCGTCACGATCCGCCATCTCACACCTCGTTTGCTTTGAAGCCCGACAACAGCGTTAGCGCTGTCTATGCAGACTCCAGGCCAAAAAAAAGGCGCCTGCGGATTACTCCGCAGGACGCCATTGTCCTCGCCGGTGTTTCCACCGGGATTTGACGCCCAACTCAGGTCTCCCGACCTCAGGGGCATCCACGCACGACACAGGAGAAGCTTGAACTCGCCCCGACACTGGAGCATCTGAGTTCACACCAAGTTACAGAGCAACCGCTGTGCCAGCTTTTGCCAGTCCTGAAAAAACCCTGTTTTCACCATTTGAGTGCGATTTTTGCCCCAGGATAGGGAATGGTGCACGGCTTTGAGCGGCAAGCGACCCGGGGCATGGTGCAAACGCCGGGCAAGGCGCGCTCAAAAAGCGCCCACCCCGGGGGCCGGCGAAAACCTGTGCGCGAAATCCGGGCCAAAAAAAAAAACGGCGCCATCAGGGCGCCGTTGCTGACCATCATGAGGAGTGTTCAGGTCAGAAGATCATTCATGGAGAGCAGCTTCTCGGCCACCTCCACAATGCGGATATTGCGGTCCATGGCCATCTTGCGCATGGCGTTATAGGCATCGGCCTCGTTCAGTCCGCGCAGCTGCATGAGCAGGCCTTTGGCACGCTCCACGGTCTTGCGTTCATTGAGCTTGCCCTCGGCCACTTTCACCTGCTGCTTCAGGGCCTGATCCGCCTCGAAACGCGCCTGGGCCACGGCCAGCACGGATTCCAGCTTGGCCACGTCGATGCCTTCTACCACATAAGCCGAGACGCCGGCCTTGATGGCGGCGCGTATGGCGGCGGGCTGGCCGTCATCACTCACCATGACGATGGGACGCGGTTCGTCCTGGCTCACCATCACGATCTGCTCCAGCACGTCACGGCTGGGCGACTCGGTATCAATCATCACGACATCGGGCTGTATGTCCGCCACCTTGCGGGGAATCATGAAGGCCGAAGAGACCTCCTCGACCACCTCGAAGCCGGCCTGGACCAGAGCAGCGCGCAAACGGCCAACCTGTTTATTGGTATCGTTGACCAGAAGAATCTTGAGCATCGCTCGTCTACCTTGATTACTGCTAAACACCTGTGTTCCGGGTAAGCAGCAATCCCTGTGCCAATGTCCGTATCAGTCACTTTTATTCAATCGGCACTGGTGCTAGCGTGCCGCGCCGCTGCTCAAGGAAGCTCTTCAAGGACGCTTCATGCTGACCCTCTCCCCCGATCATGAAAAACGGCTCATCCTGCTGCTTGCCGGCATGCAGTTCTGCCATATCGTCGATTTCATGGTGCTCATGCCGCTGGGCCCGCAACTCATGCGCCTGCTGCATATCGGTCCCGCCGAGTTCGGTTTTCTGGTGGCGGCCTACACCCTGAGCGCCGGCCTCGCCGGTTTTGCCTCCGCCTTCATCATCGACCGCTTCGACCGGCGCCGCATGCTGCTGACGATTTTCTCCGGCTTCCTGCTGGCCACTGCCAGCTGTGGCCTGGCCTGGGACTTCCACAGTCTTCTCATTGCGCGACTCGCCGCCGGATTCTTCGGTGGGGTGCTGGGCGCCAATGTGCTGGCCTATATCGGCGACTGCATTCCGGAAGCACGGCGCGGCGCAGCCACCGGCAAGGTGATGGCGGCTTTTTCCGTCGCGGCTGTGGCCGGCGTGCCCCTGGGGATTTTTCTCGCCGCACAATTCAACTGGCGCGCGCCCTTTCTCTTTGTCGCTCTCAGCGGCCTCGTGCTTGCGCTCATGGCCTGGCGCATCCTGCCCTCCCTGCCCGCACGCAATAGCAGCGGCCCGCTGGAATTGCGCCGCACGCTGTACGAAGTCTTCAGCGTGGGCAATCACTGGCGTGCCTTTGTACTCATAGGCGCGCTCATGCTGGCCGGCTTCAGCGTCATTCCCTTCATCAGTCCTTATATGGTGAAGAATGTGGGCCTCTCCGAGGCGCAACTCTCCCTGATTTATTTCTGCGGTGGTCTCGCCACCTTCTTCACCGCGCCGCTGATAGGCCGTCTGGCCGACCGTTTCGGCAAAGCCCGCGTGCTGCGCTGGCTGGGCGCGATATCGCTGCTGCCCCTGCTCGTGCTCACGCATCTGCCACCACTGCCGCTGGCCGTCGTGCTCGTGGTCACCACCATTTTCATGGTCTTCATTTCCGGCCGCCTGATTCCGGCCATGGCCCTGATCACGGCCGCCTGCACGCCGGCGCTGCGCGGCCGCTTCCTCAGCATGAATGCCGCGCTGCAGCAGCTGGCGGCCAGTCTGGCCGCACTCTGGCCTACGCTGGTGCTCTCGCAAGATGCCGCCGGCCGCCTGCAGCACTACGATCTCGTGGGTTATGGCGCCATGGCCATGACCTTGCTGGCCATGTGGATAGCCGGGAAAGTGGAAGTACGCTCCTGAACACACAGCAATGAAAACGCCGGCAATTGCCGGCGTTTTTTATGGCAAAGACTGCATCAGTCTTCACCCACCACAGTATTCAGCAGCTCTTCCGAAGGCGCAAAGAAATAAGCGCCGCCCACAGGCGTCGTGAAATTGAGCAGGCGGTCGCTCTGCTCATCGCCGCTGGTGCCGAACATATTGGCCAGCATGCGATCCAGGATGGAAAGATCTTTCGTATAGGCCATGAAAAAAAGGCCGTGCTCACCACCAGCCTGACCATAAGGCAGGCTGTGGCGCAGGATGGCGAGCTCCTCGCCGTCTTCCTCGATGACATTGCGCGCCACATGCGAGTTGGGCGGCATCACGTCTTCATCCAGCTCTATGGATTCCAGCTTGCTGCGGCCTATCACATGCTCCTGCGCATCCACCGTGAGGCGATGCCATTTGTCCAGCTGATGCACATAGCGCTGAGCGAATACAAAACTGCTGCCGGCAAATTCGCCGTCATCCAGCAAGGCCGTTTCAGCACGCTCTTGCTGCGTTTGCGGATTTTCCGTGCCATCGATAAAACCGGTGAGATCGCGGCTGTCCAAATAACGGAAGCCGGCACACTCTTCCAGTACCTCTACACCGCCGTGGGCGGCCAGTCTGGTCATGAACAGCTGGGCCAGCTCGTAGCACAGATCAAAGCTGTCACTGCGTATATGCAGACAGATATCCGCGGCGTCGGCCGGCATGGAAAACTTCCCCTGCAAGGGCGCGAGCTCATGCCAGCCTGCGGGCAAGGGTCCCTTCATCTCCTGCCAGAGCGCGGCACCGAATGCCACGACGGAAATCAGGCCGGCATCCGGATGCTGGCCCTGCAGGCGTGCGCGTGCAACAGCCAGCTCGCGCAGGGCAGCCATGATGTCAGGCAGGGAAAGATCAGGATGGCGGCGCAGGACCAGAAAACGGGCAAAGCGGGAAGACGGAGGCAGGATGCCGGACTGCGCATGCATACGCGGAGAAACTCCAGGGCTTGTTCAGGGAATGAACTTGTCCGGCGAGAATAACCAGAAAGCCGCAGGCCGCACAGCCGCGCCTGCGCGGTCGCTTCTGAGTTCTTCAGTGGGATTTTTTCCAGGCCTGCAGCATTTTCTCGGCACTGCGCAATTCCACCGGCTCCATTTCCAGCTCCAGTACATCGCGCGCCTGCACGGCCTCGTCAATATCGCCTTCGGCCGCCAGACTGAGCAGCACCCAGGCTCGCGGCACATCGCGCACGGCGCCGGCTTCGTCATTGATCAGCAAAAGGCCGAGACGGTATTGCGCATCGGCATTGCCCTGCGCCGCAGCTTTTTCATACCAGTGCTGGGCCTGCTTGTTGTCGTTGAGATCGTCTTCCGCGTGCTCGCCCAGCGCAAACTGGGCATCGTCATCACCCTGCGCCGCCGCCTTGGCATACCAGGACAGGGCCTTTTCTTCATCACGCTCCACGCCCTCGCCGGCATCGTAGAGACGCCCCAGGGCCGACTGGGCTTCGGCATTGCCCTTCTGCGCTGCCTTGAGATACCAGGCCAATGCCTCGGCCGGCTTTTCCTGCTGCTCCAGCACGCGGCCCATATAGTTCATGGCCTTGGCATTACCGGCCTTGGCCAGAGGAGCAAAAGCCTTGGCGGCGGCATCGAAATCTTCATTCTCGAAAGCCAGCACGCCCGCCTCCATGCCCGCCAGGGCCGGAGAGGCAACAAAGGTGAACAGCAGGGACAGAAGCAGGAGGAATGCGCGCATGATGCAGGAACCGGAGGCCACAACCGGGCGCGGATTATAGGCGCTGACCGTGCCGTGGTTAATGGGATCAAGAGCCTGTTCACAATCTTTTTGCCACCCCGCTGAAGCTCCCCCTTTTTCTCGGGGCAAGGCAGGGTGAGCGAAGTGGGGTCATTCCCCATGAGCGAGCCCTAACGCTGTCCCGGGGAAAAGGGGGCTCAGCCCTTCGGGTTTCCCTCTGCCAAGCGGCCATACCGCGTTAGACCCCTTGGCAAGGGAGTGACCCTTGCCGGCGGAGCCTGCCTTGTCTGGCCGCTTGGCAGAGGGAAACGGGACGGTAAAAAGATTGTGAACAGGCTCTCCTGAAAGAATTCGTATACTCGCGTGAGCTCCCTGGCTTTCCTGGCACTCATGAACAGACTTTTCCTGCTCCTGCTGATCATTGGCCTGTTTTTCTGGTGGCTGAAGCCACCCGTGCACAGCATCACCCTGGATGCCAGCGCCCGGCCGCCCGTGCTCAGCAACCTGCCCGCCAACGGCATGCTGGAGATCACCATTCCCGATGCCGGCATGGATTACTACGATGTTTCCGGCAGCACGGTTGCTGAAATCCGCGACAACCTCAACCGCAGCCATCGCAGTGGCGGCTTCGACGGCTATACCGGCTGGAATGTGAGCTGGAACTGGCCGGGCTATGGCAGCGCCGACTGCAATCTTGCCGCCGCCAGCCTCGATACCCGCATCAGCGTGCGCCTGCCGCGCTGGCAGCCACCGCAGAATGCCGATCGGGCCCTGGTCTTGAAATGGAACAACTATCTCGGCAATCTGGCTTTCCACGAACAGGGCCATGTACAACTCGCCCGGCAAGGTTTCGCGAAGATGCAGCAGATCCTGCACGACAGCACTTGCGATGAAGCAGACGCAAAACTGAATGTCGTGCTGGGTGAAATGCGGCAGGCCGACCTCCGCTACGATGCCGAAACCAATCATGGCAGCACCCAGGGCGCTAAATTTCCCTGATTGCGGGCAATGCACTGCCTGCTGGAGTTCCCATGAACGAAAATGCTTCCCTGGTGGCCGAATTGCAGCGTCTTGTCAGCACGCTGGAATCCGCCATCCCCGCTCCCGCTCCCAAACCCGATTTCGCCCAGGGCCAGGCTTTCCGCTGGCGCGCCCATCCCCATGGCGGTTATCTGGAAACCGTGCGGGACTTAAGCCCCATACGGCTTGATGACCTGCGCAATATCGACCGGCAGAAAGCCGAGATCCGCCGCAATACCGAACAATTCGTCAAAGGCCTGCCCGCAAATAATGTGCTGCTCACCGGCAGCCGTGGCACCGGCAAATCCTCGCTGGTAAAAGCCCTGCTCAACGAATTTTCTGCTGACGGCCTGCGCGTGGTGGAAGTGGACAAGCATCTGCTGCACGAGCTGCCCGATATTGTCGAGCAGCTGCATGCCCGCCCCGAGCGCTTCATCGTGTATTGCGACGACCTTTCCTTCAGCGACGACGATGCCAGCTACCGCGCGCTCAAAACCACGCTGGATGGCAGCCTGCATGCCGGCGCCGACAATGTGATCATTTACGCCACCAGCAACCGCCGCCATCTGCTGCCGGAGTTCCAGTCGGAAAACCAGCAGGCGCAGTACACCGACAATGGCGAAATCCATCCCGGCGAAGCCGTGGACGACAAGGTATCCCTTTCCGACCGCTTCGGTCTCTGGCTCACTTTCTATCCCAATAGCCAGGACGATTATCTGCGCACCGTGGAAACCTGGCTGGGCAAATACCAGCTGCCACTGAATGCAGAAAGCCGTCTCGCCGCCCTGCAATGGGCGCAGGTACGTGGCAACCGCTCCGGCCGCGCCGCCTCGCAATTTGCGCGCGACTGGGCCGGACAGCAGGGTCTGAAAAAGTAAAACACCGACCAATAAAAAGGCCGGAGTAATCCGGCCTTTTTATTGGTCAGCATGCCCATCAATCCTGAGCGCCATCTTTTTTGCGCAGACGCTTGTCTGCATACATATTGAAATCGGAAACACGCATGAGATCGGCCAGGCTGAAACCATCGGCCGGATAAGTCGCAATGCCTACGCTGATACTCACACTCAGCACATGACCACGTATGGTCAAAGGCTCCGCCACGGCCTCACGCAGACGGACAATCAGCTGGTCCAGCACCGGGCCCGGCTGCGTATCCGGCAAAAGCACCAGGAATTCATCACCACCAAAGCGCGCAATCAGATCGGAAGCGCGCAGGCATTCATGCACTTTGGCCGCCACATGCACGAGCATGGCATCGCCCACTTCATGGCCATAATCATCATTGATGCCCTTGAAGCCCTCGAGATCCATATTGAGCAGGGTGAAGGGATATTTCTGGCGCGCCGCCAGTGCCAGAAAACTTTCGGCCTGCACCAGGAACTGGTGACGGTTGGCGAGGCCGGTCAGGCTGTCGTGGCTGGCCAGCACCTGCAGGCGCTCCTGGCTACGTGCCGCAAACGCGACCAGGCCAGCCGCACTGACAGACAGCAACAAGGCCAGCACATGCCAGAGGAAGGCACGCCATTTCATGGCGCGATCCGGCTCGCGCCAATCAGCCGCCAGCTGCCAGTCGCCACCGGGCATGACGAGAGTCATGCGTATCGCCGAAGGTGAAGCAAAAAGCGCCTCGGAACCGAAGAAGACATCACCATCTGCGCCTTTGCCATTCGTACCGCGCAGGGCATAACTGACGTCACTCTCAGCATTGAGCCCGACCTTGTCGAAAACCGGCTGTGTATTCATGGCAATGGACACCAGCCCCCAATACCGCGCGGTATTGTCGGCAGCCAGCACGATGACGGGAACGCGGTGCACAAAGCCGACACCGCCCTGCACCAGATTGATGGGGCCGGCAATGAGGGGCTTCCAGTTTTCACGAAGACGCAGCACGCCTTCGCGCTGCTCGGCAATGTTTTCCAGATTCACACCCAGCACGGCCTCATTGCCGGCCAGGGGATAGACATAGCGCACCACATTATCGGGAGCGATGGCGATATTGCGCAGGCCCGGATGCCAGGCTGACAGGCTTTGTGCCAGTCGCTCGTAATCACGTGCCGAAAAATCGGGTTTGGCAGACACCAGGGAAGCGGCAGCAAGGCCGACAGAGAAAGTGCTGTTGAGTTCGGATTCAAGGCGCGCCCGCATGGCACTGGCCTCGATCTGCAGACGGCTGCGCGCCGCTTCATATTCGCGCGACTTCTCAAGATGGATGAGGACTTCCGAAAGCAGGAATACCACCGCGCCGACCAGCAGGCCCAGCCCGAGAGGACGCAGTTTTTTCAGGCGGTCTTCGCCCTGTCCCTTGCTTGCAGCCACATCCGGTCTCCCTGCTGGCAACGCCCGCGCCCGGCGCCTGCAACAGACACCAGTCAGCAGAATCTAACAGCTGCAAGAAGTGTGACACACCACAAACGCAGACGCCCGTCGGCAAAAAGCATGGCTCTGCCGACGGGCGTCTTTGTCATGGCTTTGAACAGCGGATTGAA
>JAVHYE010000039.1:0-3910 GCA_031119295.1 Pedobacter sp. | reverse complement strand
TCCGCCAAGGTTGCCAGCAAAGACCAAAGGCCGGACTCGTTCGGCTTGGTCTTCTTGCCCTTGGCCATACGGTGCAGCTGGCGCGAGTACCACATGACTTCCATCATGGCCATCTTGTCCACCATGGGGATGCCAGTGGTGATGGTCTTGACCTCATGGCGTGCTTCCTTGCCAGCCAGCAAGCGGTTGGGCAGATCGGGCTCTATCGCCAGGGAGCGGGCGATGCCCACGAAGTCCACAGCACCACCGGTGATGGCATCAGCCATGCCGGCGGAAGAACGGAAGCCACCAGTGACCATCAGCGGTGTTTTGGTGGCAGCACGCGCTTTTTCCGCAAAGTCGAGGAAATAGGCTTCGCGCTTGCGTGTGGATTCTTTTACGAAGCCGTTCTTGGCACCGGCCATGATGGGCGCTTCATACGTGCCACCGGAAATTTCGATGTGATCAATCCCGGCTTCTGAAAGCGCACGAATCACATCCAGCGATTCTTCTTCCGTGAAGCCACCTTTCTGGAAATCGGCCGAGTTCAGCTTGATGCCGATGGGGAAATTCTTGCCGCAGTTGGCGCGCATTTCACGGAAAACTTCCAGCACGAAGCGGCGACGATTTTCGGCACTGCCACCCCAGCGGTCGGTGCGCTGGTTGTGGTGACCGGAAAGGAACTGGCTGACGAGATAGCCGTGGGCGCCATGAATCTGCACACCGGAAAAGCCGGCCTTCTTGGCAATGGCCGCGGTGCGGCCAAAACGCTGGATGATGTCTTCGATTTCCGCTTCAGTCAGTGCGCGCGGCGTCGCGAAAAATGCCTGCATGTCCTTGCCGAAAGGAATGGCCGAGGGTGCCACCGGATCAGACACCAAAGTGCGCATCACCTGCTTGCCGGGATGATTGATCTGCATCCAGAGCTGCGTGCCATTGCGCGTACCGCCCTTGGCCCAGGCCTTGAGCAATTCCAGATCGCGTTCGTCTTCCACCACCACATTGCCGGGCTCGCCCAGCGCACGGCGATCCACCATGACATTACCGGTGATGCAGAGACCGATACCGCCTTCGGCCCAGCGTTCATACAAACGCACGAGACCCGGCGTCACACGGTTATCCCAGGTACCGAAGCCTTCGCTCATGGCGGACTTGGCCAGACGGTTCTTGATCACCGTGCCATTAGGCAGGGTGAAGGACTGCGCCAGAACCTGGGCGGGGGAAAGGGATTGGGTCATGGTGACTCCTTGATGCCATTGATGCCGTTTATGGGTGCAAAAGGTGCATTTCCGATCAGGCCTGCAAGCTAACACCAATTCGATACTTGTCAAACTATCAATCTGTGCCAGAATCCCGGCCAATCAGGCCATCTTGCCGACCATTATCAGCCCAACTATCGGGGGCACCGTGATACGTAAACGTACAAGCTCATCGACCAGCACCGCAGACGTGGACAAACTGGCTCGTGCCTTCAAGGCCCTGTCCAATCCCAACCGGCTTTCCATTTACCTCGAGGTGCTGCGCCAGTACCGCACCGAGATGAAAAGCTGTGGTCTTTCACACCTCATCGACAGTCTCGCTATCGGCGCACCGACGATTTCGCATCACACCAAAGAGCTGGTGGATGCCGGCCTCATCAGTGTGCAGCGCGACGGCCGCTTCATACGCTGCACACTGGATGACGAAATGCGCGACAAACTCAGCGCATTTTTCGGCAAAGATTCTGAATAAATAAAACCTCACGGGAGAGAGTCATGGGATTGCGCGTCCACCATCTGAATTGCGGCACCATGTGCCCGGCCTGCGCCCGCCTTATCAATGGCGATGACGGCCACGGCAATAAAAAAGGCTGGCTGGAAGCCGCACGCATGGTCTGCCATGTGCTCTTGATAGAAACACCGAAAGACGGCCTGGTGCTGGTGGATACCGGCATAGGCACACTGGATGTGGAAACGCCCAAACGCCTCGGCACGCCCTTCATCAATCTCACGCGCCCCAAGCTGGATCATCAGGAAACCGCCATCGCCCAGGTGAAAGCACTGGGTTATAGCGTGAATGATGTGCGCCACATCATCGTCACCCATCTCGATCTCGACCACGCCAGCGGCCTGCCGGATTTTCCGCAGGCCGAGGTGCATGTCTTCAAAAAGGAATTCGATTCCGCCATGCATCCGGACTGGCGCAGCAAGGCACGCTACCTGCCTTCGCAATGGGCGCACAGCCCGCGCTGGGTGAAGCATGATGCTGATGGGGGCGAAAGCTGGTTCGGCTTTGAAGGCATGCAGCCCATAGCTGGCCTGGGTGAAGACATCCTGCTCATCCCCCTGATCGGCCATACTCGCGGCCATTGCGGCATTGCCGTGCGTAGCGAGAAAGGCTGGCTGCTGCATGCCGGCGACGCCTACTTCCACCATGGCCAGCTCGAAGCCCAGCCCTACATGCCGGCCGGCATCGCCACCTTTGAAAAGCTGGTGCAAACCGAGCGCAACACCCGTCTGCGCAACCTTGCCCGCCTGCGTGAGCTGGCGCTGGACAAAGCCGCCGGGGTGCAGATTTTCTCTGCCCACGACCCCGTGGAATTCGACCGTCTCGCTGGCCTTTGATGACGTTCCCGGTGCTCTCGCACCGGGAACACGCTACGCCCGAGGCGCGACTCGGGCGTAGCTCCGCCGCAGGCGCCTTGCCCTTTTCAGGCTGATGCCAAGCATCCAGCCCCTTTCGCTTCCGCCCTGAAAACCTGGCCACCAGTCGACCAAGCGCACGCTTGGCTTGACTTGAATCAGGCTCGCCACTAAAAGTTACTGACTCGTAAGTTAGTAACCGCATGACAGCACCATGACCGAGAACACTCCCCTGACCGAAAGCCCTGACAGCTCCGCTGCCGGCAAAACCACACCCCGCTGGCAGCGCCGTCCGGACGCCCGGCCCGAGGAAATCCTGCGTGCCGCCATGCAGACCTTTGTCGAGCGCGGCTTTGCTGCCACCAAACTCGAAGAGGTCGCGGCCCGGGCTGGCGTCTCCAAAGGCACGCTCTACCTTTATTTCAGCAACAAGGAAGAGCTGTTCAGGAGTGCCGTGCAGGAAAGCATCCTGCCGCATATCCAGAGTGGCGAGCAGCGCATTGCGGGTTTCCAGGGCAGCCCGCTTGTGCTTTTGCGCGAAGCCTATGAACGCTGGGCAGCCGTGGTAACCGATCCCCTCATGGGCGGTCTCTGCAAACTCGTGGTGACCGAGGCGGCGAATTTTCCCGAGGTGGCTGTCTTTTATTTCGAGCAGGTCATCAAACGCACACGCGCGCTTTTCGCCAGCATCCTGCAACGCTGCATGGCCGCTGGCGAAATCCGTGATCTGCCGATTGATCTTGCCGTGCGCGAAATCACCGCCCCCATTCTTTTTGCCGTGATGTGGCGCCAGTCCATGTCACAGCATGATGACAAGCCGCTGGATGTGCCGGCTTATCTCGACTTTCACTTCAACACCCTGCTGCAAGGATGGCGCACTGACATAAAACCAGACTCACACACAGGCCCACAAAAATGAACGCACAGACGCAGCCCGATATCAGCACCGAAGCCGCTGCAGCGCCGGCCAATCCGCGCAAAAAGATTTTCATGGGCGTGGCCGCTGCTGCCGTGCTGGCCTATGCCTGCCATGCCTGGTGGTTCAATGCCCACTATGTGGAAACCGATAACGCCCAGGTGGACGGCCACATCATTCCCGTCTCGCCGAAAATCGGCGGCTTTATCGCCACCATCCATGTGCAGGAGAACCAGAACGTCAAAGCCGGTGATGTGCTGGTGACCATGGATGACCGCGACTACCGCTCAAAAGTGATACAGGCCCGTGCCGATCTCGCGCAGGCCATTGCCAATTCCGGTCGTGGCAAAGAAGCCGGCCAAGCCGTGGCGCAACTGGGTGCTGCCAGTGCACA
>JAVHYE010000192.1 GCA_031119295.1 Pedobacter sp. | reverse complement strand
GGTCCAGGGATGTTTGCGCGCCGAGTCAGCGGCGAATTCCAGAATGGCGTTTTCATTGATGAAGGGCTCTTCCACTTTCGTGGGCGCCTCTTCACTGATGTCCATGCGTTTGACGATGGCCTTTTCGCCATAGGGGAAGGCAAAGAATTCCATATGGCGGTGCTTGTCGCGCTCGCTTTCTAGCGTGCGCATGGCTTCGTCTATCTGCATCACGTTCACCTGCTCGCGCAGGCGATAGGCAGCACGATTCTGCAGCGTGGCCTGGGTAATGATGCCGATACTGCCCACTGCAACACGCGCAGCTTCGAACAGTTCACGCTCCTTTTCTGCCGAGCAGTCCACCACGCTGCCGTCGGCCATGGCAATGCGCAGGCCTTTCACCGTGGCGGAGTAACACTGCATCTTGCGACCGGTGCCATGGGTGGCGGTGCTGATGGCACCACCGAGCGACTGCATATTGATATCGGCTTCGTTGAGCAGGCCCTGATTGATGTCCTGCAACAAGGGGCCGGTGCTGGCGATGCGGGTGCCGGCCCAGAGTGTGGCGGTGAGCGCGGCCGCATCATAGCTGACAAGCCCGTTCAGGGCTTCCAGTGAAATCAGCGAGCCCTGGGCATTGGTCGGCACCACGGCATTGAAGGAGTGGCCACCACCAAAAGCGCGAATCTGGCCATTGGTTTCGCGTATGGCTTTTTGCAGGGCGGCTTCGGAATCCGGATAGAAAATATTCGCCGGTGCGACTTTCTGGCTGCCGGACCAGTTCTGCCAGGCAGGCTTGTCCGTCACGGGTGCTGCGGTTTCAGCGCGTGCCGCGGGCGTGAGCAGGCCCGTGGCCAGCAGGCCGGCGCCCAGACCATAGCGCCCCATATTGCCGAGGAATTGCCGGCGTTCCGGCGACTGCAGTGAGAGCTCTTGAGGTTCAGGAGGCAGGGAAGAAGGCGCAGGCATGAGGGGTTCCTCCGGGTGGTTCCGCACTTTATTGTTCCGGCTCTTGACGGCCGCTGGCCAGTCAATCATAAAGCTGAATAACTATCAATTTCTGCAGGACGCATCGCATTCATGGCACGTACGGCCTCTACTCCCAAGCTTCCCCGGCAACGTGTACTGCCGGTGCAGGAGCGTTCGCGCCGCAAGATAGACGCCATTCTCGATGCCACGGCCGCTTTGCTGGCACGCAAGGGTGTGGAGGCGGTGAGCATGCTGGCGATAGCCGAAGAGGCCGCGGTGCCGGCGGCCACGGTTTACCACTATTTCGAGAGTCGTCTGGCGGTGCTGGCGGCACTGGCCGAGCGCACCATGGTGGCAGTGGATGCAGAGCTGCAGCAGGGCATGCAGCGTCTGGTGCAGGACGGTGATTTCAGTTCGCGGGAATTATTGCTGGCACTCTACAAGGCCTATCGCGAAGCCCCGGGCTATGTGGCGATTCTGCGAGCGCTGCGCGCCGATCCCGTATTCGAGGGACTGGTGCAGGAGTCCAATCGCCGTGGCGCCGATGTCATCGTGGCCCTGCTCAGCGAGAAAACCGGCCTGCCGCGCGCACGCACGGCACGTGTGGCCTGGATGCTGAGCGAATTCTGCGAGCACATCCTGCAGGCAGCGCTCATGGCTGATGCGCGTGAGGCGCGTGCCATGCTGGACGAGCTGACAGAAATGGTGGATGTGCTTTTCCTCCATTATCTGCAGCAAAGCTGAGCGTCTCTCTTCAGATATCCGTTTCGAAGCTGATGAATTTCTCTGGCGACATGCGTATGGCGGCACCCGTGGGGCAGGCACGCACGCAGGCTGCGCCACCTTTCTGGTCCATGCACATATCGCACTTCACGGCTTTCTTGGGCTGGCTGGGATCGTAAACCCCTTCCTGTTCGCCGGGGCCATTGCCTATGCCGAAGAGCATCCAGGACAGCAGACCGCCACGGCTTTCTACCGGCGCCGGTGCGCGCATCTGTATCACGCCGTAAGGGCAGTTGCGTTCGCAATTGCCGCAGCCTATGCAGGCATCGGAAATGAAAACTTCGCCGGTGTCGGAGCGGCGTATGGCATCCGGCGGACAATCCTTCATGCAATGCGGATGTTCGCAGTGACGGCAAGAGGTCGGCACATGGATATTGTTGAAGGAGGGGCCGGCGGCACGATTCAGGCGTGACATGCCCTGATGCGTTTCCGCACAGGCGGTTTCGCAGTTATTGCACTGTATGCACAGGGATTCGTCGATGAGCAGCACATCCGTACCTTCGCCCAGGCCCTGGCCCATGAGGAAGCGGATGAGATCGCTGCCGCTGGATTGTTCCTCGCGCTGCACATTGCTCTTCACGCGCTCCAGCAGACGGTTTTCCAGATCGGCACGCCATTCGCGATTGCCGGCCACCACACGCTTGAAGGTGTCGGCTTTCAGCAAGAGCATTTCCGTCTGCACCGTGGCCTGTACGGTAGCGGTGCGCGGGGTGTCGTTGAGCAGGGCCATTTCACCGACATAATTGC
Organism: Pedobacter sp.; assembly: GCA_031119295.1. Lineage (GTDB taxonomy): Bacteria > Pseudomonadota > Gammaproteobacteria > Pseudomonadales > Moraxellaceae > UBA2031. The sequence goes on along the minus strand of JAVHYE010000192.1, from coordinate 2,401 downwards.
CGGCGGAAACATAGGACAGCACCACTTCGCGGCCATTCACATCCGTGGAAATCGTCACCGAGCCCGAGCGTATGAGATAGAGCGCATCCGGCGCATCACCTTCGCGGAACACTACTTCATCGCTGCGGTAGCGTCGCACTTCCACGCCGTCCGACATGAGCTCGGCCACCGCCTCTGGCGGCAGTTTTGGCGCGAGATAGGTGGTGATGGCACGGCGCAGGAAAACCTCGTCGATTTTCTGGCGTATGGCTTCCACCGAGGCAATCAGCTTGAGCATGAGGCGGCGCGGTGTTTCCACCAGCGCGCAGTCTTCACCGGCACGCACCGTGGCGGTACGGCGGCGGCCGGAAATCAGGCCCATCTCGCCGAGAAACTGGCCACGCTCCAGGCGTATCCAGCTTTGATTGCCGGCCTCATCAAACACTTCCACTTCCACATAGCCTTCAGCGATCGAGATGAAGCTGTTGGTGTAGTCGTTCTTGCGGAAAATGAATTCGCCGGGCGCCGGCATGAGCATATTGGACTCGCCCATGAGCTCGCGCATCTGCAAGCGGGTGAGACTGCCGAACAGGGGCACGCTGTGCTGAATGACAGAGAGTGCTTCGTTGGCGGAATACTCGGGGCGGAACTGGCGGAATTTTTCCAGCAGCAGGGGCTCGTCGGCCGGCACCACGGCCATTTCCATGATGGTGGAGACCACCTCATAGCCCTGGTTCATGGCCTGCTTGATCAGCGGATAACCACCGAGGGCGCCGATGATGTAAAGCCCGGGCACATTGGATTCATAAGTGCCGGAAACCGTCGGCACGGCATTGGCATCGGCATTGGGAAAGGCCACGCCGAAACTTTCCACGAGCTTGCGCGGTGGGCTGGCGCCAAGGCGGGCAATCACGCGATGGCAGGGAATGGTTTCTTCGCCACCGGGCGTGCTGGCCACATAGTGCAGCGGGGTTTCGCCTTCACTTTCATCCACTCGTGTAGTGCGTGCGCCGTAACGGATTTCCAGGGTGCCGTCTTTGGCGGCCGCGAGGATGAGCGAGTGATTGGCTTCCTTGCAGCGCGTGAATTCGGTATCGCGATTGATGAGGATGACGCGATTCTGCTTTGCCAGCGCCAGCGCATTTTCAATGGCGGCGTCACCGGCGCCGATGACGATGATGGTTTCGCCTTCGAATTCATCCGGATCGCGCAGGGTGTATTGCACGCGCTCCAGGTTTTCACCGGGTGTGCCCAGCTTGCGGATATTGCCCTGCAGGCCTATGCCCAGCACCACATGCTTGGCCTGTATCACCACACCATTGGCGCATTGCAGGCGGAAGAGGCGGCGGCCGACACGTTCTATGGTGGTGACGGCATGCTGATAGAGGATATTGACGCCCTGCTCTTCCAGCTGCTGGTTCCAGGTGCCCAGCACTTCCTCACGCTTGCCGGCCATGAAATCCATGCCGCTTTGCAGGGGCAGGATGGCGGGCTCGGCCATCACATGTTTGCCCTTCTGGTATTTGTAGATGGTGTCGGAGGCGTGGTCTTCCGCTTCCAGCAAGACATGTGGCACGCCGAGCTCAGCCGCGCGCGAGGCGGCAGAAAGGCCGGCCGGCCCCGAGCCTATGATGGCGATGGTATAGATCGCTTCTTCAGTGGCGCTGGCTTCGGAAAAGTTTTCCTGGCTGTCCATGATGCCGACCTCAAGCTCGCGGAGTGGGGTTGCTGTTGCCGGCTTTGCTATCGGCAGTACTGCCAACCAGCGTGCGCAGCTTCAGCAACTCGTTACGGAATGTCGCAGGCACATAATTTTCATCATTGCCCAGGATTTTCTGCATGGCCGTGAGGCGCAGATTGAGCTGGCGTGAGCTCTCCACGCTGAGTCCGCCGGATTTCTGCAGATAGCTGCCCACGCTGGAGATGGCCATATAGGCCTGCTCGGCGCCGGCATAATCGGTATAGCCATCACTCACGCCTTCATCAATCAGGTTGCGCAGCAGGGCACGTATATCGTCCGTGCTGAAGCGGCGCTTTGCGAAGAAGCTGATCTGGCGATCCACCAGTTTCGAAAGCTTGCGTGCTTCCGCCAGAGGATCGTCCACGGACTCACCGGCAATGGCGCGATGTACTTTCAAAATCTGGGCATTGAAGGCGACAGAATCAGACGGGCTCACCACCTTCACGATATTGCGCAGCATGATGAGATTGGAATCATTCAGGCGTATGCGGCCGGGGCCCACGCCCTGACGTGGCTGCCAGCGCTTATCCGACATGGGATGGTGGCAGGCGTGGCAATCGAAGAGTACGAGCTCGGGGAAAAGTCCGTCGCGGCCGCGCGCCGGATCAGTGAGCGTATCCAGCAGGGATTGCACGGCCACGGCCTGGCCTATGGCCCAGAGCCGTACGCCGTCGAAATCAC
>JAVHYE010000191.1 GCA_031119295.1 Pedobacter sp. | reverse complement strand
GAGCACAAACCAATGCGGCGCAATGCCCTTCGGTTATTGCGCCCTACGAAAAGAGAAAAGCAAAGTCACTGGGTCCCCGCCTGCGCGGGGACGACAGAGTTAGAAAAAAAAGAGATGGGTTAAATCAGAGGCTCATTCTTTGATGAGCAGTGCATAAAGCTGGTCTTTCAGCAGCGCCCGCTTTTTCTTCATGGGCTCCATCACATCATCCGACAAGAACCCACCTTCGGTTTCTGCCGCACGTATCTGCGCATCCAGCAATTCGTACTCGTCATTCATGCGCTGGAAGTGTGTATCCACCGCAGTCAATTCTTCGATCTTCTTCTTCAGGGTGGGGAAATCACTGGCAAGGTGGTGGTGATTGGGGCGCATGCTTTCTCTCCTTGAGGGTTCCTGTCCCTGAATCAAGCAACAACCGTTCCCGGCCAGCCTGCTGACAGACTGGAAAGCGTAGACGAGAGAAGCGGTGCAAGGCAAAGCCGTTCAGGAGAAGGAAAGCTGCCGGATCGCAGCCTCTGCAGGGCAAGCGCCCTCAGAGCTTGCTGACCGGCTTGTAGCGGAAGCAGCTTATTTCATGATCATTGACCATGCCCACGCTTTGCATAAAGGCATAGACCGAGGTTGGCCCCAGAAACTTGAAGCCGCGCTTTTTAAGCGCTTTGGCCATGGCCTCAGAAGCTGCGGTTGCCGTTTGCGCTTCGCGATAGCTTTTCAGCCTATTGGTGACAGGCTTGCCACCCACAAACTCCCAGAGAAAAGCGGAGAGGCTGCCGAACTCTTTCTGTACGGCCATCGTGGCAATGGCATTATCCCGTATCGCCATGAGCTTGGGCCTATGCCGTATCAGGCCTTCATTGCTCATATGCACTTCAACTTGCTCATCTGAGAGCTTGGCGACCTTCTTCACATCAAAATTGAAGAAAGCCTTGCGATAGGCTTCGCGCTTTTTCAGGACGGTGATCCAGGAGAGCCCGGCCTGCTGCGCTTCCAGACAAAGCTTTTCATAAAGATGGCGATCATCGAAGGAGGGTACGCCCCATTCTTCATCGTGGTATTTCACATAGAGCGGATCGGTGCCGCACCAAGGGCAGCGTGTCTTTTCGGCTTCAGCTTTCGGCATTCTGTTTTTCTTCCTGCTTGTGTTCTTGCACAAATGGCTCGCGGCAATCCTCGTTCTGCCTTTCCTCCTCCAGGCGCGCGATGAAATCCTTGTAGGTCTTGCCGGGCTCGGGCAGAAAATCTTCGTCGGTCAGCCGCCATTGCTGCATGCGGTCGAGACGGAAGTGGCGGAAATCATGGCGCATCTCGCACCAGCCCACGAGGGTCCAGGTACGGCCCCAGTACATGATGGCCAGCGGACGCAAAGTGCGCTGGCTTTCTTCGCCGTTTTCCTTGGTGTAGTCCACCCGGATCTTGCGCTGCTCGCGCAGGGCACGGCGCAAATCTGCCATGGGGGCGGTGAAACGCGGATCGATGAAATAATCGGGGGCAAAGATCGGCAAGGGCTCGCGGCCGCGCTTGAGCGTATGCGGCAGCACATCGCCGATTTTGGCGAGGGCGGATTCGGCGGCTGCCTTCAGTTCCGGGTCTGTCCACGAAGCCAAAAGACGCGCCGCGATTTCCAGCGCCTCCAGCTCGCCCTGCGTGAACATCAAGGGCGGCAAGTCGTAACCCTTGGCCAGCGCATAGCCCATGCCGGCTTCGGCACGCAGGGGAATGCCGCTGGCGGAAAGATCATCCATATCGCGGTAAATCGTGCGTACGGAAACTTCCAGCGTTTCCGAAAGCTCGGCCGCTGTCACCACCGGCTTGCGGCGCAGATGCTCGACAATCTGGAACAGGCGATCGGCACGTCTCATGGCTTTTCCAGTAAATTCTTCAGTGCTTCGAGATCGCGGCGTATCCAGTCCGCGTCTTCGGCAAATTTTTCATCGCTCATATCGGGCAGACGCAAGAGGGTGAGCTGCACTTCCGTGCCTTCGCCATGGGCTATCGCGCGCAGCGGGATATACACCACAACACCTGGCGCGACCTCTACCCAGTGATCGGCAATACCGAAATCATTGGGCGGCGAAAAGCGTATGCGCACCGGGCCTTCCGGGCCATTGGCCAGCCACACGCCGTTTTCCTTGCGCAAGGACAGCCCGAGGCCGCTGGCCCAGTCATTCATGTTCAGAGGCTCGGCCAGATAAGCCGCGACTGTCGCCAAGGATTTGGCAATATGAACGCTGACAACTTGCGACTGCTGATTTGCGGATAACGCTTTTACAGAAGACATGAGCATCAGGCCGGATAGTGGATGGGCTCTTCCAGCTGGCCCTCACTGCCGAAATAGATGCAGCGCGGCTTGGGGCCGGTGAGCAGGGTCTCATAGCGTTTCACACCGGCGGCATGGATGTCCTGCATGAAGCCGGGGTAATCGCTTTCGCCGCGCTGGTTGCGACGTATGGCGGCCAGTGTGGCCTCGGCATTGAAAGCAGCGGTGACAGGAGCGCCGGGCTTGCCGGGCAGCTGCACGATCTCGCCATCCTGGCTGCGGTAGAGCGTGGCATGGCTGGCCACGTCAACGGTGTAGGAGTGCATGCCTATGCGCAGGAAGGACAGGGCCAGCTCGGGGAAGTTGCGGGCACGCATGGCGCATTCGCGTATGGCGTCGGCGGTGAATGACATGGGGATCTCCTTGTCCTTGTTGTGAACACTGGCGCCGGACGGTCCGGCGCCAGCGCAGCCCTCAATGCTGGGAGTGCAGGCCGACGGTATTGCCTTCGCTGTCACGGAAGAGAGCAAAGTAGCCGATTTCGGGAGCAATCAGGGTCTTGGGGACGATGATCTCGGCGCCGAGGCCGGGCAGGCGATCCAGGGTCTGCTGCAGGTCGGCGCCGGCATTCAGGTAGGCAATGGTGCCATCACGGCTGGGGCGGTTCTCGGCACTCTTTACCAGGGCGCCCGAAACCGCGCCATCTTGATGAGTGAAGACCGCCATTTCCAGATCAGGCACGCCGGAGGGGCAGGGCTGGACGGCGCCTATCTCCAGATTCAGGGCGGCGCTGTAGAACTGGTGGGCGCGACGGATATCGCTGACGGGGATCTCGAACCAGACGGCGACGTGGTTCGGTGCAGTGTTGGGGGTGGACATGATGTTCTCTCCTTGAGCTGGCCCTGACCGCGGGTTGCGGTGCTTCCTGGCCGGTGAAGACATCATGCTGGCGGGCTACTGACACCGTTCTGTCAGGAGTCTTTTCATGACGTTTCCGGTGCGCTGGCGCACCGGAAACACGCTACGCCCGGCGCAGGTCCGGGCTGCGCTCAGCCGCAGGCGCTTTCGTGGCCAAGAACCCTCATCTGTGGTGGTTTCAAGCCCTGTCCCCAAGCCCCAAATGGCGCGGCTTTCCTGCTGCCGGCCCCTGCTAAGAGCGGGGCCTTGCCGTTATACTCGCCCCCTTTGATTTGCAGCAGGGGAGCCCTACGTGGCTAACGCGATTGCCGCAGGCCTGACCTTCCAGGACCTGATCCTCAAACTCCAGAACTTCTGGGCCAGCCAGGGCTGTGTCGTCATCCAGCCTTACGACATGGAAATGGGCGCCGGCACCTTCCATACCGCCACCTTCCTGCGCGCCATCGGCCCCGAGACCTGGAATGCCGCCTATGTGCAGCCTTCGCGTCGCCCGGCGGACGGCCGCTACGGTGAAAACCCCAATCGCCTGCAGCATTACTACCAGTTCCAGGTGGTGCTCAAACCTTCTCCTGCCAACATCCAGGATCTCTATCTGCAGTCGCTGCAGATGCTGGGCATAGATACCAAAGTGCACGACGTGCGCTTTGTGGAAGACAACTGGGAATCGCCCACGCTGGGCGCCTGGGGTCTGGGTTGGGAAGTCTGGCTGAACGGCATGGAAGTCACGCAGTTCACTTATTTCCAGCAAGTGGGCGGAGTGGAGTGCTATCCCGTTACCGGTGAAATCACTTACGGCCTTGAGCGCCTCTGCATGTATCTGCAGGGCGTGGATTCCGTTTACGACCTCGTATGGGCCGAAGGCGTGCCCGATGCCGATGGCAACAAACGCCCTGTCACTTATGGCGATGTGTTCCACCAGAATGAAGTGGAGCAATCCACTTTCAATTTCGAACACGCCAATGTGCCCAAGCTGTTCGAGCTTTTCGATTTTTACGAAAGCGAATCCAATTCCCTGATGGAAAAGCAGCTGCCGCTGCCGGCCTATGAAATGGTGGTGAAGGCTTCCCACACCTTCAATCTGCTGGATGCCCGCCGCGCTATTTCCGTTACCGAGCGCCAGCGCTACATCCTGCGCGTGCGCACCCTGGCCCGCAATATCGCCCAGAGCTATCTGCAGGCGCGTGCGCGCCTCGGCTTCCCCATGGCAACACCGTCACTGCGTGATGAGGTATTGGCTAAGCTCGCGCAGGAGAATGCAGCATGAGTGCAAAAGATTTTCTGGTAGAGCTGGGCACGGAAGAGCTGCCCCCCAAGGCACTGAAATCACTGTCTGAAAGTTTCCGCGACGGCATTATGAAAGGTCTGGCAACGGCCGGCCTCAAACATGGTGACGTGAAAGTATTTGCCGCACCGCGTCGCTTGGCCCTGTTCGTGGCAGGCCTTGCTACGCAACAGCCGGATCGCACCATCGCCGTTGATGGCCCGCCCGTAAAAGCCGCTTTCGATGCTGCCGGCAATCCGACTCAGGCTGCACTGGGTTTCGCCAAGAAGAATGGCGTGGATATTTCTGCCATCGACAAGAGCGGCGAAAAGCTGCGCTTCGTGAAAGAGCAGAAAGGTGAAGCGGCGACAGCGCTGCTGCCCGGCATCGTGGCGCAATCGCTGAATGACCTGCCCATTCCCAAGCGTATGCGCTGGGGTGCTTCGCGCGTTGAGTT
>JAVHYE010000038.1 GCA_031119295.1 Pedobacter sp. | reverse complement strand
AAAAAAATGAACGGCCTTTAATCCCGACGAATCACAAAAACGAGAACCATTCCCGCGTTTTTATTCATAAACCCCACAGCAATCCCCATTTCAAAAAGCACTTGTGTATTTGCCTGCCCAAGCACAAAGGCGCAATCTGATTCCACCACAACAAGAACAAGCCCCAGGGACCGGGCCCCATAAACACATCGGGAGACCTGCAATGCAGCGCCTGCCACTTTCGCTTCTGCTGATCCTGCTTTGCAGCACCGCCAGTGCAGACGAGCTACCGGAATTCCATTTCAATATGGACCAGAACGCCTCCCTGCTCAGCGACGAAGACTCCCTGAGCCCCGACACCCTGCAACTTTCCGATAACAACTTCTCCTCTGCATTCTCCTCTGCATTCTCCTCCGGGCTCACCTCAGCCGAACTCAACCGCGAACGCCGTGCCGCCATGCGCGAACACCTGCTGGACAGCATCGGCCTCTCGCAATACCTCCCCCGCGGTCACTTCAATACCTTTGGCCACGACACCCGCTGGGGCCTCAGCGTGCATGAAGACCTGAGCGTGACCCTGCGCCTGCGCATGAAGTGGTGATCCCCTCCTCTCCGTAAAACCCGTTCTTGCCTCCCACACCTCAATCACAGAAAGTCCCCGGCGCACTATTTCTGAACCCCGCCAAGAGGACATCATGCGTCACATTACCAAGGGACTTACTGCTATCGCACTCGGCCTGAGCCTAAGCCACGCTGCTTTCGCCGAAGAAACAAGCGCTACGGCAGCTACTGCGGCTGCCGATACCGCCAACACTGACAAGACCAGCGCCGAGCAAGCTGCCCCCGTTGAAAAGAAAGAAACACCGCGTATGGAAAACTCCACCCGCCTTCTGCATCTGGCAGCCACCGGTGGCCTGAGCGTCGGCGGCGACACCATCGCCACCAGCTACTTCACCAATGGCGACAAGGAAAAGATCACCGCTGGCGGGCTCTTCTATTTCTCTGCCGGCCTGGGCATAGACCTGCCGCTGGCACCTTTCACTGTGCAGCTCACGGGCGGCCTCCATTTTGATGAAAGCACTGCCGAGAATGGCAAGGCCACTTTCGAGCGCAACACCCTCGATGCCCAGATTTTCTATCGCCAGGGTAATCACCGTTTCGGTATAGGGGCCGTGCAGCACAAAGCACCGGAATTCATCGCCAAGATAGATGGTCAGCCGGATCAACGTGCCACCTTTGATGACGCCACGGGCTTCTCGGTGGAGTACAACTACCTGCCCGCCATCATCAATTGGCCCTTCAAGGAAGGCCGGGCCGGCTTCTCGTTGCGCTATGTGAGCATCGACTACACGGCCAAGACCGTGAATGGCGCTCCGGCGCAGCCAAAGACCTTTGATGGCAGCCATGTGGCCGCCGGTCTTTATCTCTACCTCTGATCTCCTGCCCACCTGAATACGGGCTCCGCTCCGGTGCCCGTATTCAGGATTTACAAAGGTCACGACCGCTGCCGTTGTTTCCCGCCCCCGCTCTTGCCATCATCCCCCTCGCCCGCTGACCAGCGTTGCGCATTTTTCGACCAGTTTGTTTTCCACCGCCTTGGTGATTCCCGCATGCCCATCTTTCCCGAGAAGTACCGCCTGCTTGGCTGGCTCTCGCTGCTGCTCCTGCTGGGCTTTGTCAGCACCAGCCTCGTCAGCTATATGAGCTCGCGCGACTACATCCGCAAAAACATCGCCGAGAACTCCCTGCCGCTGACCAGCGACAATATCTATTCCGAAATCCAGAAAGACATCCTGCGCCCGGTCTTCATCTCCTCGCTGATGGCGCATGACACTTTCGTGCGCGACTGGCTGCTGGCGGGCGAGCCCGACCAGGCTGCCATCGTGCGTTACCTCGCCGAGGTGAAAAAGAAATACGGCACGGTGACCAGCTTCCTGGTCTCCAACCAGAGCGGCCATTACTACTATGCCGACGGCCTGCTCAAGACCGTGAGTGAAGATGAAAAGCGCGACACCTGGTTTTTCCGCGTGCGCCAGATGAAGGAAGACTACGAAACCAATGTCGATATCGACATGGCCAACCACGACACCATCACCATCTTCATCAACCACCGTGTGCAGGATTACGACGGCAACTTCATCGGCGCCACCGGCGTCGGGCTGACGCTGGACAGCATGTCGCGCCTGATCGAGACCTATCAGGCGCGCTTCAACCGTGTCATCTATTTCACCAATACCGAAGGCCGCGTCATGCTGGCCGGCAAATCACTGAGCCAGAACCGCGGTTTCCTGCGCGGCATTCCGGGCCTGGGGGAGCTGGAAGGGCAAATCCTGAACCACGATGCAGCCCCCACCCAGCTCAGCTATGAAAGCGCTGGCGGCCGCGTGCTGGTGAGCTCGCGCTTCATTCCCGAGCTGGGCTGGTATCTCGTGGTGGAGCAGAGCGAGACCGAGGACATGCAGCCGGTGCAGCGCGTGCTGCTGCTGAATATTGCCGTGGCTGTGGCCATCACGGCCCTAGTCCTGCTGATTGCCTGGCTGGCGGTGCGCCGCTATCAGGCGCGGCTGGAGCGCATGGCGGCGCATGATGCCCTCACCGGCTGCCTCAATCGCCAAGCCTTTGAAATCGTCTTCCAGAGTTTTGTGCGCGAGGCGCAGCGCTCACGCAAACCGCTGTCCGCCATCCTTTTCGATATCGACCACTTCAAGGCCATCAATGACGATGCCGGACATCTGGTGGGTGATGCCGTGCTGCGCACGCTGGCACATCTGGTGGAGGGCAGTCTGCGCGACAGCGATGTGGTGGCACGCTGGGGCGGAGAGGAATTCATGGTGCTCTTGCCGGATTGCGCGCTGGAGCAGGCTCTCGCCCTGGCTGAAAACCTGCGTGTACGTCTTGAGCATCACGACTTCAGCATCGGTCGCCCGGTGACAGCCAGCCTGGCGGTCGCGCAGGCTACCGCAGGCGAAGATGAAAGCGCTTTCTTCTGCCGTCTCGATGACGCGCTGTATCGCGCCAAAACCGCGGGCCGCAATCGCGTGGAAGAGGCGCTGCCGGCAGACAGCCTGCCCTGAAGACTCAGGCAGTAACGGCCTGCGCTGGTGGCAAGCTGCTCCAGCGCAGGAATAGCCGGTAACCGGCATAGCCGAGAATGGCGCCGGTGGGCAGATCGACCAGATGATGCTGGTGCACCAGTACGGTGGACGTGACGATGGCCAGCAGCCAGCCCCAGAACAGCAGACGTATCCTGCGTCCCTCCAGCTGCTTCTGGATGGCGAGTATCACCAGCGTGCAATAGGCCACATGCAGTGAAGGCATCACGTTATGGATATTGTCCGCGTGATAGAGAATGCTGAAGGCCAGCGCCTGCAGGCCGGGCTCGCTCGCATAATCCACGCGCGTAAATCCCGCCACTCCCGGAAACAGCAGAAAACATACGCCGCCCAGCAGGGTGACAGAGGCGAAAGCGCGGCCTATGGCATTCACCTGCTCACGCGTGAGCAGGAACAGAGGCACAAGAAACAGCAGCAGGATGGAGTGGTAAACCCAGATCATGCGCGGGAAGAGCGGAATCGTGAGCTCCCAGGCAAAGTAGTAATGCCCCACGTTTTCGCGATGCGCCGTCAGCCAGTTGCAACCGCCGTAGACCACGGCAAACAAGGCCACCTGGGTGATGATGACGCGCAGATAATGGCGCGTTTGTTCAGCATCGGGCAGACGGAATTCGGCAGCCATGACACGCTCTTCTGGTTCCTGGGTTTTCTGGGTAAGGCAGCAGCGCCGCACGATAGCGAGCTCATCCGGCGGCAACAAGCGGCGGCGAGCCCGAATCAGACCGGAGTCTCGCCCTTTTCATTTTTTTGCTTGTCATTTCCGGCTGCCAGCCAGACATGCACGAGCAGGATGGCCACCAGCTGGGTGAAGAGTGCTCCCACCAGATCCAGGCCGGCACCGGCCGCAATGCGTACAGGCAGCAGTGCTCCCTCCAGCAAATGCTGCAGGGCTTCCAGCCCCGAAAGGATGATGAGCAGGCCGGCCAGCACGAAGCAGAAACTGGCGGTGAGCTCCCAGGGCCGCTCACGAAAACGCTGCCAGGCATCACGCAGCGCCATCACGGGCGTCTGTCCTTCCACCACCACTAGCACATAGGCCGGCAGCAGCACGCCCATGAGATAGAGGCCGGGCAGGATGAGGGCGAGCAGGCCCACAACGATGGCAATGCCGGCCAGTATCTGTACCAGGAAAAGCGCGGGCAGGCGGGGCAAGGCGCGCCGCCAGAGTGCCACCGGTGAGGCATCAGCGCCTTGCAGCACGGCGGCGGTATAGAGCATGGCCAGCGCGCTGGCGGCGAGCCCGGCCAGCATCTGCAGCAGCAGGCAGAGCGGGTCTTTCACGGCTTTTTCGGGATCGGCATCCAGCAGCGCAAAGAAACGGTAATTCAGCACCAGCAGCAGCGGCAGCACGATGGGCAGGAGGCGGCCCAGCAGCGGCGTGAGGTATTGCCAGAAGAATTGCAGGCTGGCCCGCAGTTGCGGAAAAAACATCAGGAGTCCTCGTGGCGACCTGTCAGCCGGAATATCGGCCGGGAAGGTTTTCGCAAATTGACAGACCATGCCGGGCTTTGCACCATTGCTGCCCGATAACGGCGGCGAGTGTAAGCCAGCCTCTAGGAGAGACGGAATGAAAATGCAGCACGGGTTCATGCATGGCTTTATGTCTAAAGGCCTGCTGGTGTCCTGCCTGAGCCTGGCCTGCCTTTGCGCCTGCTCCGATCCGGAGCCGGTAGAGCCCCCGCCTGCTCCCAAGCCTGCTGCTGCCCCGGCCCAGCCGCCCGCCCCGGTAATCGTGAATGCCGAACCGGAATCGGATGCCGTGGCCCTGAGCGAGGAATCGCTGGACAAGGTGAAGGCCGAGCAGGACGAGCTGGCCGGCCGTGCCGCCGATCTGGAAGAGCAGGTGAAAGACAGCGAAATGCTGCTGGCCATGAAGGAAAAACAGATCAAGGAACTGGAAGCCCAGCTCAAGAAAAACGCCGCCAGGAAATAAGCTCAAGGCCGCGCCACGAAATGGCGCGAGCCGCCCTGAAAAAGCCCGCCTGCTGCGGGCTTTTTCATTGGCCGCCCACCACCATGCACAGTCCTGCTGCATAAGACCCGGCCGGGCACCATCCCAAAGCAGGGTGTTCAGCTCCATTCCGGCTCGTGGTGCACGCAAGCCGCGCCATTACAGGCTTCATTACGGCCTTAATCGCCTGCATCTGCATGGCATACACATTGCTGTGCACCAGACAGGGCCAGCCACTGCATGCACGCGGCCCCTCCTCCAGCAGCCCATGCCCATTGCCCGGCCAACGCAGAAGAACATTCGACCGAACATGGATATTGCACAGAAAAAACTCGTCATCCAGCAGGTGCTCGCGTCTTATCTCCACGGCGAGAGCCTGACCGAAGCCGTCATCATCTGGGAACTGAAATACTCGCGTCAGCCCGCCTTTGCCTTCCAGGGCTTCCTGAGTGAAATCTGCACCACGCCCACCCTCACGGCGCAGCGCTCACGCATCCTGCAAAGCCTCTTGCGCGCCCTCACCGGTGAAGACGGCAAATTGCTGAAAGAGCCGCGGGCCGGCGGCGTTGCCGTGGCTGCCGTCGAGCCTGTGGCCGAGCCGGCGCCCATCCTGCGCAAGCCGGTGATACGTGACCGTCTTTCCGCGCAGGAAGAAGAAGCCCTCAATGGCTGCGTGCAGCTGGTGAATACCGTTTTCACACGCACACCTTCCGACATGAATGCCCGCATGCGGGAAATCCTGCTGGAAAAACTGCCACAGCTGGATCTTTCCCTGCCCGCGGAAAATGCCGTGAAAGCCTGGCTCGCCGAAGGCGCCGCCGGCCCGCAGGATGTCTTCATTGCCGAAGGGGCGCTGCGCGAGATCGTGCGTCTGGTGCATGTGGCCCTGTGTGAATTCCTGAGCCGGGGACGCGCGGACCAGGTGCTGAAGGAGGCCATGCAGCAAACCGAAAGCTACTATCGCGGCAGCTTTCCCTTGCGGAAATTGTGGGCGGCCTGAGGCCGCCATTCACGCCGCACTCGACTAGCATGAAGGTCTCGTCACGAGGCCTTCATGCGCGAACTCCGCCACGCCCTCTACGCCCTTTTGCTGCCGGCCTGGCTCTTGGCCGGCACAGTGGCGAGCGCTGCCCTCCCCACCGTAGACGACAAAGCCGGCTGCCAGCGCATCACGACTGCGGCCGGCCCCTACAGTCTTTTTCTCCTGCCCGGCAGCACCCGTCTGCTCATCAGCACGCATGACCGCCGGCATTTTGAAAAGACCGGCGAGATTCAGGAATACGACACGGCCAGTGGTCAGCTGCACACACTGCCACGCCGGGGCGAGCCGGCCGGCCTGCAATTCCGTCCGCATCATCTGGATATGCAGCAGAAAAACGGCGAGACCCTGCTCTGGATCGTCAATCACGATGAGGACAGCCCTAACAGCCCGCAGCACAGCCTGCTGGTCTATGCCCTGCAGAGTGATGCTCTCAAGGGCGACATCCTGGTCTTCCGCCGGCGCATCCGCGATGCCCTCTTGAGCTCGCCCAACCATGTGTCCGTGGCGCCGGATGGTGATGTCTATGTCAGCAATGACCGCCGCAATGGCAATAGCTGGCTGGAGCTGGCCCTGCGCCAGAGCAAAGCCAATGTCGTGCACTGGCGCGAGGGCGAGCCATGGGAAGTCGTGGCGGACGAGCTCGCTTTTCCCAATGGCGTGAAAGCGGAAAGTACGCGAGTGCTGGTGGCCCTGAGTTTCGGCAATGCCCTGCTGGTTTATCCGCGACATGCCGATGGCAAGCTGGGCACACCACGCAAGGCCTTCAGCCTGCCGGCCCTGGACGGCATCACGCCGGGCCCGGAAAGCGGTATTTATCTGCTGGCCTCGCACGGCCCCCTGCTGGATTTCCTGCGCCATAAACATGACAGCCGCCATCCCGCCTCCGGCATCATCCAGGCACTGAATCCGGATACCGGCAGCCAACAGATCGTGTTCAATGACGACGGCCAGCGCATCAGCGCCCTCACCAGTGCCGTGATGAGCGGTTCCTCGCTTTATATCGGCCAGGCCTTCGACAACTTCATACTGCGCTGTCCCCTGCATTAAACGCTGGCCACTTTTGCCAAGGAAATGGCCGCTGGCGCTGAGCCCACAGGACGACGGCCTCTCCCCTGCCTGCGGCAAATCTGGCACCCTGCCCCACCGCCGCCCCGCCATAAAAACAAGAAGCCGAGCCGTACCTGTATGTCACGCAATGCCAGTCTGCCCTTCATCCTCACCACGGTCTTCATCGACGTGCTGGGCATAGGCCTCATGATTCCGGTGCTGCCCGCCCTCATAGGCACGCTGACCGATTCCCCCGCGGCGCAATCCTGGTGGTATGGCGCGCTGATGGTGACTTACGGTCTCGTGCAATTCCTTTGCGTGCCCTTGCTGGGCGCACTCAGCGACCGTTTCGGCCGGCGGCCCATCCTGCTGCTGTCGATTTTCGGTCTGGGCGTGAGCTACATCATCACGGCATTCACCTATTCACTGCCCATGCTGCTGTTTACGCGTGTGCTAATAGGCGCCACCGGTGCCAGCTTTACCGTGGCCACCGCCTATGTGGCCGATATCACCACACCGGAAAATCGCGGCCGGGGCTTCGGCCTGGTGGGTGCCGCTTTCGGCATAGGTTTCATTTTCGGGCCGGTCGTGGGCGGCCTCCTGGGTGAGCATGATTTGCGTCTGCCGTTTTTCGTGGCGGCGGGACTTTCCCTGCTGAACTGGCTTTACGGATTTTTCGTGCTGCCGGAATCGCTGCCACCGGAAAAACGCGCACCGCTTTCCTGGCAGCGTGCCAATCCCGTGGGTTCGCTCTCGCATGCTGCCAAGCTCAGCGGTGGCGCCGGCCTTATCGTGCTGGTCTATGCCATCAGCATGCTCTCGCAATGGGTGCTGCAAACCGGCTGGGTGCTCTACACCAGTTTCCGCTTTCACTGGGGACCGAAAGAAAACGGCATGGCGCTGTTCGTGGTGGGCCTCACGGCGGCCATGGTGCAGGGCGTGTTGCTGGGGCGTTTGATCAAACGTTTTGGGGAAAAGCGCATGGCGCTGACGGGCATGACTTCGGCTGCGATCATTTTCGTGTGCTACGGGCTGACCACCGTGCCCTGGCTGCTTTATGTCCTCATTCTCTGCAACAGCCTCTCCTTCGCCACCAGCCCTTCCCTGCAGTCGCTGATTTCGCAGGCGGCCGATGTCCGTGAGCAAGGCCTCACACAAGGCGCCATCAATGGCATCAACAGCCTGATGACTTTGCTTGCGCCGCTGATCAGCACACCTCTGCTGGCACTGGCCGCGCATTTGCCGGCGGATGACTGGCGCATAGGCTCGCTGTTTTTTGCCTGCTCGGTGCTGCAGATCGTGGCGCTGACCTTGGCGACAGTGCATTTCCGGCGTTTGCGCTCACAACGTCTGGCAAGCAACGCCTGAAAACAAGAAGCCCCGCAATGCGGGGCTTCTTGTTTATGGCTTGAGCATCAATCCGGCTGTTGCGGCCAGGCATCCGTGACCTCATGCCACTCTGCTTTCGACGCCACATGAATATGCCGCTGCTTGGGCGGGACAAAGGGTGTATCCAGCGTGCCCAGTGCAAAAGAAACCCACTCCGGAAAACGGTGCTCGCTGAGCCAGAGCAGACTCGCTCCGCAGGCTGAGCAGAAACGGCGCCTGACCCCTTCGGAAGACTCGTAAGGGACCAGATGCTCTTCGCCCTGCAAGAAACGGAATTGCTCACGCCTGACCGAACCATAACTGCCGAAAGCACTGCCATGGGCCTTGCGGCACATGCTGCAGTGGCAGTGCGTCACGTTGCGGATGTCGCCATCCACTTCATAACGCACTGCACCGCAAAGGCAGCTGCCAGTATGCATCGCATTTCACCAGGATTGATTCAGTTCGGAAGATCTGAAAAACGTCGGCGAGGCCGCCAGCGCAAGGCAAAAACAGGCGAAGAAGCGGAGTTTACAAATAGTAAATGAGCATTCTTCGCCTGTTTTTCCTCGGTCCCCCTTGCGGGGAAGCGCCGCGATGGCAACGCAGCCAGTTTTTTACTTACTTTACGAACACCAGGCTGAGCCAGGGCACATAAGTAATGATGAGCACCACGGCAAAGAGTACCGCCATGAAAGGCAGCGAAGCACGTGCCAGTTCCATGATGGGCTTCTTGAAACGGAAGCTGCCGATGACGAGATTCATGCCCACAGGCGGCATGCAGTAACCGATTTCCATGGTGGCCAGGAAAATGATGCCGAGATGTATCGGGTGCACGCCATAACCCACGGCCATGGGCAGAATCAGCGGCACCATGATGACCAGGGCCGAGAAGATATCCAGCATCATGCCCAGCAGCAGCAGGAAAATCGTGAGCAGGAAAAGGAAGACGTATTTGTTGTGGATATGCGAACGCACCATGTCGAAAAGCTGCGTCGGCACTTCCGCGTCTATCAGCCAGTTGGTGAAGGACATGGCCACACCCACGATGAGCAGCACGCTGCCCACCATCA
This sequence comes from Pedobacter sp., assembly GCA_031119295.1. Taxonomy (GTDB): domain Bacteria; phylum Pseudomonadota; class Gammaproteobacteria; order Pseudomonadales; family Moraxellaceae; genus UBA2031. The sequence continues at coordinate 13,438 of JAVHYE010000038.1, read as the reverse complement.
TCATGGCTTCGCGCATGATGCGCGGCAGCTGCTTCACGCTGATTTCGCGGTAGAGGAACATCTGCGTGACCAGCACATAAAGCGCGGTCACCGCAGCAGCCTCCGAGACGGCAAAGAAACCGCCGTAAATGCCGGCAAACACGAAGATGGGCAGGGGCAGCTCCCACTTGGCTTCCCAAGCCGCGCCTTTCAGCTCGCTCCAGGAAAACTTCTGCAGGGGGATATTGTTCTGTTTGGTGACACGCAGACCGAACAGCGAGAGCGCCACCACCATGAGCAGACAGGGCAAGAGACCGGCGACAAACACATCCTGAATGGTGACTCCGGCACCCGCAGGCAGCTGCTGTGCAATCACGGCAAACAGGATCAGCGGCAATGAAGGCGGCAGCAGCAGACCCAATGCACCGGAAGTGGTGACCAGACCCAGCGAGAAACGGTCGGGATAACCTGCCTTGGTCAGGGCCGGATAAAGCATGGCACCCAAGGCCACGATGGTGACGCCGGAAGCACCGGTAAACGCCGTGAGGAAAGCGCAGGTGAGAAAAGCCACTACCGGCAAACCACCCGGCATCCAGCCCAGACCCGCACGCGCCAGACGCACAAGACGATCCGAAGTGCGTGACTCACCCAGCAGATAACCCGCAAAGGTGAAGAGCGGCAGCGCCAGCAGCAGCGGCGTATCAACGAGGCGGTAAAGCTCGACACCGATGACGGTGAGCGGTGTTTCCACGCTGTAAAAACCCAGCATGGCGGCCGCGGCAATCACGGCAAAAATCGGCGAGCCCATGAGGGCCGCGAGAATGATGACAGCAACGCAGAGCAGGATCATTTTGCAGCTTCCCCTTTTTGTTCAGGAGAAACGGCATCCGGCAACGCAATACCATGCGCCGCGGCCTGCGGCAGGGCACGCCAGGGCGTGAGTGCCGCCAGCAGGAGATAACGCAGGGCAATCACGCTGAAGGCAAAGGGCATGATGGCTTCGCAGACCCAGGTGGGCACATCGGCAAACGCCATGCTGGGCGCTTCGTATTCCACGCGCACGAAATCGAAGGAGTAATAGGCCAGCGCTGCACACACACCGGCCGTGAACAGCGCATTGAAAACAGCCACTACTTTGGCAGTCTTGGGCGGCAGGAAGCGACCGATGATGTCGATATTGATATGGCGGTGGTTGCGGCTGGCGGCCATGGCACCGGCAAGACCTATCCACAGCACCAGCACACGCAGGAAGGATTCGGCCCAGAGGAAGCCGCCGTCAAAACCGTTACGCAAGACAATCTGCACAACAGCCAGACCTATCATGGTGAGCAGGAGGCTCACCAGAAAGGCGTCCTCCAGCCAGTGCACCGCCTTGAGCAGGCCGGAGGCAAATTTCCGCATCGTGTTCTTTATCCTGTACTTGCTTCTTGGCGCTTATTTCTTGGCAGTGCGTGCGGCTGTCAGCAGCGTATCGAGCTGGGTGGCCACCTGCTGGCTGACGATGCCGTCTTTCACCATCTGCACACTGGCGGCAGCGCCCATCTTTTCCCACTCGGTGACTTCAGCCGGCGTCGGCTTCACCGGCTTGATGCCTTGCTTGAGGAGAGCGTTGTAAGCCGAGACATTGTCCTTGCGGTTCTGCGCATCGATTTCCTTGAAGACCCGGCCCATGACTTCACGCACCACGGCCTGATCAGCCGGCGTGAGCTTGGCGAAGGATTTCTTTTCAATGGCCAGCGTGCCCACGAAATAGCTGAGCGGCAGATCGGTGAAATATTTCACCTGGGTATGCCATTGCAGGGCGACGGTGGCAATCGGCGAGGAGGCCACAGTATCGATGATGCCGGTCTGCAGGCTGGGCAGCACATCCGCGAGAGAAAGCGGCACCGGCGTGACCTGGAAAACCTTCATGGCTTCTTCGGACTGGTGATCGTTGTCCGGAATCCACACACGCTGCTTGCGCAGGGTGGCCACGGAAGAGACCGGCGCATTCTTGCTCATGGCATAGGCAAAGCCGCCTTCGGCAAAACCGAAATTGGCAAAGCCGCCGTCTTCCAGCTGTTTGGACAGCTGGGCATCCATCTTGCCGCGCACATAATCGACTTCATCGAAGTTGCGGAATTTCAGCGGCAGGGAATACACCTGGATATCGCGGGCGGCATCGGACAGGCTGCCACCGGAAACGGCAGCGCCCTGCAGCTGGCCGATCTTGATCTTGTTGAGCACGGCCTTGTCATTACCCATGGTGCCGCCGGTGTAGAACTTGAACTCCACACGGCCTTCGGTGCGCGTCTTGATGTCGGTGGCACCGGCACGCATCTTCGTCATCCAGGCGGAACCGTCCGGCGAGAGCGTGGCGATCTTGAAGGTTTGTGCCTGGGCGGTGGTGGCCAGCAGGGCCAGACCCAGTGCCGCCAGAAGATTCTGTTTCAGCTTCCAGCTCATGGAAGTCTCCTTTTTAGTTGCTGGCGCAGCCTGTGATGCTGCGCCCCGTGTGTATTACCGGCGCCGCCCGCAAACACGGGCCACAGCCTGAATGAAAAAGATGTCAGAAATACTCGTCTGCCGACTTCAGCAGGTCGGCGGCGTCCTGCTTGGCGAGCAGATTGCTCAGGGTCCAGCCCGGGGCACGCGCATCAGCCGCCATCACCTCGTTCAGCAGGCGGTCATGCAGCTCGCGATCATACACGCCGCGTGCGTAATTCTTGGCGTAGTAAACCTTGGCCATGAGGTTGTGGCCGCCGGAGAGGGTAATGGCTTTTTCAAAATGCCCCTTGCCGGTTTCGGGACGTCCGCCCAGTGCCGGCGGAATGGCCGTGGCAATCACGCCCAGATAAAGATGGGCAGCCCCACCCTGATACGTTTCATCCAGCGCGACCACGCGCTGCATCAGGGCTTCCACCCGCGGCAGGTCCGCCACGGCATTGAAATCGTCGCTATGTGCCTGCACCCAGCCCGCCCAGGCTGCACCGGCGGTATAAATGAGCGCGACATCGTCCTTATCCAGCGTGGCCAGCTGCTGTTGCAGATCAGCCACCGGCATTTCACGCAGCTTGCAGAGCTTGTCGTGGGCAAGGCACATCGCCTCGAGGGCGTAATTCAGGGCTTTATCGGTGAGGGCAGCAGCACGTGCCGGCTCCTTCACAAAGGCACCGGCATAGGCAGAGTTGAGCGCCGCGGCGGCCTGGCGGAAAGCCGGGCTTTCCGGCTCCTGGCGGACCAGGGCATCGAGCAGCAGGAGATAGGAGGCCGAGCCGGCCTTCACGATCTCGGGATCGTCATTATCCGCAACGGCGGAAGACAGATTGGCGGCAAAACGGCGACCGGTCTCCTCGAAGAGACCACCACAGCCGGCCAGCAGAACGCCGAGAAGGCCGAGTAAAAGCAGGCGCAGCACGGGCCTTTTGGCTTGCAACATGGGGACATCCTGATCAGCTACGGGGACGCGCGGATTTTCGGGCAGGCTCTTATAACAACCGGCGTGCATCAACTCAACCTTGGCCAGCGCCGGATCGCATTCCGCAGCGGCCCGCCGCTCATCCTCGCCTGGCGCCCTTCGGTCGCGCGGCCGGCTACACAGGCGGCGATGAGTCACTCCCGCGCACTGCGGCAGATGAAGCCATGCAGGCCTGTGGTTATGATCGGCCCATCCTCAAAGATGCCAGACCGCGCCCATGTTCCTGACTCCTACCGATCACCAGTTCAGCTGGAAGCAAGCTCCCCGTCTCGTGCTGGGCCTGGCCGCTGTCATCGCACTCATTTTCCTGTTCTGGCATACGGCCGATGTTGCCCGCACCCAGGAGCTGCGCACCAGCTATGCCCAACAATTGCTGGCCATCGAATGGGAGCTCTATGACACGCATCTGTTGAAAGCCGGCCAGGGCAGTACGCTGAAACGCCTCAAGGCCGCGCATGCCAAGGGCGATACCGCCACGTTGGCGGATTACATGGGTGCCGACGACGACTTCGTGGCCGCCGTGCGCAAACAGGGGGCGGACTATCTTCCACCGGAAGTGCTGAGCAACTGGCAAAGCGCCCGTCGCGACTTCGATGCCCAACATCGCCTCCTCAGCGCCGAGGCGCTCGGCGTAGACCCGCAGCATTTTCGCCCCATCACCTTCCTCACCTTCAATCTGACGCAGCCCGGCCTCGTGCAATTCCTCGGCGCCCTGCTGCTCCTGCTCACCGCCGGCATGGCGCTGGAAATTGCGTTGGGCAGCGGTGCCGTACTCGCCGCCTTTCTCGGTGGCGGCATTGCCGGTGCCATCGTCTACCTGATTGCCAACGGCGCGGGGGTGCTGCCTCTGGCCGGCGCCGGCGCCGGCATAGGTGGTGTGGTGGGCATGTTCCTCATGCATTTCCGCACACAGAAACTGAAATTTTTCGGTGCCGCCGAACTCCCGGCACTGATCATTGCCGTGCTGTGGCTGCTGTGGCTGACCGCTGAATATTTTGTGGACGGGCTACGTGTGGCCGAACTGGCTGCGCAGCTGGCAGGTATCGCCTCCGGCCCGCTCAGCTATGTGCTCTACCAGCGCTGGTTTGCCGGCAACAAGGAAGAAGTGGCCGCCCTGCCCGAGGCCAGTGCCGAAGAACTGGACCAGGCTTATCGCGAACAACTGCAGCAGGCTCTGGATACGATTGCCGCCCTGGATTTCGTCACCGCACAAAAACGCCTGCGTGAACTGGTAAAAAGCCGGCCCCAGGATTTGCGTGTGCTGGAGCAGCTCTACCACGTGGAAAAACTGCAGCCGACCAGCACCACCTTTGATGCCGTGGCCCGCCGCTTTTTCGTGCTCGCCACCCAGGGTGAAAGTGGCGGTCATCGCGCCCTAGCGATCTACCGTGATTACGACAAGGCTTCGCTGGATAAGAAGGCGCTGGATACCGAGGTCTGCCTGAAACTCGTCATCCGTTTTTCCCGCCTGGGTGAAATCAAGGATGCGGAAAAAATCATCAAGACCGTGCTCGCGCGCAAGGTCAGCCACCCCCTGCTGGCCAAGGCAGCGCATGCCCTCTCCCAGGCCTGCGAACAGCTGCAGGACTCTGCACGCGCCGAGCAGTACCGCGAGCTGGCGAAGCAGGGCTGAGCGTATGCGCTTTTTCCTGCTCGCGTTTTTACTGCTGGCCGGCCACAGCTTTGCCGAGGTCTACAAATGGGTAGACAAGAACGGCACGGTGCAATTCAGCGACAAGCAGCCGGCAAAACCGGGCAGCAAAGTGGAAAAGGTGAAGATAGAAGTCATCACCTACAGCTTCGTCAAAACCACGCCGATCAAAACTGCCCTGCCCGCGGCAGCGCGTGGTCATGTCACGCTCTATGGCACGCAATGGTGCGGCTACTGCAAACAGGCGCGGCAGTATTTCCAGCAAAACAATATTGCCTACCGTGATCTGGATGTGGAAAACGACAGCCAGGCCAAGGCGGAATGGAAACAGATGGGTGGCCGCGGCGTGCCCGTCATCCTGGTTGGCCAGCAGCGCATGGACGGCTTCAGCCCGGAAGGCTTTCGCTCAATTTATCGTTAGGCGATAGACAACTCTTAGGCTGGCCTTAGCTGCGCAGAAATCTCACGCAGGGCTTTCTGGATATCAGGATAGCTCGCATGGGTCTTGAAGCGGCCATCCAGGAACTGCACCAGTGCCAGACCTTTTTGTGGCAGCGCCAGCTTTTCTGCCAACAGACGAGCTGCCAGCAAATAGGCCTCAGGCAGGCGCGGGTAATGAGCAGAATCCTTGTGCATGCCATTCAACACATGTACAGCCAGCTTGAAATCACCTAGACGCTCGAAGGCCACAGCAAGGTCATAGCAAAGATCCGGGTCCTCCGGGCGATAGCCGGGCAGCAAGCCAAGATAATCACGCAGAAGTGAAACGGCCTGGGTATCGCGGCCGCTTTCCAGCAGCATGCGGAAATAAAGGCCGGCATGATTACGCAGACCTTGCTCGTCATTCATCTGCAAAATCAGTCTGTGATAGCGCTCATGCGTAGCAATGGTCGCACCCTTTCTTTCACTTTCCTTGCGCAGCAATCCCAAAGCACGAGGGTACTGTCCCTCCTTGAGGAACATTTCCAGAGCGATCACGGCAGGGTCCACCTTGCGTGCTGCGCGCTTGGCCTTACCGCCGCCAGCGGAGGTAAACCCCAGAGCTTCCTGATACTGCAGAAGCAGATAACCGCAGAACACGAAAAGCACGATGACAAAATAACTGCAGGCCAGCAGCATGGCCGCCCGCCCCCAAGCAGCAGGGAGAATGTCGGCAAATACACTGACCAGGGAATTCAGCGTCGCAAACAGCAGGACGGAAAATAGCGCCACAATCGCGTACACCGGGCCTACACCGAGCACGGCAGACTTTATGCCCTCGATATTGAGGGCCGACGACACACTGCGATTAACACCAATGGCAATCAACAGGGCCGGCAAAACGGCCAGTACGATCACCGCCAACGCCGAGCCGTATACCGCCGTTTTTGTGAAGAGGAAGCCAACAGCTGCAGCCAGCAGTACCAGCACGATACCAGCGCCTATAGCCAGTTCGTTGTTATCCGCCTCGCCCAGCTTGTCCATGCCCAGCGGCTCTATCTCGCCACCGGAGCTTTGCTCCAGCGCCGTCCAGGCATATTTGCTCACCACCAGCAGCACGACAGCGCCGGCTATCCAGGCCGCCAGGCCCTCGCCAACTACCAGAGGCACTACAAAGGCCAGCACCAGCAGCGCCAGCCCCAAAGGAGAAAAGGGATAACGCAGGAAGTCGGTGAGGTGCTGCCAGAAAGGCGCGGCGGACTCCGAAGCACTGATGCGTTTGAGCTCGCCATTGCAGAGCGGGCAGTAATGTACCGGGCTTTCCTGGCCAGGCAGGTCAGGTGAGCAGGTGGGACAAAACTCCACACGGCATTGCGGGCAATGCCAATCGGCTTCGTCGAGTACGTGATATTTGCAGTAATGCGTCATTTTTTTCTTGTTCCAGCACTTTTATTGATAGCACCAGCCATGCGGCAGCCATCAATACACCCCGTCGCTCAACCTTAACGGTTTGCACCCGGGGCGCCAAGGCAAAGACTTGTGACAAACCGACGACTCCCGGAAACTGCGGGCTGAGCTGCCGGGGGGGGCCTGTCAACGCTACCTTCATCGAGCCTGTTGAGCCTGGAAAAGCCCTCATCAAGACGCGAGGAGCGTAGTTTGGTATTCCAAATGAGCGACGAGCAACGCCGAGGAGGGTTTTTCCAGGCTCAACCCGAAGGGCTGGGGCAGTTTTTTTGTCCTGCGGCGTTGTCAGTCTTTTGTGTAGCGCGAGCTACACCGCACTCCTTCCGCCTTGCAGGACAAAAAAACTGTCCCCAGCAGGCATGATGAAGGTAGCGTTGACAGGCCCCTACACCTGCTCCTGCTATGGAAGCCCTGCATGGCCCTGCTGTCCCGACGCTTTCTTGCCCGCGGCCCGCGTCACCGCATCGTCATCATCGGCGGCAATTTTGCCGGCCTCGCCGCTGCCCGGGCCCTGTCCACCCGCGAACACCATGTCATCCTGCTGGACCAGCACCCGCAGGCGGAATGGCTGCCCAATATCCATGAACTGCTGTCGCGCCGTAAAACCGCGGCTGAGCTGCAAGCCAGCCGGCAGGCCTTGTTGCAGGCCTGGGGCCATGATTTCCGCCTGGCCGAAGTTGCGGCCATAGAGCGCCAGCAACAGCGTCTCATCACCACGGAAAACGAACGCATCGATTACGACCTTCTGCTGCTGGCCACCGGCAGTCGTGCGCATGACCATGGCATTCCCGGTGTGGTCGAGCATGCCCTGCATCCGCGCTCGGTCGCGCAGTGCATGCGCATCAACAATGCCCTCACCCGTCTGGCTGCCCTGCCCTCGGGACGTGATGTGGTGATTGTGGGTGGTGGCCTGGAAGGGCTGGAGATGCTGGGAGAAATCCTGCAGCGCTTCGGTCGTGAAGGTCGCCTCAATCTGCATCTGGTGGAACAGGAAGAAAAACTCTTTGCGCGTTTTCCCGGCCTGCATGAACGCTTGCTGACGCAGATGCGCGGCCAGGTACAGGTACATACCGGGCGCCGCATCACTGCCGTGCAGGCGGACAGCGTGCAGCTCGACAATGGCCGGGAGCTGCCCAGCCGTCTCACCATCTGGAGCGCCGGCCGGCGCAGCCAGGTCCTCGCCAGTAACTCAGGCCTGGCCCGTGACAATGCCGATATTGCCGTGCACGCCAGCCTGCAAAGCCAGCTTGATGCCCGCATTTTTGCCGCAGGTGATGCTGCCGCCCTGCCCTTTGCACTCGACAAGCAGGCGCACTATGCACAGACCATGGGCACGCATGCGGCGGCCAATATGCAGGGTCTTTTGCAGGGACAAACCCTGCGTGATTTCCGCCCGCTGCACAAACCTTCACTGCTGGCCTTTGGTGATCGCGACGGCATCATGTTCTTCGAACGTCAGGCCGTGGCCAGCCCGGCCCTGATCGCACTCAAGGAAGGTATTTATCAGTACGGCATACAGGGCTGGCAGCCACGAGGACGCGGCCTGCTGCGTCTGGCAGGACAGCTGCAACGCGGCATGAGCGAGCTGGATTTGTGGAAGCTGCTGCTGAACTCACGTGACAGCACGGTGTTTGTGCAGGGCTGAGTCAGCTCATGGCAGCGCGCAAGCGGGCCAGCGTGGCTTCATAAAGCTGCGCCATATCGGCAGAAAAGCAGGCAAAAATGACACGCTCTATATCCGGATAATGCTGCAGTGCATGCAGGGCTTCAGAAACGGCAATGCCACAGGCTGCAGCATGCGGATAACCATAAACACCGCAGCTGATGGCCGGAAAGGCGATGCTGCGCACCGCATGCTCATGTGCCAGTGCAAAACACTGGCGATAGCAGCTCTGCAGGAGTTGCGGCTCTTTCCTATCACCGCCATGCCAGACCGGGCCCACCGTGTGGATGACAAAACGCGCCGGCAGACGATAACCCTGGGTGAGTTTGGCAGCGCCGGTATGACAGCCGCGCAGCATGCGGCATTCCGCGAGTAAATCAGGCCCTGCCGCTGCATGGATGGCACCGTCCACACCGCCGCCGCCCAAGAGGGAGCTGTTGGCGGCATTGACGATGGCATCCACCGGCAAGCTCGTGATGTCACCCTGCCAGACTTCGATTTTCTCCCACATGACAGACCTCCATACGGAAGTATTTCAGCGGCGTCTCAGCGCGCCCTCACCTTGATGGCTACCGGACAGTTGGGTTTGAAATTGCTGGCGCAGTCCACCGGTTTGCCCACGGGAGAAAGACAGACGCGCACCTCGGTCAGCAAGGGCGGACGCCCTTTTTTCTCACAGCGCAGCACCAGACCACGTTCGGGGATGGCGGGATTGAGCCGGTACAACTCGCGCAGCAGCACATCGCGCTCTAGCAGATTGTCACGCCCCACCGGCTTCAGCATGTCCGGCCATTTGAGGGCGCGAAAATAACGCTCGGTGCGCAAGAAATAAGCTTCGCCATCAAGGCCGCTGCAGCGGCCATGCTTTTTCCATTCATGTTCGCGCAGGCCGGCATCCGGCATGACGTCGCGAAGGCTTTGCTCCTGTGCCTGCGACAAGACCAGGCTGCCACCGGCGCAGGATTCCGGTGAGCGTCCCTGCAAGCGCTCAGGCCAGAGACCATGCACGCTGAGGGCAAAACGGTCGCGGCACTGGCGGCTGTCCCGCCATTTCGGATTCTGGTCGCAAAAAGCCGGCGTCAGACTCACTGCCAGGGTGTAGTAATCAAATGACGGGGCAACTGGCGGCTCGGCAGCCTGCACGCTGGAAACAACAGCACCCAGCAAAAAAACGAACAACAGCCTGACAGTCATGGTGTCTCCGGAAATTTCACATCAGCCAGCAGCTTGGCAATACGCGGATCGGCACTCAGAGCCGCCGCATCCACCGTTTGCGTTTCAAGGCGCTGGCGCAGATTGCGCAAGGTAACGCGGGGCAACTCCACCACCACCAGATTGGCCATCCATACCGGGATGGAGCCCCCCGGGTCCGCATGCCCGTCAAGACGGACTTCCGTTTCTGTTGCCGAAACCGGAGTGACAATCCAGCTCGCCAGCAGGCGTGGCATACGCACGCGATTGCGCATGGGCGGATAGTGCTCGGGGGCGGCCGTTGCCGTAAATGTCAGGGCCAGGGTTCTGGCATCCTGCTGCAGGCGCAAGCGCACCACAGCATCACGATCGCTGACCGGCCACATGCCCTTGATCACGAAATAGAGAAAGCTGTTGTCATTGCCGTTGATTTCCAGCAGCCGCGCTTCGCGCATATTGAAAAACCACTGCGGCATGCTGTCGGCATCCGCCAGCATCTGCACCACATGACGCATGGGTGCTTTCACGCGTAACACACCGCGAAAATCCTTGAGATCCTGCCCGGCCACCGTGCGCGTATAAAGAGTCAGGCCCGGCTCATGCGAAGCAAGCTGCCATTCCGTTGCTTGCGCCGGCTGCATCAGCAGGGCCGCCAACAGGAAAAAGCAGATTGCAGACAGGCGAGACATCAGGAGGCCTCGTCATCCGGCGGACCTATGCGCAGAGCCGCCGTGGCCAGATAGATTTCGCGCAGGAAGAGCAGCAGACCAACGATGAAGGCGCTCATGGCCACGATGAACAGGAGCGGCACCACACCACGGAAATGCACATCCAGCAGCGATTCCAGGAAGAGCGCCATGATGATGACGCAAACAAAGAGCGAACAGGCCGTACAGAAGCTGATGGACCAACTGGTGAGACGCGCACGCAGCGACAGGCGCTTCAGATCCACATGCAGACGAGCCCGCTCATTGCTACTGCTGCTGGCCTCGTAGCGGTCTTCCAGGCGGCGGGCGCGATCAATGATGCGGGCCAGACGATTGGTGAGCACACCCAGCATGGCGCCCACGCCGGTCAGCAGGAAGACCGGCGCCACCGCCAGCTGGATGAAGGAGACCACATTGCCAACGGCGGGCGTGGCGACAAGAGGGATCGTAACGGACATCGGGTTGACCCGTGAATTTTTCTGTCATCCTAGGGCCTATTGATGGCGCTTGTCAGCCTGCAAACGGATGCTTCTTGTGACCGGAGAGGACGCCATCACATTCCCGGGAGCAGCCCGTTATAATTGGCAACCTGAACCGCCGCGACAGACCCATGAGCCCCCAAGCCTCCTCTCATAGCCCTTCGGTCGACAACAGCCTGCCTGACGACGACTACGAACGCCGCTTTGCCGGCAGCCGCCGTCTCTATGGCGAGGAAAATTTTGCCCTTTATGAGCAGGCGCATGTGCTCGTGGCCGGCGCGGGCGGCGTCGGCTCCTGGGCCATAGAGGCCCTGGCACGCACGGGCATAGGCCGTCTCACCCTCATAGACATGGACGTGCTGGTAGCCAGCAATGTGAATCGCCAGCTGCCCGCGCTGACCGAGACTTTCGGCCGCGGCAAGATTGAGGTGCTGGCCGAGCGTGCCCGCAGCATCAATCCGCGGCTGCAGATCACCCTGGTGGACGATTTCCTCACCCGCGAAAATATCTCCAGCCTTTTGGCCGACACACCTGATCTCGTGCTGGATTGCACCGATGATGTGGACGCAAAAATCTCCATGGTGGTCTGGTGCCGGCGCCGCCGCATTCCCATCGTGGTGGCTGGCGCCGCTGGCGGCAAAACCGACCCCACACAATTGCGCGTTAGCGACCTCACCGCCACACACCGTGATCCCCTGCTGGCAAAAATCCGCCGCCAGCTGCGTCGCGACTGCGGCTTTCCGAAAAACCCGGACGAGAAATTCGGTATTCCCTGCGTCTGGTCCGATCAGGCCGTGAGCACACCGGACGGCCAGAGCTGCGAAGCCGGCGATCTCAGCTGCTCAGGCTACGGCTCCATCACCATGGTCACCGCCAGCATGGGCATGATGGCCGTGGCCGAAGGCCTGCGGCATATGCTGCGGCGCATGAAGCTGCGCCACGCGCGTGCGCGCGGCGAAAATATCTGAGCCGGACATCATGCGCATTCTCGCCCTGCAGGAACGTCCCGAGCTGATTCCCCTGCTGGCCACCCTGCATCTGCCGCAATGGCAGGCTGCCCATCCCGGCTGGACTCAGGCGGACTGGGAAAAGGAATTCCAGCGCCATCTCGGCGACTTTCCCTGCACGCTTCTGGCATTAAGTGCGGAGAATGAGTTACTGGGCTCGGCCAGCCTCGTGGAAGACGACATGAATGGCGCCACGGATTACACACCCTGGCTGGCCAATGTGCTTGTGCTGCCAGCTGCACGTGGTTCAGGCGTAGGCGGCAAACTGATTGCCGCCATCGAAGAAAAAGCCGCAGAGCTGACTTGGCCCTCCCTGCATCTTTTCACCGAAGACCAGCAGGCCTTGTACCAACGCCGCGGCTGGCAGGAAATCCATTTCCTGGACTTCGAAGGCAAGGATGTCAGCCTGATGCGCAAGGCGCTCTGAAAGCCCGGCTGCGCTTATTCCGCATGGCTATCTGATCAATATCCAGTAGCATGGCAGCCGTCAAAACAGACAGGGACGCCCATGAAAGTCTTCAAATACTGGCACCGTGAGCAACGCAACAGCAATAACAGCAAAGGCTTGCCCTATGCGCTGACAGCATGGGGAGGCTCCGGCAGCAGTCTTGAAGACGCCCGCACACGTGCGCTGGAAAAGCTGGATGCCTGGGTAATGCGGCTGGGATGTGGCGAAGCGCTGGGCGAATATGAATACCGCAATGGCGAATTGCGCGAAGAGCTGCTGGAAACCATATATGACGAACAGGGCCGTGAAGTCGCCGCCATCACCCGCAACCGTTATGGCGCGGCGGTTCTCAATACAGCCAGCCTGCTGATTGCCGACGTGGATGCCGACATCCGCAAGCCCGGACTTTTCACCAGGCTGTTCGCCCTGTTCGGCCACCAGCAGCGTGACAAAGCCTGGCATCTGGAAAATATCCGCCACGTTGCGCAACGCCATGGCCAACTCGGCTTCATCGTGTACGAAACTTTTGCCGGCTTCCGTGTCTTTGTCACCGGGAGGGACTTCTCGCCAGCCGATACTGAATCCCGTGCCCTGCTGAATGAACTGGGCAGTGATCAGCTTTATCAAGTGCTGTGCCGCACCCAGCAATGCTATCGCGCGCGTCTGACGGCCAAACCCTGGCGCTGCGGCCTGCCCCTGCCGGAAAGAAGCTTCCCCCGGCAGGACTCCACTGCGGAAGCAGCATTTTCACAGTGGCTCAGCAACTACCAGGCAAAAACAACGGCCATTGCGGTTTGCCGTCATGTGGAAAAGATAGGCCCAGTAAGCTCAGCGGCCAGCAACGAGTTGCTGGCACTGCATGATCGCTGGACCATAAAAACCACAAGCACAGCACTGGCCTGAGACCGGAAGCACATCAGCAACTCGCAGCAAGCACTGCATCAGCGCTGTGCTTGCATCACTCCGCAT
>JAVHYE010000037.1:10270-23298 GCA_031119295.1 Pedobacter sp. | reverse complement strand
ATGCCGGTGAAATACAACTGGCGCGCCAGCACACGACGTACCGGCGCGCGGAACCAGTAGCGCAGGGAAAAAGCTGAGGCGGTTTTTTCCATCCCAGCTCCTGTGCTCTTAGTTGAAGGGATGACGCAGGACGATGGTTTCGTCGCGGTCCGGTCCGGTGGAAATGATGTCTATGGGGCAGCCCACCACTTCCTCGATGCGCTTGATATAGGCACGCGCATTTTCCGGCAGACCTTCCAGCGTTTTCACGCCGACGGTGGACTCGCTCCAGCCCGGCAGCTCTTCGTACACCGGCACCACATTGTCGAAAGACTCGGCATCCGACATCAGGCACTCCACCGAAGCGGCATCCTTGCTTTCATAGCCGGTGCAAACCTTGACCACATCAAGACCATCAAGCACATCGAGCTTGGTGAGGCAGAGACCGGAAATGGAATTCAGCTCCACACCACGACGCAGGATGGCCGCATCGAACCAGCCACAGCGACGCTGGCGGCCGGTGGTGGCACCGAATTCATGACCCTTGGTGCCGAGGTGTTTGCCAACGGCATCACCGACATCCAGCGCGGCGTCGTATACCAGCTCGGTGGGGAAAGGACCGCTGCCCACACGCGTGGTGTAAGCCTTGGTAATGCCCAGCACGTAATCGAGATAAAGCGGACCGAAACCGGAACCGGTGGAGGTACCACCCGCCGTGGTATTGCTCGATGTCACATAGGGATAAGTGCCATGGTCGATATCGAGCAGGGAACCCTGCGCGCCTTCGAACATGATGTTTTTTCCGTCGCGACGGAATTGATGCAGGATGGAGGGCACATCAGCGACGAGATCCTTCAGCTGGTCTGCCCAGGACAGCGCATCGTCCAGCGTCTTCTGGAAATCGACCGTCTCGGCCTTGTAGTAATTCTTGAGCTGGAAGTTGTGGTAGTCGAGCACTTCGCCCAGACGCGCCGCCAGCGTTTCACGGCGGAAGAGATCACCAAGACGCAGACCGCGACGTGCCACTTTGTCTTCATACGCCGGGCCGATACCGCGACCCGTGGTGCCAATAGCCGCTTTGCCACGCGCTGCCTCACGCGCCTTATCCAGTGCAGCGTGATAGGGAAGGATCAGCGGGCAGGCTGCCGATACTTTCAGGCGTGCGCGCGGATCAACACCCTTGGCTTCGAGACCGGCCAATTCTTTCAGCAGCGCATCCGGGGCCAGCACCACGCCATTGCCGATCAGGCAGAGCACATTCTTGCGCAGGATGCCGGAAGGAATCAGGTGCAGTACCGTCTTCTCGCCATTCACCCACAGCGTATGGCCGGCATTGTGGCCGCCCTGGAAACGCACCACGGCGGATGCATTGTCCGTCAGCAGGTCCACGATCTTGCCTTTGCCTTCGTCACCCCATTGGGTGCCGAGCACGACGACGTTCTTGCCCATTTCAGTTCTCGTTCAGCCAATCCAAAATGAAAAAGGCAGCGCGGTCGGCGCTGCCCGTGAAAGTTTCAGCGCGACGTCACCGTCCATTTACCGGCAGTGAGCGCAAGTTCGCGTGTACAGCCCAGCGATGCTGCCGTGCTGCCGTCATCCGGCAGGGCCTGCAGCACGCGCTCGCCGCTGGCGCGCAATTCGGCAATCGCCGCACGCAGCGCCGCATCTTCACCAGCCGGCGCAAAAATGACGCTGGCCGATTCGTTGCCCTTGTAGAAATCCAGCAGGCCCTTGAGGTCGGCACTGAAACCGGTGGCCGGCCGTGCACGCCCAAAAGCCTCGCCCACAGAATCGTAGCGGCCGCCCTTGGCCAGCTCGGCACGAGCGCCCGGCACATAGGCCGCAAACACGAGACCGGTGTGATAGTGATAGCCACGCAATTCGGTGAGGTCGAAATAGAGGGAAACACCGGCGTGGGATGCCGTCACCGCCTGCGCAACCGTATTTAGTGCAGCCAGCGCAGCATCGATCTGTGGCGATACGCCAGCCAGCAACTGGCTGGCTGCGATCAACACACGCTTGTCACCGGCCAGCTTGAGCAGACCTTCCAGCTTGGCGGCCAGCTCAGGCGCTACTGTGCGGGCAGCAAGAAAATCACGCAGGTCGGCCACGGCCTTGCGCTGGAAAATATCGAAGAGCGCCGCTTCATCCGCACCGGCAATACCGGCCAGGCGCGCCAGCTCACGGAAAATGGTGACATGTCCCAGATCCAGCTGGATGTTTTCACAGCCGGCCATGGCCAGCATGTCCAGCATCAGGCGCAACACTTCGATATCACCGGCGACACCGGCATAGCCGTAAAGCTCGGCGCCTATCTGCACCGGGCAGCGCGAAGCGGCCAATGCAGCAGGACGCGTATTCAGCGTGGTGCCGGCATAGCAGTAGCGCGCGGGACCATCGACCGGCAGCGAGTGCGCATCCAGGCGCGCGACCTGCGGCGTGATGTCGGCGCGTACGCCCATCATGCGGCCGGTGAGCTGGTCGGTGATCTTGAAGGTCATGAGATCGAGGTCATGCCCCGAGCCCGTGAGCAGGGAATCCAGGAACTCCATGAGCGGCGGGAAAACCAGCTGGTAGCCGGAGGCCGCAAAGCGGTCCAGCAAGCGGCGGCGCAGGGCTTCAAGGCGCAAGGCCTCGGCCGGCAGCACATCGGCCACCCCTTCGGGCAGCAGCCAGGTATCGACAGGACGGGACATGGACTTAGGGGCCTGGAATCTCGGAAACGGGAACTCACGGACACAAAAAAACCGGGGCGGCGCCCGGTTTGGCGGATATTAGCACGGCGGGTAGGGCCATCCCACCCCTGAACCCTGCGCCACTGACCTAGTATGCGTAGTTGTCCGCATGGTCAGGCCAGCATCAGCCCCTATAGACTCGCGCGCTTTGCCATCAACAAGAGCGCGCCCATATGCACAAGACGCTTGCCGGCACAGGCCTGACCCTGCTTCTGCTTTCCTCCACAGCCACCGCCGAAGGCATGGCGGGCATCAGCCTGGGCCAGGCCCTGTACGACGATGAAGCCCTGGCAACCTTTGCTGCCAATGCTGGCGGCCCCAGCACCTCCTACAAGATCTTCGGCGGCATGGCGATAGGTAGTCATCTCTCTGCGCATGCCGGCCTTTTTTCTCTGGGCAAACGCTCCGGGAAAACTCTGGAGACCTATCTTATCGACACAGGTAATGGCACTACCGAAACCGGGACCTACACAACATCCTCAGCACGAATCGAGATAGACGGCTTTTTTCTGGAAGGCCGCTGGCAGTGGCGCGCAGGTAGTGCATGGCGTCCCTATATCAAACTGGGTGGCGCCCTGGTCAACAGCAAGACAGACACCTTCATTGCCGGCACGGGCTACACCATGGTGGCCGGCGAAGTAACACACTCATCATTTTCTCTCGTCCCCGGACTGGGACTGGTGTGGGAATCCTTGCATCACTGGGGCCTGCAGCTTGAGGCCGAGAGTTATCAAAAAGTGAAGTCTGCCGAGACCTCCGGCATTCCCGATCAGAACATCACCAATATCAATCTGGGCATTTATGGTTATTGGTGAGCGGAGACTCCCTCGTTCTCGTGCCGGGGGTAGGCATCTCGCTGAATATCACCGACAAGATCGGCCTGTCGGCAGAGTACGAACGCTATCTGGATGTAGGCGATGAGGAAGAAACCGGCCAAAGCGATGTAGATGCTGTTACTGCCGGAATTTTTGTGAATTTCTGACAGCATCTGCTCCCAATAAAAAAGCCCGGCAATGCCGGGCTTTTTTATTGGGAATACATCACTGCATGAGCAGATGCACCACTGGCGGCAACCAGAAAGCCGTGATCATGCCGTTAAGGCCCATACCCAGTGCAGCAAAAGCACCTGCGGTGGGATGCATCTGGAAGGCGCGGGCCGTGCCTACACCATGCGCAGCAAGACCCAGTGCAAAGCCGCGCGCGATATCACTCTTCACACCCTTCAACAAAGGCTCGGCAATGGCCGCGCCCAGCACACCGGAAAAACCCACCAACGCCGCAGCCAGCGCCACCGGTGAATGAATTTTTTCAGAAATGCCAATCGCAATCGGCGTGGTGACAGCACGCGTGCCGAAAGCCAGCACACTTTCATGCGAAAGCTGGAAGGCCCACGCCAGGGCCATGGCGCCGCCAGCGCCCAGCACCGTGCCAACCAACAAAATGGTGGCCAGCGGCTTGAAGGCCGCCAGAAGACGCGGCAAGGCATGATAAAGCGGCACAGCCAATGCCACTGTGGCCGGACCCAACATGAAATGCAGCAGGGCATTGCCGCGGAAATAATCCTGATAATCCGCGCCAGTAATAAGCAGGCCACCAATCAGCAAGGCCAATGCAATCAGCAAGGGTGGCGCCCATATGGGCTCGCCCATCTTTTTGAACAGCCAGATACCGGCCTCATAGGCCAGCAAGGACATCAGCAACCAGGGCACCGGCGAGGCAAGCAGCGCACTCATATCAAAAGCCATGACGCTATTCATGACACACCACGCTTCGCCAGCCAGCGATCAAGGCCATATCCACAGACCAGCATGGGAATGATGGTGGAGAGCGCCATCACAAGACCTATGCGTATACCTTCCTGCGCCAGCAAAGGTCCCATGGTCATCACGCCGACAGAGGCTGGCACAAAATACAGCGTGAGCGGTTTCAAGATGGCCTGCGAGCTTTGCTCCAGCTCTTCCGGTACACCGCGGCGAATAATCAGGCCGATAAACAAAAGCAGCATGCCGATGACGCCACCCGGCACCGGCAAGTCCAGAAGATGCGCAATGCACTCCCCGGCAAACTGGCACAGCAGCAGGATAAGCAGACCGCGTATCATTTTTTCGACCCCGCCGAGGCATCGAGGAGCGCGCGCAGCGACGATGGCTGCGCTGCCGACACCTCATGCACCACCAACACAGTCAGCAGAAGCACAGCCAGCAACACGGAAAAACGCAAGGGGTGAAATCGGTCGCCCTCGAAGCAGTTGAGCTTCTGCAAAAGCAGGGCGCCGGCATTTCCGGAAGGTTTCTGTTCAGGCTGGTTCCAGGCCATCACTACACTCTCAAAATCTCAGGCCGCACCGGCCTCTTCATCACCGGCAGGAAGATGCCCTGCCATTACATCCGCCAGCTGCAAGCCTTCACGACGCAGGGCCTGCTCCAGATCGGCCTGTGGCAAGCGCAGGAAAAGCCGGCTGCCGCCCTGCTCGTCCGCCTGCTCTTCCACCACGGCACCGCCTTCGAAAAAGCGCGCGCGCAAACGGGCTTGCTGCACCGTGAGATTCAGCCAACCTTCAAAACGATGCGGACCCAGGCGCTCGGCAATGGCCTGCTCCAGCAACTCCATACCGAGACCATCGCGTGCTGACAGCCACACCGCCACCGGCATGCCACTCTCATCGCGATCTATGCGTGGATCGCGCGCTTCCAGCAAATCCAGCTTGTTATAAACCAGCAGCACAGGTGCCGTGGCACCAACCTCACCAAGAACTTCGTCAACCGCGGCAATATGCTGGTCACGCTCGCCACTGGCGGCATCCACCACATGCAGCAGCAAATCCGCCTCCACGGTTTCTTCCAGCGTGGCACGGAAGGCATCCACCAGCTTGTGCGGCAGGTGGCGGATAAAGCCCACGGTATCCGCAAGCACCACCGTGCCGAAGCCGCCCAGTTCTATGCGGCGCAGCGTTGGATCCAGCGTGGCAAAAAGCTGGTTGGCCGCGTACACATCGGAACGGGTAAGACAATTGAAGAGAGTGGATTTACCCGCATTGGTATAACCCACGAGCGAAACCGTAGGCACCGCTGCTTTTTGACGCGAGGCACGACCTTGCGCACGCACCAGGCGAACTTTATCAAGTCGCTCGGTGAGCATGACGATGCGTGCACGCAGCAAACGACGGTCGGTTTCCAGCTGGGTTTCGCCGGGGCCGCGCATGCCTATGCCACCTTTCTGGCGCTCGAGGTGAGTCCAGCCGCGTACGAGGCGAGAAGCCAGATGCTGCAGCTGCGCCAGCTCCACCTGCAACTTGCCTTCAAAGGTGCGCGCACGCTGCGCAAAGATATCGAGGATGAGACCGGTGCGATCCAGCACGCGGCACTGGAATTCGCGCTCGAGATTTCTTTCCTGCGCTGGCGTGAGGGCGTGATCAAAGAGCACGACTTCGGCGCCCTGAGCCTTCACCAGCTCGCGGATTTCATCCACCTTGCCGGAGCCTGCAAAGAATTTCGGATCGGGACGCTGGCGCGAACCGCGCACAATACCGACAGACTCCACACCAGCAGAGTCTGCCAGCAGACAGAACTCTTCCAGGTCTTCGTCTTCGCGCTCGTCGCGAACATCCAGATGCACCAGCACGGCTTTTTCACCGCCGGCCGGGCGCTCAAAAAATTCCAAGTCTTGTCCTCACATCACAATCGGCTTTGCACATACAGCCTTGCACAAACAACAACGCCGCCCCGGAAGGCGGCGTTGTCGGCGGCAGCATGGCCCAATCAATAATTGGGCTGCTGGCCGTCGTCATCAAAATCATCGTGGCCACCATTGCCGCCGGCATGACCGCCTGCTGCCGGACCATGGCCGCCACCAGGCACATTGGAGCGCGGGTTGCGCGCCGGCACTACCGTGGAAATGGCGTGCTTGTAGACCATCTGGCTGACGGTGTTCTTGAGCAGCACGACATACTGGTCGAAAGACTCGATCTGGCCTTGCAGCTTGATGCCGTTGACCAGAAAGATGGAAACCGGAATGCGTTCCTTACGCAGGGCATTGAGGAAGGGATCCTGCAGGGTCTGTCCCTTGGACATGGTGACTCTCCTATGCGGCGGGCCCAAAACGGGCCACAAAAAAGACTGAAAAATGCGCAAATCGGCCCCCAAGAGGAGGCACGCAAGCAGAGTGTAGCCGCAAATACCGCCTTGCAGCCGGCAACTTTACGCTCCCGCGACGGAATATTAGGTGTGGGCGGGCGCCCGTTTTTCAAGCCATGCCGGCCAGAGAACCCCGCAGCAGCTGGGCGGCCAGCCCGTCCCGGCTGCCGTCATGCCACTCCGCGGCCGGGAAGCGGCGCAGCCAGGTGTACTGGCGCTTGGCCAGCTGGCGGGTGGCATAGATGCCGCGCAGGCGCATCTCAGCGGCATCATGGAAACCGTCCAGACAGGCCCAGACCTGGGCATAGCCCACGGCGCGCATGGACGGCAAGTCGGCATGCAGGTCAGGCCGTGCCCGCAGGGCCTCCACCTCCGCAACCAGCCCTTGCTCCAGCATCAGGTCGAAGCGCTGCTCGATACGCTCATGCAGGATGGAACGATCCGGCGGAGCAACGGCAATCTGGGTCATGACCCAAGGCAGGGGCTCGGGCTCGCCCTGTTCGGCATGCCATTGCGAGAGCGGCTTGCCGGTAAGTTCCCAGACCTCCAGAGCCCGCTGCAGACGCTGGCTGTCATTGGGCTTGAGACGGGCAGCCGCTATCGGGTCCACCTCAGCCAAGCGCGCATGCATGGCCGGCCAGCCTTTTTCTTTGGCTTCTGCCTCCAGCTTTATACGCAGTTCGGCATCGGCTTCGGGCAAGTCCGCCAAGCCTTCCAGTAGCACGCGGAAATACAGCATGGTGCCGCCGACAAGAAGCGGAATTCGGCCAGCATCGGTAATGGCCTGCATTTCCCGCAAGGCATCGGCGCGGAATTCGGCCGCAGAATAAGCCTGCGCCGGATCGCGGATATCAATCAGACGATGTGGTGCGCGCGCCAGAGTTGCAGCATCAGGTTTGGCCGTACCGATATCCATGCCGCGATACACCATGCCCGAATCCACGGAAATGATGTCGAAAGGACCACGCTCGGTGAGCTCGATGGCGAGTTTGGTTTTACCCGAGGCCGTAGGCCCCATGAGCAGGACAGCGGGCGGCAATGCAGAAGTGGTCATGATTTATTTGCCGCGCAGAAAAAGCTTGTCGAGTTCGGTCAGCGTCAGCCGTGTCCAGGTCGGGCGACCGTGATTGCACTGCCCCGAACGCTCGGTGGCTTCCATATCACGCAACAGTGCATTCATTTCAGAAACGGAAAGCTGGCGCCCGGCACGCACACTGCCATGACAGGCCATGGTGGCCAGCAGCTCGTTATGCGTTTCTTCTATACGACGCGTATTACCATGCACGGTGAGATCAGCCAGCACATCACGCACCAGCGCCTCGGCGCGCGCTTGACCAAGAATGACGGGCACCGCGCGCAGCAACAGTGTTTCCGGCCCCATGCGCTCCAATTCAAACCCCAGGCGCCGGAAGAATTCCGTTTCGGTTTCGGCAATATCGGCTTCGCGCGTACTCACTGCCAGCGACAGCGGCACCAGCAAAGGCTGTGAGACCAGAGCCCCCGTATCAAAGCTCTGCTTCAAGCGCTCATAGGTGATGCGCTCATGAGCAGCATGCATATCCACCACGATCAGGCCTTCGGCATTTTGCGCCAGGATATAAATGCCGTGCAGCTGGGCGATGGCAAAACCCAGCGGCGGCACTTCGCCGGCCTGCTTTTCTGGTGCCATGGATGGCGCAGCCGACGGGCGCTGAAAATCAAAGGCCGGCGCAAACGCTGCCCTGTCGGCAGAGGGCGAATAGCTCGCACGATTCTCAGCCAGTGCCACGGGCTCCTGCGCAAAACCTGAAGCGCCGGCAAAAGCACTTTCGCGCACAGGCAGCGACAAGGAGTCCTGCACACGCATGCCCGTTTCCGGCAGAGAAGCAACAGCAGGCGCCTGATCCTGCGGCTTGAGATCGGCAATCACACGATGCAGGCTGCGATAGAGGAAATCATGGACCTGACGCTGCTCGCGAAAGCGCACTTCATGCTTGGTGGGATGCACATTCACATCTACCGAGCCGGGATCAAGTTCGAAGAACAGCACATAAGCCGGATGGCGGCCGTGAAAAAGCACATCGGCATAGGCCTGCCGCACGGCATGCGTCACCACGCGATCACGCACCATACGGCCGTTCACATAGAAATACTGCAGATCAGCCTGCGAGCGCGAAAAGGTGGGAAGACCCACCCAGCCGCGCAAACGGAAGCCACCACTTTCGATTTCCAGCGGCACGGCATTTTCCATAAACGCCGGACCACAGAGAGAAGCCAAACGACGGCGCCACTCCACCTCTTCCGTGGCCGGCCGCAGGCCATGCACCTGACGGCCGTTATGGCTGAGCGAAAACGCCACATCCGGATTGGCCAGCGCCAGACGGCGCACGGTTTCTTCCAGATGGGAAAATTCCGTCTGCTCCGTCTTCATGAATTTGCGGCGTGCCGGCGTATTGAAAAAGAGATCACGCACTTCCACGGTAGTGCCGCGTGCATGCGCGGCTGCCGACACCGTGGCCGTCATATCGCGACCTTCCGATTGCACGGCACTGCCAACGCCTGACTCATCCGCACTACTGGAAAGCAGCAGGCGCGAAACAGAGGCAATCGAAGCCAGCGCTTCGCCACGGAAACCCAGTGTGGCGACAGCTTCAAGATCTTCCAGATCATGAATCTTGCTGGTGGCATGACGAGCCAGGGCCAGCGGCAAATCATCCCTGGCAATACCGTCGCCATTGTCACGCACGCGTATCAGGCGCAGGCCACCCTGCTCCACATCGATTTCTATACGCTGGCCACCGGCATCCAGAGCATTTTCCACCAGCTCCTTCACGACAGAAGCCGGGCGCTCCACCACCTCACCGGCGGCGATCTGGTTGGCAAGACGGGCATCAAGCTGATGGATACGCGACATATCAGTTAACCGGAATCTTCAGCACCTGGCCGATTTTCACATTGTCATCGCGCAGCTTGTTCACTTCGCGCAGCTCACCCATGGAGACCTGGTATTGCGAAGCAAGGCGGGTGAGATTCTCACCGCGCGTGACTTTGTGGCGTACATATTTGGGCGTGCTTTTCTTCACGGGTGGTGGCGGCGACATGGCCTTGTCCACGGCATTGGCCAGCGTGGGCTGTTGTGAAGATTGCTGCGCAGCACTTTCCTTTACAGGCTCTGCCGCAGGCTTTTTCTCGACAGCAGCAACTGCACGCCCACTATCGGCCTTCCAGGCGAAATAGGTACCCGGCGCAGGATACTGCAGGCAGTAGCGACGCACGCCATCAAACACGGCCTTTGCCAGCTCACGCTGATAGCTCTTGCTGGTGAGATTCTTTTCTTCATCCGGATTGGAAATGAAACCGGTCTCCACCAGCAGCGACACCATGCCCGGCTCTTTCAGCACGGCAAAGCCGGCCTGTTCCACACTCTTGCTGTGCAGGCGGCCGACATTATCGAGATTGGACAGAATATTCCGGCCCATATGCAGGCTGTGCTCCAGCGAGCCGGCCACCACCATGTCCGCCAGCACATTGCGCAGGATGTCGTCGTCATTCTGTATGGCCACGCCACCGATAAGGTCGGAACGGTTTTCACGTTCGGCCAGCATGCGGGCAAAGCGTGAAGTGGCCGAGCCCGCGCCCTTCAGCGAAAGTGCAAAAACAGAGGCGCCGCGCGCCGAACGGTTTTCAGCCGAATCCGCATGTATGGAAATGAAGATATCGGCCTTGTGCTGGTAGCGCGCAATGCGACGGCGCTCCTGCAAGGGAATGAAGTAATCGCCGGTACGCGTAAGCACAGCGGTAATGCCGGGCTCTTCATTGAGCTGGGCCTGCAGTTCGCGGGCAATAGCCAAGGTCACATTCTTTTCATGCGTGCCGTCCTGGCCAATAGCACCCGGATCTTCACCCCCATGGCCGGCATCAATGGCCACGATGACATTGCGATAGCGCTTGGCATCGTATTTCTCGACTGGCGCTGGCTGTTTTTCTGCAGCCTTCTCGGGCGCTGCTTTTTCGACAACCGTTTTTTCTGCGGGCTTGCTTTCAGCAACAAGCGGCTTGTCCGGCACAGCAACTGGCGGCATGACAGGAGCAACCGTCTCGGGCCTGGCAGACGTGCTGGCCGTTTTATCGATCAGTTTTTCCAGCGCATCAGGTTTTGGTGTTGCCAGCGCTTCTACCACTTTGCTTTCAGCGACTTTGTTCTCAACAGGCTTGGGCGCTTCGCTTGCAGCCGCCAGCACCGGCGCCTTGTCAAAAAGATCCAGCACCAGACGATTGCCGTATTTTTCATTGGGCGGCAGCAGGAAGACTTTCGGCGTGAGTTCCGCCGTGGTTTCTATGACGAGGCGCTGGCCACTCCCGCTTTTCTCGAAACGCATGGACTTGAGCGGTGCTGCCACGGCAGGCAGGGCCAGCGGCCCGGCTGTTTGCGCATCATCCAGCTCGATAATCAGACGTGCCGGTGTGCTGTCCGGGCTGACGCGATACTTCAGCGGCGCATTCAGGTCCAGCACGATGCGGGTATTGTCAGGCGCGCGCCAGGAACGCAGGGCGGTGATTTCCGTTGCCGCCAGCACAGGCGCGGCAAAAAGGGCGGCCTGCACCAGCAGCAAAAAGGAAAACGCTGCCTGCAGGAGACCGGACTTCAAAAATGTGGTCACGCTTACCCTCGGGATGACGATGCGGGCGTCATGGCGGCCAGCACGGCCTTGCCCAGATCGCTTTGTGCCGCAAACTCGATATCGCGGCCGTTGTCGTTTTGTTGATGGACGTTTTGTTTATCTGCAGCATCAGCCGCAGCCGGCGCGAGGCGGATTGTAATGACGAGGTCGGCAGGCGGCAAAAAGGGATGGCCGCGCTCCGGCCACTCCACCAGCGCCAGCGTATCCGGGCGGCAGTAATCGCGTATGCCCATGAGTTCCAGCTCTTCCGGATCGGTAAGGCGATACAGATCGAAGTGGTAGGCCGTGACTGTCGGCAGTTCGTAGGGCTCCACCAGCGTATAAGTAGGGCTTTTTACGGCGCCTTTATGGCCATAGCCACGCAGGATGCCGCGCGTGAGCGTGGTCTTGCCCGCGCCCAGATCGCCCTGCAGATACACAACACCACGGCCCTTGAGGGCCGCGGACAATTCAAAGCCCAGCGCCTCCTGGGCGCCGGCATCGCTGGCATGACGATGAAGCACCGCCGACATCAGGAATTCACCCGCTGGCGCAAAAAGGGAAAAAGATCGGAGGCCAGCATGCCGCGCTCACCCCCCGCCTTGGCAGCGGTATCACCGGCCAGCGCATGCACCAGCACAGCGGTGGCCAGCGGCTGCGCCAGACCTTGTGCGAGCAGGGCCCCGGCCACACCGGCCAGCACATCACCCATGCCGCCCGTGGCCATACCAGGATTGCCATAAGGACAGAGCGCCAGCGCCCCTTCTTCCATCACAACAGAGCCGGCGCCCTTGAGGACTATGCGTCCGCCATAGCGTTTTTCCAGCTCGCGTACCGCTGCAAACCGGTCGGCCTGTACGGCAGCAATGCTGCTGCCCAGCAGGCGCGCAGCTTCACCGGGATGTGGCGTCAGCAGCCAGTTGTCACGGCGCTCCGGCATGGTGGCCAGCAGATTAAGCGCATCGGCATCCACCACCGTGGGCTTGCCGGCATCCAGCACGGCGCCGAACAGGGCGGCACCCCATTCGTCCTGACCCAGACCGGGGCCCAGCACCACTACATCAGCCTTGGCCAGCAGCGGCGTCAGTTCGGAGACATGATGGATGCCACGACACATGAGCTCGGGACGGCGCGCCGTCAGCAGCGCCGTGTGCTCCGGCCGCGTGGCCACGGACACCAGACCAGCGCCGCTGCGCAGGGCTGCCTCGGCCGCCAGCGCCACCGCGCCCGCCATGCCGTGATCACCACCGACTACCAGCACATGGCCATTCCTGCCCTTGTGGGCATCACGTGCACGCTTGCCGATTTTTTCCAGCTCAGGCGCCGCCAGGCGACGTGCCAGCGGCGTTACCCCATCGAATACCGAGGCCGGCACCGCCAGATCGCTGAAGAAAAGCTCACCGGTGCGGGCCGGGCCGGTGGCCGTGAGCACGACGTCCTGCGCGCCGGTTCCCAGCGCGACGATCTTCGCGCCCGGCTCGAGGACGACGTGGTCCGCGGTCACTGTCAGGACGCCGGGGGCCTCCACCGTCAGCTGCTTG
>JAVHYE010000037.1:0-10260 GCA_031119295.1 Pedobacter sp. | reverse complement strand
GCCGGTGGCCGTGAGCAAGCCGGCCTTGAGGCCGATAAAGGTGATGGTGGCATTGGCGCGCACCGCTTCGCCCAGCTCGGCGCCGGTATCGGCATGCAGGCCGGAAGGCAGATCCAGAGCCAGCACCGGCTTGCCGCTTTTATTCAGGGCCGCAATGACGGCGGCGAAATCTCCTGCCGGCGGCTTGTTGAGACCGGTGCCGAAAAGTGCGTCCACATAAAGATCGGCCTCGGGCAGCTCACCTTTCCAGCTCTTCTCGGGCACCCGGGCGCGAGTGGCGTCACTGGCGGCTTCTGCGGCTTCGCCCGTGAGCGGCTCGTGGTCGCCAACGGTCAGCACCTTCACATCCAGATGCTGGGCCCAGGCCAGACGCGCCAGCACATAACCGTCACCCCCGTTGTTACCGGGGCCGGCGAGCACGACAATGCGCGCGGCCTCGGGCCAGCGCTCGCGCAGCAGATGGAAAGCGGCCTGGCCGGCACGTGTCATCAGGGCATAGCCGCCTATGCCAGTGGCGATGGCGCGGCGATCCAGTTCACGAACCTGGGCAGCGGTGTAGAGTGAGCGAGGCAGCAGGGGCATGGTGGAAACCGTGAAGAGCGGGACGTTCGGGACTTTACAGCAAAACACAGCAAAATCATTGCCAGGCGCTGCCGCAAAAAAGCATAGAGACCGACTTGAAACTGACATGAAAGCCATACCCTTGGAGCGCGCCGACATCGACTACGCGCAGCTCGCCACCGACATCAAGCACTGGGGCCGTGAACTCGGCTTCCAGCAGGTGGGTATCAGCGATATTTCGCTAGGGGAACATCCGGCCCGCATGCAGGCCTGGATAGAGCGCGGCTTCCACGCCGATATGGATTTCATGGCCGACCCCAAGCGCATACACCCGGCCGATCTCATTCCCGGCACCGCCCGTGTGATTTCCGTGCGCATGGATTACTGGCCGGAAGACACGCGGGCGCCGGAAATCCTGCGCGATCCGACACGCGCCTATATCTCGCGCTACGCCCTGGGACGCGACTACCACAAGACCGTACGCAAACGTCTGCAGAAATTTGCCGAACGCATAGGCGAGGCTGTGGGTGATTTCGGCTACCGCGCTTTTGTGGATTCCGCGCCGGTGATGGAAAAGCCCTTTGCCGAACAGGCCGGTCTCGGCTGGATGGGCAAGCACACCGTCATCATCAACCGCAGCGCCGGCTCCTATTTTTTCCTGGGCGAGCTGTTCACGGATTTGCCTCTACCCGTGGATACACCCGTCAGCAAACACTGCGGCAGCTGCAGCGCCTGTATCGATATCTGCCCGACACAGGCCATAGTCGCGCCTTACCAGCTGGATGCCCGCAAATGCATTTCCTGGCTGACCATAGAATTCGAAGGAATGATTCCGGAGGAGCTGCGCCGCCCCATAGGCAACCGCGTTTTCGGCTGCGACGACTGCCAGCTGGTCTGCCCCTGGAACCGCTACGCACGCAGCTCACCCGAATCGGATTTCCTGCCACGAGGAAAACTCGACCGCGCGACACTGCTGGAACTCTTCCAGTGGAGCGAAGCGCAATACCTGCGCGCCACCGAAGGCATGGCGCTGCGCCGCGCCCTTTACCCCGTCTTCATGCGCAATATCGCACTGGGCCTCGGCAATGCGCCGCACGATCCCGCCATCATCACTGCACTGGAAGCGAAATTGCCCGAAGCCGGCGAGGTATTGGCCGAACAGATACGCTGGTCGATTGCGCAACAACAGGCCCGGGCCACCCACTCGTAAAAGCCGCGCCTACAAAAAGGCAACCGCTTCGTGTTGAATAGCGCCCATTCATTTTTCCTCCTTTTCACGCCAAGGAAGTCTCATGGCCGGCTCCAGCCTGTTTGCCCTTATCGACGATATCGCCACCGTACTCGACGATGTTTCCGTCATGACCAAGGTGGCCGCCAAGAAAACGGCTGGCGTGCTGAGTGATGATCTCGCCCTGAATGCGCAGCAGGTCAGCGGCGTAAAAGCCGACCGCGAGTTGCCCGTGGTCTGGGCCGTGGCCAAGGGCTCCATACGCAACAAGGTCATTCTGGTCCCAGCCGCGCTGGCCATCAGCGCACTGCTACCCTGGGCCATCATTCCCCTGCTCATGCTGGGCGGCGCCTTTCTCTGCTTTGAAGGTTTTGAAAAGCTGGCACATAAATTCCTGCACAGCGCGAAAGAAGACGAGGCGCACAAGGCGGCGCATATCGAAGCGCTGGCCAATGCCAACACCGATCTTGTGAGCCTGGAAAAAGAAAAGATCAAAGGTGCCGTGCGTACCGATTTCATTCTATCTGCCGAAATCATCGTCATTGCCCTGGGCACGGTAGCCGCCGCCAGCTTCAGCAAACAGGTGGCCGTACTCAGCGGCATCGCCCTCATCATGACGGTTGGCGTGTACGGCCTGGTGGCGGGCATCGTGAAACTGGATGACGGCGGCCTCTGGCTGACACGTCGTGAAGGTGACAGTACAGGCGCGGCCCTGCTGCGCAAATTCGGCGCCGGCATCCTTGTCGCCGCCCCCTGGCTGATGAAATCCCTTTCCGTGCTCGGCACCGCCGCCATGTTCATGGTGGGCGGCGGCATCCTCGTGCATGGCATCGCGCCCCTGCATCACGCCGTAGAACATGCCGCCGCCCTCGCCGGCCCGCTGGCCGGCATCGCCAGTGCGATATTGAATGGCCTGCTGGGCGTTGTTGCCGGCGCCATTGTGCTGGCAGGGGTAACACTTGCCGTCAAAATGAAAAGCTCCCTGCAAAAAGACTCTCATTAAGCCTGCCTGCAGAAATAAAAAAGGCCGCGTTGAACGCGGCCTTTTTTATGGGAGCAGTATTTATTCTTCGCTGCCCGGCAGGCGGAAGAAATACTGGCGGTAGTAGCGCAGCTCGGCGATGGAGTCACGTATATCGTCCAGCGCAAGATGCGAACTCTGCTTGGTGAAATTGCCCATGAGATCCGGATACCAGCGGCGCGCCAGCTCCTTCACCGTACTCACATCCAGATTGCGGTAATGAAAGAAGGCTTCCAGCTTGGGCATGGTGCGGTAGAGGAAGCGCCTGTCCTGGCAGATGGAATTGCCGCACATGGGGGACTTGCGCGCATCCACGAAGCGACTGAGGAACTCTATGGTCTGCGCTTCGGCTTCAACTTCATCTATCTTGCTGCGACGTACGCGCTCGACCAGACCGGAGCCGCCATGCTGGCGGGTATTCCACTCATCCATGCCGTTCAGCACCGTGTCTTTCTGGTGGATGGCGAAGACCGGGCCCTCGGCCAGTACATTGAGATTGGCATCGGTGACGATGGTGGCGATTTCTATGATGCGGTCGTTATCCGGGTCCAGACCCGTCATTTCCAGATCTATCCAGATCAGATTGCCTTCGCGATTGGTCTTGCTGCTCATGCACGGCTCCGGTGGCAGAATGCGGCGTCGGGATGCGCGAGCAAGGAAGCAGAAAAAATGTTCAATGCAGCGCGAATCCCGGCATCATAGCAGAGGCCCGAAGCCGGGCATCGCCCAGACCCAAGAGAAATCCATCGTGAACTGCATAGCCGCATGAGCAAACGCAAGCTTTCCCGCCAGCAGGCCCACCGTGTGCAGCGCATACAGGAAGAGCGCATTGCCCGTGCCGGCAAGCGCAGTGCCGCAGCCGATGCCTTGCTGGAAAGTGGTGCACTGGGCGCAGAGCAGGAAGGTCTGGTGATTGCGCATTACGGCACGCAGATCGATGTTGAGGCGCAGGAAGGTCTAAACCAAGGCCAGGTTTTCCGCTGCCATATGCGCGCCAATCTTGAACATCTGGTGACCGGCGACCGCGTGATCTGGCAACCGCCCGCCGCCGGCGAAGGCCAGGCAGAAAGCGGCGGCATAGGTGTGGTCACCGCCCTCCTGCCGCGCAGCACCCTGCTGGTGCGCCCCGATCCTTACGGCAAGCTGAAACCGGTCGCCTCGAATATCGATCTCATCCTGCTGGTAATCGCACCGTATCCCGAGCCTTCCGCCCTGCTGGTGGACCGTTATCTCGTGGCCTGCGAACTCACCGGCATCAAGCCCGTCATCCTGCTCAACAAGGCCGATCTGCTGGACGCGGAATCTGCCGCAAAAATGGACGCCCTGCTCGCGCAGTACGAGGCCATCGGCTATGCCACGCGCCGCGTCAGCGCCAGCACCCGCCAGCTGGAAGACATGCAGGAATTGATAGGCCAGCAGACCGTGGTGCTGGTCGGCCAGTCCGGTGTCGGCAAATCCTCGCTGGTGAATGTGCTGCTGCCGGATGCCGAGCAGCGCGTGGCCGCCATTTCCGACAACTCCCGTCTCGGCCAGCACACCACCACCACGGCCCGCCTCTTTCATATGCCCGGTGGTGGCGACCTCATTGACTCTCCCGGCATACGCGAGTTCGGCCTCTGGCATGTGGACGAAGCACAACTGCTGTCAGGCTATGTGGAATTCCAGCCCTTCCTGGGCAGCTGCCGTTTCCGCAATTGCGCGCATCGCAATGAGCCGGGCTGTGCGCTCAAGGTAGCGGTGAGCGAAAGCAAGATTGCCGCAGAGCGCTTCGAACGCTTCCAGACCTTGCGCGAAGGGCTGGAACGCCCCTGAAGCCCTGCAATTTTCGATCTGGCCGAAATCGCGTCTTGCCCTGACCTGTATTTGACATGTAATAATATAACAAATTCAAAACCAGCCCCGCCCATGACCACACAGCCCCACTCCGGATACAGCACGCGCCGCCAGAACTTCTGGCTGTGCTGCTTGCTGCTGGCCTGTCTGGTCGGGCTGCAAGTGCACGCCCCCAGCCATGCCCTGGGCCAGGCCCTGAATCAGGGCGGCGAAACCGCTCTCCTGCCCTGGGACAATTCTGCCGACAGTCATGCCGGCCAGAACAACGCCCATGGCCACAGCCCTGTCAGCGATTGCTGCCCGGCCGGCCTGCTGGCCGTCAGCCACAGCAGTCCGGCGCCTGCCGCCTACCCGCTGTCTCAGCCCTCCCTGCACAGCAGCCCGCATTTTCTGACGGACTCACCGTCGGTTGCGCCCTACCAGTCCCGCGCCCCTCCCGTCTGACTCAAACGCAAACACCTGAACACGGCAGCTCTCGCGCGACGCAGGCATTTCATGCACGCACGCCAAGGAGCGCCGGCATTCATCACTGCCTGCTTTTGAGTCCGACGATGACTTTCACCCCCCGATACATAGCCCGGTGCATACCCGGCTATCGCCAGCACGTGCTGGCTCCCGATTTATTGATGATGGGCCTGCTGCTGGCCCTACCTGCAGCAGGCCGTGCCGACGATGTTGTCAGCCCTCCGCCTGCTGAAGCTGTCAGCAGCACGGTTGTTGAAGAGCCTGTGCTGGATACCGTTACCGTGTCCGCCCTCGCCATGGACGAGAACGCCAATCTTCAGGCCACGCCGCATAGCGTGATGAAGGCGGACGAGCTGCTGCAAAAAGGCGCGGCTACTCTGGGCAATGCCCTGTCGGATTTGCCCGGCGTGCAGGCCGATACCTTTGGCGGCGGTGCCAGCCGTCCCGTCATACGCGGCCAGAGTGCTCCACGCGTCGCCGTGAAATCCGATGGCGCCTCCGTCATGGATGCTTCGGATATTTCCCCTGATCACGCCATAGGCAGCGACCCCCTGCTCGCCAGCCGCGTTGAAGTGCTGCGCGGTCCGTCCACGCTGCGTTACGGCGGCGGCGCCATAGGTGGCGTGGTGAATGTGCTGGACGAGCGCATTGCCACCGAACTGCCGGATAAAACCGTGCAAGGTTTTGTCGCCTTGCGCGGCAATACCGTGGCCGAGGAAAAAGCCGGTGCCGGCAGCCTCAATCTGCGCCTGCCCGGCAATCTCGTGCTGCATGCCGAACTTGCGGATCGTGATGCCGATGATTATGAAATCAACGGTTTTACCGAGCCCACGGTCAAAGGCAGTTACGGCGCCAGTCAAAGCAGCAGTGCCGGCCTCTCCTGGATACATGAGCGCGGCTATCTTGGCCTGGCCTACACCTGGCAAAGCAGCACTTACGGCCTGCCCGGCCATAATCACGAGTTCGAAGATTGTGCGCTGAGCGGAAGCAGCCTGAGTTGCAGCAGTAGTGGTCATGCACACGAAGAGGAAGAAGTACCTTATGTGGACATGAGCCATCGCCGCCTCGATGTGCGCGGCGCTTATGAAGAGCCCGTCAAGGGCATTGAGGAAGTCACGCTGCGCTTCCAGAACACGCGCTATCACCACGACGAAATCGAAGACGGCGCTGTCGGCACCACCTTCCTGCACAACGGTTACGAGACACGGCTGGAAGCGCGGCATGTGGCGCTGGCGGGTTTTGAAGGCGTGATCGGCCTGCAGTGGAGTGATGCACAATTCAATGCGCGCGGCGAAGAAAGCTTCATTCCCAAAACCGATACGGCGTCGCAAGCGGTGTTTGCCGTCGAGCACTACACCTTCAATCCGCAATGGCATCTGGAACTGGGCGCCCGCCAGGAATGGCAGCAGAGCACGCCCCTTGAGGATGAGCAGGCCCGTCCGGCTTTTGACGACAGCGCAAATTCGCTTTCAACCGCCCTCGTCTGGCAATTCCACAGCGATTACAACGTCTCGCTCTCGCTGGCCCGCGCGCAACGTCTGCCGCAGGCACAGGAGCTCTATGCCAATGGCGTGCATCTGGCCACCAATACCTATGAATGCGGCCTGCTGGCCTGTCCTTCATTAGGTGCCGCGGCAGAAGTGAACCCGGAAACCTCGCACAATCTCGGCCTCAATCTGCGCAAGATTGCCGGCAACTTCACCTTTGATATTGGCGCCTATCACAACCACATTGATGACTATATCTATGCGCGCACCCTGGACCAGATCGAGGTTTTCCGCCTCATCCGCTACAGCCAGGTGGAAGCGGAATTCACTGGCGCCGAAGCCTCGGCCGATTACCGCTTCGGCAGCGGCTGGAAGGCCGGACTGATGGGTGATGTGGTGCGCGCCACGCGCACTGACACTGATGAGAACCTGCCGCGTATTCCCGCCGCTCGTCTCGGCTTCAATCTGGAAAAATCCTGGAGCCGCCTAAGCCTCAATGCCGAAGTCATGCAGGTTTACGAGCAGGACAGGATTGCAGCTTACGAGACCCGCACTCCCGGCCACACCATGCTCAATGCCGGCGTGAATTTCCGGCCGGCGGACAAGGTGCTGCTTTTCATGAACGGCAGCAATCTGCTGGGCGAGGAAGTGTGGAATCACACCTCTTTTCTGGCCAGCACCATTCCCGAGCCCGGACGCAATCTCACAGCAGGCCTGCGCATAGATTTTTGATAGCGCCACTTGCGCGAGCGCATAGCGCTCTTTTCTGAATCCGCTCTTCGTCTGAGCCGGCTCCCGCTTTGCGGGCTGGCTCTCTACACACGACCCCAATTTGCAAGGAGAGCCTCATCATGATGCTCAATACTCAAAAAACCGTTTCACGTTTTCTGCAATTCTCTCTCGTCGCCACTGCACTGGCCCTGGCTGGCTGCAATAACGACACCGGCAGCAGCAAGCTGCCCGGCAGCGCCCATGATCATGATCACGGCAGTGAATCCATCAGCGTGAAAAAAATCGGCACGCCGCTGCGGGTCAGCCAG
This sequence comes from Pedobacter sp., assembly GCA_031119295.1. Classification (GTDB taxonomy): domain Bacteria; phylum Pseudomonadota; class Gammaproteobacteria; order Pseudomonadales; family Moraxellaceae; genus UBA2031. The sequence continues at coordinate 2,625 of JAVHYE010000037.1, read as the reverse complement.
GTGGCCGGTCACCATGACGTGCAACAGCTGGCAGCCTTCGCCAGCGGCAACAAGAAGCTGTATCTCGTCACGCCGGAAAAGAATCTCTATGTGGATTTCGACTGGTCAAATGGCAGTGATGCCACCCGCTCGCAACACAGCTTCGATGGTCATGGCGAACATTTCCTCGTGCTCGACACTGACGGCAAGCTGCATATTCTGGAGACGGCTGAAGACAGCGCGAACTGGAGTTACAAGGGCGGCGTGCAAGTGGTCAGCGCCGCCAGTATCACGGCAGGCGCCAAACTCACGGTCAGCGCCGCGGAAGACAAAGCCTTCATCACCGACCCGGACCCGGCGCATGCCGCTGGCAGCAGCAAGATACAGGTGGTGGATCTGGAGGCCGGCAGCCTGCTCACCGTGATTGACCTGGCTTTTTCCCTCAGCAATGCCGGCATCGCCTGGACCGGAGAGGCCGCAGAGCATGAGCATGGCGCAGCGCCTGCCGCAGCCATTCACCCGGGCCGCTTGATCGTGGCCAGCAGCGATGCGCGCGCCCATGTCTACGATCTGGACAGCGCAAGCTTCCTCGGTGATTTCGCGCTCGACCATGCCCCCAGTGCCATCTACGCCAGCCCCGGCAACCGTTATGCCGTGATTGCACAGCGCCCGGCTACCGCGGCGCATCAGGTGCAGTTTGTGGATAGCGGCCTCTCTGCCAGCGGTGAAAATGCCCCGGCCCTGCTCGGCTACAAACTGCTGGGCACCACACCCGCCCACTACCGCAGCGTGGACGGTCTCGCCGCCCTCTTCTTCGATGGCGGCAGCGGCCCGCGCTTCTCCCTGTTCAGCGATGCCAGCCTGGCAGGCGGAGCTGTTCTGGCCAGTGAAAACAGCCTGGCGGCGCATCACGGCATTGCCGAACCCCGCGGCGATGTCGTCCTGGCCAGCAAGGCCGACCGCAGCGGCGTCCTCGTCTACCACCGTCACGACGACCACTTCCATGAAGAAGGCACAGTGGCCGAGGAGTGCCAGGGCCTGCACGGCGGCGGCTCGAACGCCTCCTGGTCCGGCTTTGGCTGCAATGACGGGATACTGGTGGTGGGCCTCGCGGAGGAGCACGAGCACTGATCCCGACCTGCCCCCTCCCTCCTGTACCGGGGCCAGCTTTGACCGGCCCCGGTCTTTTGGGCACGGGTAGCTCGGAAGAGTGCCGCCGGATGTCTAAGGCTGAGGCCCTGTGCGGCAGCAAGGTCATAAGGCGTCGGCGGCGGAGTGATACCCGGATTCACTGCGGGTAGCACGTGTTGCCAGTGCTAGGCACCGGCAACGTCATAGAGGGTATACTGCCGACCCGTTTTTCCAACCGTAGTCCCCCTTCATGGAACGCTTCTTCGAATTCCTGCAGAACCATTACCTGCTGGCCGGTGGCTTCATCGCCGTGGCTATCGCCTTCCTCATCAACGAGTTCGCCCGTGGCGGCAAGTCGATCAGCCCCCAGGGCCTGACCTCACTGGTCAACCAGCAGAATGCCCGCGTCATCGATGTGCGCGACCCGGCCGACTTCAAGGCTGGTCATATCAGCGGCAGCGAGAACATCCCGGTCAGCCGTATCGACGAGAACCTCGCCGCATTGAAAAAGGATCTGGAGCGCCCCATTGTCATTGTCTGCAACCTCGGTCAGGTTGCCGGCTCCATAGGTCAGAAACTGAAGGCAGCCGGCCTTACCCAGGTTTACAAGCTCGAAGGCGGGATCAGCAACTGGAAAGGCCTGTCGCTGCCGCTGGTGAAGAAGTAAGCGCATCCTTAGCGCAGAGGAGGTCATCGTGGCTCGTGTCGTCGTCTATACCACCCAGGTTTGTCCCTATTGCGTGCGCGCCAAGCAGCTGCTCAAGCAGAAGGGCGCCGCCTTCGAGGAAATCGACCTGAGCCGTGACCACGAAGCGCGTATGGCCCTGGTGGAACGTACGCGCATGCGCACCGTGCCGCAGATTTTCATCAACGATGAATTCATCGGCGGCTGCGACGAGCTCTATGCACTGGAACGTGCCGGCGAACTGGACGGCAAGCTCGCCGCCTGAGTATTTTTCCTGAGCAACTGGTGGCATGGGGTGCTGCCAGTCGCTCGTTACCCGACTCCCCAAGGATTGCATCATGTCAGAACAACAACAGGCCCAGGGCCAATTCGCGCTGCAGCGCATTTATGTGAAGGACCTTTCCTTCGAAGCCCCCAATGCGCCCAAGACCTTCCTCGCCCCCTGGCAGCCGGAAGTGAATGTGGAGCTGTCCACAGCTGCCAGCAAGCTGGAAGACGGCAAGAATTTTGAAGTCGTGCTTTCACTCACCGTCACCGTGAAGAATGACAATGCCACTGCCTTCCTCGTGGAAGTGAAACAGGCCGGCATCTTCCTGATCGATGGCGTGCCCGATGCCCAGATCGGCCAGTTGCTGGGCGCCTACTGCCCCAACCTGCTCTTCCCCTATGCCCGTGAAACCGTTTCCGACGTCGTCACCCGCGGCAGCTTCCCGCAGCTGCTGCTGGCCCCGGTGAATTTCGATGCCGTGTTTGCCGAAGCCCAGCGCAAGCGTGCTGAAACGCAGCCGGAAGCCGAAACACTGCAGTAAGCACTACCCGAACAGGCGGCC
>JAVHYE010000036.1:6182-23366 GCA_031119295.1 Pedobacter sp. | reverse complement strand
TCTCGTGATCGGTGCAACCAATGAGCCACCGGTAATTCCGAAATTGCGCTGGCTGGAACTGGGCACACTGGAGTGGGTATTTGCCGTGGCCCCGAAACATCCTTTGGCCAAAGCCAAAGAGCCACTGCAAAGCGAAACCGTGCTCGCGCACCGTACGATTGTGGTGGCAGATTCCTCACGCCGCAGCGACGCCCTGCGCAGCTATGGCGTGATCGGCGGGCAGGCCACGCTAGCCGTGCCCGGCATGCGCGAGAAAATCCAGGCGCAGCGCGCCGGCCTCGGCGTCGGCTGGTTGCCACGTGTGCGCGTGGCGTCCTTGCTGGAACGTGGTGATCTGCTGGAAAAGAAAATGGCCGATCCACGCGAGCCGAACACGCTCTATGTGGCGTGGCGTGGCGATCACGAAGGCCGTGCCTTGCAATGGTGGCTGGATCAGCTGAAACAGCCTCGCCTGGCAGCGGCACTGGTGAATGGAGTAGACGCTTTTCCGTGATCAGGTTTAGCCCCATAAAAAAGCCGGCATTACGCCGGCTTTTTATTGAAGGGAAATAACGCTGCCCGGATTTCTCTGCACTGCATACGGACCGCGCATCACACCGTCTTGATGAACAGACCCAGCAGCCTGCGCGTTGTCTCCGTATACGGCGGGTAAAACATCTTGGCCAGCATGATCTGCGAACGCACCACAGCACGCTCATGCGAGAAGGCCAGGAAGCCGTGGTGGCCGTGGCCACTGCCTATGCCGGAATTATTGACGCCACCGAAAGGCAGATTGCCGTGCAGGAACTGTATGACGCAGTGATTGATACAGGCGCCACCGGAGGTAGTCTGCTGCATCACCTGCTTGATATGCACCTCGTTGCGGCTCCAGACATAAAGCGCCAGCGGCTTGGGCTCGGCATTGATACGGGCAATCACGGTATCGAGCTTGTCGTAGGTGATGATGGGCAGGAGCGGTCCGAAGATTTCTTCGCTCATGATGCTGGCTTCAGCGGGAATATCCGTCAGCAGCGTGGGTGAAACATAACGTTGGCTCTCTTCCACGATGCCACCGGTAAGCACGCGGGCACCGCGGGCCTTGGCATCATCCAGAAGATTTTTCACGCGAGCGGCGTGACGATGATTCACGATGCGGGCGAGATCGGGGCTGGTGATTTGCGCCACGCCCTTGCCATAAGCCGACTCCAGCACGGCCACGCAATGCTTCACGAAAGCATCCTTCACGCTGCTGTGCACATAGACATGATCGGGTGCGATGCAGGTCTGGCCGTTATTGGTGTACTTGGCCCAGAGTATGTTTTGCGCCGCCGCAGCGAGATCAGCACTTTCATCCACGATGGTGGGTGATTTGCCGCCCAGCTCCAGGGTGACGCTGGTGAGATTCTTGGCCGCCGCCGCCATCACGATCTTGCCCACGGCGGGTGAGCCGGTGAAAAAGATGTGATCAAAGGGCAGATCGAGAAGCGCCTGTGCCACTGGCGCATCGCCTTCAAACAGGGCCACTTCGTCTTCGGTGAATGTGGCACGCAGGATTTTCGCAATCACCACAGACGCATGCGGCGTCATTTCCGAAGGTTTGATGATGGCGGTATTGCCAGCGGCAATGGCTGAGACCAGCGGGCCCAGGCTCAGGTTCACCGGATAATTCCAGGGCGCCACGATCAGCACACGGCCCTTGGGCTCATATTGCATATATGCAGTAGTGCCTACGGCCATACGCGAAGGCAGGACCCTCTTGGGCTTCATCCAGCCACGCAGATTACGTATGGCGTCATTGGCCTCGGCCACCACTGGCAGGATTTCCGTCAGCTCCACTTCGGCGGGCGGTTTGCCGAAGTCATCAAAGCCGGCGGCAATCAGCTCCTGACGATGCGCCAGCACAGCAGCTTTCAGCTTTTTGATTTTGGCAATGCGCTGGTCCACGGTGGATTCGCGCAGACGCAGTGCAGTGGCAAGCTGCTTTTCAAATACACGCTGGATGTCAGCCGCCAGGGCGGCAGGGGCAGCAAGGGCGGTATTCATGGCAGGCTCCTGTAGTTTTTCATGGCCTACAGCCTAGTACTGCGCAGCTTGTCAGGGGCGGCCAGAATCCTGTCCTCTTGCGCCTTTCTCCTGTGCTTTTGCGACGGCAGCCGCAGACTGCTGCGTCTTGCCAGCGATCTTCGACCGTGCGCATCACACAACAGAACGGGGCTTTGCGCCTGCCAGCAAATCATGAAGAATGCCGGAGGCCCCCAGCGGACCAAGAACACTACGGAGAACAAGAATATGCGCAGCCCGCTCCCCCTCTCTTCCAGCCGCCAGCTTTTCATTGCTCTTTCCCTATCAGGCAGCCTGGTGGCCTGCAGCGCGACAGCAGCAGCACCCAAAGCCGCTACGGAACCGCCTGCCCCTGAGCCTGCGCAGCAAATCGCCATGGGCTGCCTGGAGGCCAATGCCAACTGGACCATAGGAAAGCAGGTAGACGATGCCCTGATCGCCAAGGCCAAGACGGATGCCGAAGCACATTACGTGCGTGTGCTCAAGCCGGGTCAGGCCGTCACCATGGAATACAATGGCGCGCGCCTGAATCTGCATGCCAACACCAAGGGCATGATTGAGCGCGTGAGCTGCGGCTAAGACCGACGCGAAAAACCTGAGGAAGTTGTCATGCACTCACCCGAAGAAGTCGTCACACGTTTCCTGCAAGCCATGGAGCAACAGGATCACGACACCGTGGCCGGGCTGCTGGCACCAGACCTGCGCTACACCAATGTCTCCCTGCCCACCATCAAAGGTGGCGGACGCGTGGCCAAGCTCATACGCAAGACCCTGCGTGAAGGGCGGGTCTTTGAGGTGCAGCTGCACAGCATCGCCAGTACCGGCAATACCGTGCTCACCGAACGTACCGATGTGCTGAAAATCGGCCCTGTGCACATAGGTTTCTGGGTCTGCGGCACTTTTGAAGTGGAGAATGGCCGCATCACGGTCTGGCGTGATTACTTCGACTGGCTGGATTTCACCCGTGGCACCCTGCGCGGTCTGGCCGGAATTGCTGTTCCCGGCCTGCGCCCCACCCTGCCCACCAGCGCTCCCGGCCATTCATGACGTTCCCGCCGCTATTCGCGGCGGAAACACGCTGCGCCCGGTACTGCGTCCCATAGGAAGTCCCCTTGGGGGGCACGGGCTTCGCTCCGCCACAGGCGCCTCTTGCCAACACCCTCCCGCCTGAACTCCCTGTTCAGACCCCGCCGGCGTTTCACGCAGGTTTTCCGGCTCTCTACGTCTGTTCGCCCCTGCTTCTGTCCGACAATATGGCCGTCATCAGATAAACGCCGCCACAAAACAAGACGGAGCCCGCCATGAACGCACAGACGCCAGACGCCCTGCTCAAGCAAGCCGCTGAAGCGGATGCCGCCAACCCGGCCAACTGGAATGACCCCAAGCGCTATCTCTGGCTGCTGAGCCCGGCCCTGCCCGTGATCGGCCTGGCCGCCCTCACCGGCTATGCCGTGGCGCCCAAGAAGCTGCGCGCCCTCGCCTGGGCCGGCCCCATCCTCGTGCACGGCATCATTCCGGCACTGGACCGCATGATAGGCAACGACACCACCAATCCCCCCGCCGAAGCCATAGACCGCCTCGAGAACGACAAGTACTACGAGTGGATCGTGAAGGCCTTCATTCCCGCCCAGTACGCCGCCACCTTCCTCGGCGCCTGGGTAGCCGGCCGCAAGGACATTCCGGTTTCCGACTACATTGGCCTCACCCTCTCCGTGGGCGCCATCAATGGCATCGCCATCAATACCGGCCATGAGCTCAGCCACAAGCACGGCCGCGCCGAGCGCCTGCTTTCCATGATGGCGCTGGCCCCCACCGGCTATACGCATTTCGCTGTCGAACATCCCTTCGGGCATCACAAGCGTGTGGCCACGCCGGAAGATCCTGCCACCAGCCGCATGGGCGAAAGTTTCTGGAAATTCCTGCCGCGCACCGTGATCGGCGGCTTCAAATCCGCCGTGAAGATTGAAAAGGAACGCCTCGCTCGCAAGGGCAAAGGCTTCTGGAATAAGGACAACGAGCTGCTGCAGGGCTGGGCCATGAGCGCCGGTTTCTTTGCCGCGGCGGCCGCTGTTGGCGGTCGCCGCTCCATTCCCTTCCTCGCCGGCCAGGCCGCTTACGGCGCCAGCCTGCTGGAAGTGATCAACTATGTGGAGCACTACGGTCTGCTGCGCCAGAAAGACGCCAACGGCAAATACGAGCGCACGAAGCCGGAACACAGCTGGAACAGCAACGAGGTAGTGACGAATCTTTTCCTCTACCAGCTGCAGCGTCACTCCGATCACCACGCCAATCCCACGCGCAGCTTCCAGGCCCTGCGTCATTTTGAAGACGCACCGCAGCTGCCCGGCGGTTACGCCTCCATGCTGCTGCCGGCTTACATCCCGAGCTGGTGGTACAAGGTCATGGATGAGCGCGTGATCAAGCACTACAAGGGCGCGCTGGACAAGATCAATATGGATCCGGATCGCCGCGACGAGCTCATGAAGCAATACGCGCAGCTGGCCGCTGATATTGCCGCCACCACGGTGGAAGCCGTAACCGCCGCTGAAGCCGACGTGAAGGCAGAAGAAAACGCGGCCTGAGGCATCATCTGTTCTGAAAAGCCCCGCCCTGTGCGGGGCTTTTTATTGCCCGCTGTTCAACCCCTCCCGCTACAGCAACAAAACCCTTCCCGCCCCCGGCTTGACAGCCTGACTCGTCACGACTACTTTACCAATCAGTTAATTAACCATGCGGTTTCCAATCATCAGAACAACCCGGATACAGCCGAAGGAGACGGACATGCCCAGGATCACTGTTCAGACCACCATCAATGCCAGCCCGGAAAAAGTCTGGTCCGCCTGGACCACGCCCGAGGACGTCAACCAGTGGAATGCCGCCAGCGATGACTGGCACAACCCGCGCAGCCGTAACGATCTGCGTGAAGGCGGCCGCTTCTCTTATCGCATGGAGGCCAAAGACGGCAGCATGGGCTTCGACTTCGAAGGCACTTACACCCGCGTGCTACCGGGAAAGCTCATTGAATACGTGATGGATGACGAGCGCGGCGTTGCCGTGAGCTTCGAGGCTGGTGCTGACGGTGTCACAGTGACCGAATCCTTTGATGCCGAGAATGAAAACTCTGCAGAAATGCAGCGTCAGGGCTGGCAAGCCATTCTTGATCGTTTTCGCGCCCATGTTGAAGGCAAGAAATAACTGTCGGACCTCGTCATCAGCAAAGGGTTGATACCGTCATGGACCATCTGAGCCTCACCTTCTCTGCATTGGCCGATCCCACCCGCCGCGCCATCCTGGCCCGTCTCGCCGAAGGCGAGACCACGGTCACCGAGCTGGCAGCACCTTTCGAGATGACCCTGCCTGCCGTGACCAAGCACCTGAAAGTGCTGGAGCGGGCCGGCCTAGTCATACGCGGACGTGAAGCCCAGTGGAGGCCCTGCCGGCTGGAAGCCAAACCCTTGCAGGAAGCCGTGGGCTGGATAGAGCAGTACCGCCAGTTCTGGGAGGAGCGCCTGGATCGTCTCGAAGATTACCTGCGCGAACTGCAAGCCCAGGAAGAAGCCGAAGCAGCGGCCAAAAAGGCAGCCCTGAAAAAATCAGCCGCAAAAGCACAAAAAGACGGCAAGAACAGCAAGGAGGCTGCCACAAGAGCGGCGCAGAATGGCCAAGCCGGGAAGACGCCCGGTAAAGCAGCGCCCCGTAAAAGTCGCAGCAAAAACACGGCAAAGGACTGAATGCAGATGAGCAGCGCCACTACCACCGCCACTGAACTGGCGGCCCACGAAATCACGCTCACCCGCGTGCTGAATGCACGGCGCGATCTCGTCTTCCGCGCCTGGACCGACCCCAAACATCTGGTGCGCTGGTGGGGACCGCATGAATTCACCGTGCAGTCCTGCGCCATGGATGTGCGTGAAGGCGGCACCTGGCGCATCTGCATACGCTCGCCCGAGAGTGAGGACTACTGGATGCATGGCGTCTATCACGAAATCAGGGCGCCGGAAAAACTGGTCTTCAGTTTCCAGTGGGACAAAGACGGCAAGCCGCGTGTGGAAATGCGGGTCACCGTCACCCTGGAAGAAGCACCCGGCGGACGTACCCTGCTCACCTTTCACGAAACCGGCTTTGCCGATGCGGAAATGCGCGAAATGGATAACGGTGGCTGGACGCAGTGCCTGGAAAGACTGGACAGCTACACCGGCAGCCTGCTCCCGGAAAGTCACTGAGCTCGCGACCAGAAATCGTAAAACTTTGGAAAATGGAAAACATGGAACAGAACAATCCCAAACGCTGGCTCGCGCTTTACGTCCTTTGCTGCGGCGTACTCATGATCGTGCTGGATACCACCATCGTGAACGTGGCCCTGCCCTCCATACGCGAAGACCTGCACTTCACCGAGACTTCCCTCGTCTGGGTGGTGAATGCCTATATGCTCACCTTCGGCGGCTTCCTGCTGCTGGGCGGCCGTCTTGGCGATTTGTTCGGGCATCGCAAATTATTCCTGCTGGGTCTGGTCGGCTTCACCCTGGCTTCGCTGGCCTGCGGCATTGCCACCAATAAAGAAGTGCTTATTGTTGCGCGCGCTGTGCAGGGTCTGGGCGGCGCGGTTGTTACGGCTGTTGCGCTCTCGCTCATCATGGATCTGTTTACAGAAGATGGAGATCGCGCCAAAGCCATGGGCGTTTACGGATTCGTTTGTGCCGCTGGCGGCAGCATAGGCGTATTGCTGGGCGGCGCGCTTACTACCCTGAGCTGGCACTGGATCTTCCTGGTGAATCTGCCCATAGGCATTGCCGTGTACTTCTTCTCGGTGAAATTGTTGCCGGATACCAAGGGCACGGCCCATGGCGAAAAACTGGACTGGGCCGGCGCCATCACCATCACCTCATCCCTGATGCTGGCGGTCTACGCCATTGTTGGCGGCAATGAGGCCGGCTGGACTTCGCTCACCACCTTGGGCCTGCTAGGTGCGGCGGTCGTGTTGCTGGCACTGTTCATTTTCATCGAGTCGCGCGTGCAGCATCCGCTGATGCCGTTAGGTCTTTTCCGCCTGCGCAATGTGGCCGTGGCCAATGTGGTCAGCGTGTTCTGGGCCGCCGCCATGTTTGCCTGGTTCTTCATTTCCGCCCTGTATCTGCAGCAGGTACTGAATTACACGCCCATGCAGGTGGGTCTGGCCTTCCTGCCGCCCGATCTCATCATGGCGATTTTTTCACTGGGCCTTTCCGCGAAACTCGTGATGCGTTTCGGTCTGCGCCTGCCCATGGGTGTGGGCCTGGTCATTGCCGGTATTGGTCTCGCGCTTTTTTCCCTGGCGCCCGTGAACGGCGAATTCTGGCTGCATGTTTTCCCGGGCATGGTGCTGCTGGGCCTGGGCGGCGGCATTGCCTTCAATCCGGTCCTGCTTGCCGCCATGAATGATGTGCAGCCCAGCGAATCCGGTCTCGCCTCCGGCATGGTGAATACCGCCTTCATGATGGGCGGCGCCCTCGGTCTGGCCGTGCTCGCCAGCCTGGCCGGTGCGCGCACCGAAAGCCTGCTGGCAGCCGGCCATGATCAGGCAGCTGCCCTCACCGGCGGCTATCAACTCGCTTTCATTACCGGCGCTGCCTTTGCCATTGGTGCCGGTGTCATCGGCGCCCTGCTCATGCGCGGCGGAAAACTGACGGCGGAAGCCACAGCCGTCAGCTCCCATTGATAAATCACGAAAGGAGAAATGACATGGAATTCATCGCCAGCAAAGAACATGAATGGCTGAAAAAATTCCTGGGAGACTGGACTTCCACAGGCGAAGCCCCTGCCGGCCCCGATCAACCCGCCATCACCTGGACGGCCACTGAAAGCGGCCAGCTCATAGGCGAAATCTGGCTGCAGGTGAACGGCAAGCACAATATGCCTGACGGCAAACCGGCCCATATGCAGCTTACGCTGGGCTATGACACGAAGCAGAAAAAATTCGTGGGCACCTGGCTGGGCTCCATGATGGATTACCTCTGGGTTTACGAAGGTGAGCTCTCGTCCGATGGCAAAGTCCTCACCCTCAATGCCACCGGCCCGCGTATGGACCAGCCTGAAAAAATGGCGAAATACCAGGACATACACACCTTCGTAAGCGATTCGCATCGCATCCTCACTTCGCAATATGAAGATGACAATGGCGAGTGGCAGCAGTTCATGGAAGCGCACTACCACCGGCCGTAAACAGACCGCCGCATCAGGAAAAACCATAACAGCAGGGAGATGCCGTCATGATCGATAGCCCCGTCAAAGTCAGCACTGAAAAACAGGCCACCGCAGCCATACGCCTCAGCATGCCGCGTGCCGATATCCAGAAATTCATGGAGCCGGCCATACAGGAGCTCTTTGCTGCTCTGGCAGCACAAGGCATTGCGCCTGCCGGCCCCTTGAGCTCCTACCACTTCAAGATAGATCCGGCTTTTTTTGATTTTGAAATCTGTGTTCCGGTGGCAAAGCCGGTGAACCCCGTGGGCCGCGTCATCAATAGCGCACTGCCAGCGCTGACCGTGATGCGCACCAATTATCACGGCCCTTACGAAAACCTCGGTGAAGCCTGGGGCCAGTTCCATGCCGCCATAGGCGTGGACAAGGGCTGTGAATCCGGCGGTCTCTGGGAGTGTTATGTAAAGGGCCCGGAATCCAGCCCTGATCCTGCACAATGGATCACACAGCTCAACCAGCCTCTCAAGGTCTGAGAAGACTCAAGAAAAACCTGAAAAAGGAAAAGCTTCATGCTCAAGAAAATCGCCATCGGCTTTGCTGTTCTTGTTGCCGCCATCCTGCTCTTTGCCGCCACCCGGCCCGATACCTTCCGGGTGGAGCGAAAAACAGTAATTGCCGCCTCTCCGGAAAGAATCCAGGCCGAGATCAGCAACTTCCAGCGCTGGAAAGTCTGGTCGCCGTATGAAAAGAAAGACCCGGCCATGAAGCGCAGCTATAGCGGCCCTGAAAGCGGCGTGGGCGCCAAATACGCCTGGGAAGGGGATAGCAATGTCGGCAGTGGCAGCATGGAAGTAATTTCTGCCACACCACAGGAAGTCCGCATCAAGCTGGATTTTCTTGTGCCGTTTGAAGCCCACAACACTGCCATTTTCACCCTGGCACCGCAAAGCAATGGGACGGAAGTCACCTGGGCCATGGAAGGCCCTGTGCCCTACTTCGCCAAGATCATCCATCTCTTTTTCAATATGGACAAAATGGTGGGCACGGATTTCGAAGCCGGTCTTGCCGATCTCAAGATCGTCACGGAAACCCAGCCCTAAGCTGTCTGTCTGAACCAGCACAAGGAGAAAACATCATGGAAAGCCTGAATCCCTATATCGATTTTTCCGGCAAATGCCGTGAAGCACTGGCCTTTTACAAAAACTGCTTCGGTGGCGAAGTCGTGACGCAGATGACCTATGCCGATGCCAAGGTGGAAGTACCAGAGCCCTTCAAGGACTACCTCCTGCACTCAGAGTTCCAGGCCCCGGGTGTACGCCTGATGGCCTCTGACGGTCATCCCGGTCAGCCCGCCACACCCAACAACTTCATCACCCTGTGCCTGCACTGCAGCCATAACGATGAGCAAACCCGTGTCTTCGACACCTTGGCCACAGGCGGCAACGTTGTATCGCCGCTGGCCGTGGCCTTCTGGGGTGATCGCTTCGGTATGGTGACCGACCGCTTCGGTGTGAACTGGATGCTGATCTGCGCCCAAAAGAATTGAACAGAACCTGCAAGAAGAGAAAATCATGAGCAATAACAAGGGCCAGCCCCTCATCATCACCCGCACCATCAAGGCACCGCTCAGCCTCGTATGGAAAGCCCATTCCGAAGCCGAGCACCTTGCCAACTGGTGGGGTCCCGTCGGCAAGAAGCTGCTGGTGAAGAAACTGGAATTCCGCCCCGAGGGCATTTTCCATTACGGCATGGAAGCCCCCGATGGCAGCATGTGGTGGGGACGCTTCCTCTACCGTGAAATCCAGCCGCAGCAAAAACTGGTCTATCTCAGCTCCTTCGCTGACGAAAAAGCCAATGTCGCGCGCGCCCCCTTCCCCGGCAATTTCCCCCTGCTGGTGGAAAACACCCTGACCTTCCAGGAACAGGATGGAAAAACCCTGCTACGCCTGCAGGGCCTGCCGCATGATGCCAGCGCCACCGAACAAGCCTTCTTTGAAAGCATGTTCGCCTCCATGAATGGTGGCTTTGGGGCCACCTACGACCAGCTGGATGCTTATCTGGAGAAAATCAAAAGCTGATGTTCATGAGTACAACGAAAAGGAGGAGGCCGCTTTCCTGAGCATGGCCTCCTCCTTTTTCATTTACATTAGTTCACACACGTCCCGGCATCTTTCGAAACGCAGCTCCACTCCCCCCTCATTAGCAGAACTCATCAGCCACTTCGCCTTGCCCTCTTTCCCGATTTTATTAGGACAACTCTGCACATAGTTTTTTCTCGCCATCTTCAGCCATGGCAAACAATAAAAACTGAAAAAAGCAGAGATGCCAAAAATGAAAAGAGCAATCTTCCTTGCAGCTTTCCTGGCGAGTTTTCATGCTGTGGAGGCTCTGGCGGAGGAATCCTCCAGCAGCAATGTGAACACGGCCACAGTAGCAGATGCACCAGACTCGACATCGAACAAAAAATCCATTTTCAGCCCCAAGCAGGGCCTGAGCAAAGGTGACAACCTGTTCAATATCGGCTGGTTCCACATCAAGCCCAGGGACAAATCCTCAACCGTGCATACCGAGCTCAACCCCACTGTTATCAAGGGCGCAAAAGTACTTTTCGACCCCGGCAATACCGGCAGCGATTTCGTGCCCGCCAGCTCCTGGAACCAGGAAGGCACCAGTGTTGCAGCCGATGATCTCGGCACACTGGCACTGACCTTCACCCATTTCCTGACGGATAACTGGGCGGTCAATTTTGTTGGCGGAATCCCCCCCGAAGTCACCCTGCAAGGAAAGGGTGCCGTGACGGTGCCCGGCTCTGTCACAGGGGAGCCTAACGGCTTCTACAGCTCGATCTGCCTGGATGGCTCGGGCAACCAGCATAGCGGAACAGATCCTTTCGCTTGCGGTCGGGAAGCCAAACAACCTCTGGCCACTGCCAAGCAGTGGAGCCCCGCCCTTGTCGTGCAGTACTACTTCAATGAACCCACCGCGCGCTTCCGTCCCTATGTCGGACTTGGTGTCAGCTACAACTTCTTCACGGATATCGAGGTCGGATCAAACGTGGCTGCCGACATGAACTCCAGTGATGTCTATGCCACACCCGGAAACTTCCTGGAAATCGGCTACATGCTGGGCACCAATCCGGCCTGCACCGGTGTCGCCGGTGATCCCAACTGCGTCACCGACGGCAAGAGCCATGTTGAGGCCGAAGCCTCACGCTCCTGGGCACCTGTGTTCAATGCTGGGTTCTCTGCCGAACTGGGCAATAATTTCTTTGCCACCGCAGCGCTGAGTTATATGCCACTCAAGGTGACTGCCACCATGTATCTGCGTGACAGCACCACCAATGAGGCACTGAGTACCAGTACTGTCACCATGCATCCGGATCCGCTTATTGCCCTGCTGGGCATAGGCTATCGCTTCGGCAACTGATGGTCTGAAATGAAAAGAGAGCCGTTTCGGCTCTCTTTTTTTGGGTCACTACGCACAGGGAAATAGTGACGGTCTTCGCAAAACTCATTCAGTCATCAAACCCGCGACACTGGTATTGACGATATGCATGGCCAGCGAGCTGATTTCCTCACTGCTTTCCGGCGCCTTGACCATCAGGCTGGCGTGCACGTTTTCAGTCAGGCCGTAGAAGAGGCATTGCGAGAAAAGACTGAGGGTGATGTTGTTTACTGCCTCTGCAGGGACTTTGCCATCAAGTACTGCCATGACAGCGCTGCGTATGCCATCCAGCTGCGGCGCCAGATATTCCCGAGCCAGTACATCCACCGCCTCAGGCGGGCCGAAAATGTCTCGCAATGGAATAAGCGGGCTCTTTTCAGCCGTTCTGGCACGTAATTGATACAGAAAATTCTGGACGAGGCTGTACAAATGCTGCCGGGGAGATTGCTGCAGGCGCTTGTCATCAAACGGAAAGCCTGCGCTCAACTCCCTGATGCTGTCCTGCAGTACCGCGCAATAGAGATCAAGCTTGTTGCCGAAGTGGTAATCCACCGCCGAAAGACTCGTTCTGGCAAGGCGCACGATATTGCGTATGCGTGCCGATTCAAAACCGGAAGCACGAAAAGCAGATGCGGCTGCACGTATGAGTGCTGCGCGTGTTCTCGCACTGCTTTTGACACCAATCTGGTCTATCGGACGTATACGGTACATCGACAATACCTATGGAAAACACCAGCCTCCATGCAAGGAAATGACTGACAGGCCACCGTGGCAAGCCTGTGTACATTGCACGCATCCGTCTTTTCCCAAGACGGAAAAAAATGAAATGGCAGCGCCAGAAGGCGGCCATTTTTTAACCAAAACTTTAAACCGAGCGCTGGACGATAGTGCCAACCAGCTCCCGGATAAATATCGATTTCCTGATTAATTTATCCAGATATCTGGATAACCGGATAGAAAGATGGACAGATTCACAGCAATGCGCATGTTCACCCGTGTGGTTGAGCTGCGCAGTTTTACACGGGCCGCCGATTCGCTTGGCGTGCCGAAGGCAACGCTTTCTCTCAATATCCAGGAACTGGAAACCTTGTTGGGCGTCAAATTGCTCAACCGCACAACGCGCCAGGTCAGCCCCACATCAGATGGCGCTGCCTATTACGAAAATGCACTGCGCCTGCTGCAAGACATTGAAGAGGTGGAGTCTTCACTGACTCATGCGGTTACCACGGCCAAAGGGCGTTTGCGTGTGGATGCCAGTGCCAGTGCGCGTGACACCATCATTCCGGTACTGCCCGAGTTCTATGAGCGCTACCCCGACATACAGCTGGAGCTTGGCTGCTCTGATCGTCCGGTGGATCTGGTTCAGGAAAATGTGGACTGCGTGATACGTGCCGGAGATATTGTCGACCACTCATTGGCAGGGCGGAAAATCGGTGAATTCCGCAATATCACCTGTGGCACCCAGGCTTATTTTTCGCGCTATGGCAAACCGGAAACCGTGGCCGACCTCGAGAATCATATTTTCATCAACTATTTCTCGTCGAGAACGGGAAAAATGCGCAGCTGGGTTTTCGAGAAAGACGGCATCAGGACCACACACAGGGGCAAGCACCTGATCGCACTGAACGACGGCGAGGCCTATGTCAGGGCCGGGATTGCCGGCCTGGGCCTGTTCCAGGCGCCCTCCCATGCCGTACAGGCCTATCTCGATGCCGGCATCGCTGAACAAATCCTGAAGGACTATGACTCGGACAGCACGGTGTTCCACATTCTCTATCCACCCAACAGGCATCTGAGCGCCAGAGTGCGTGTCTTCAGCGAATGGGTCGCCACTGTTTTCAGCAGACTGGAAGACAAGTCGCGCGCAAGATCATCCTGACAGCAGCACATAACCTTCTGTGTGCGGAACAGAGACCCTCGAGCCTGTCTGACGTCAGACAGGCAGACGCTCCCAAACATCGGCATCTATGCTAAAAAGCAACTTCTGCAAGGGAGGGATGCCATGAAAACCGTAGCCGAAATCCTCAAAGCCAAAGGGATAACACAGACCTATACCATCCACCCTTCTGCCACCGTGCTGGAGGCCATCACGCTGATGGCCGAGAAAGGCATTGGTGCCGTGGTGGTGACCGAGGGCGAAGCCGTGGTGGGCATACTGAGCGAGCGTGATTACGCCCGCAAAGTGCTGCTCATGGAGCGCTCTTCCTATAACACCGAAGTGGCTGACATCATGTCGGCTAATGTCATCACCGTGACGCCAAAACATAGCAATGAATTCTGCATGCAGCTGATGACCGAAAAGCGCCTGCGCCATCTGCCGGTGCTGGATGAAGGCAGGCTGGTGGGCCTGGTCTCCATCGGTGACCTGGTGAAAGACATCATTTCCGATCAGCAATCCCTGATTCATCAGCTGGAAAGCTATATCCGCGGCGAATAAACGCCGCGGCCCCTTCGTTTCACAAGCCTTGAATCCATGCAGCCTGAAGACCTGAAACAGCTGGTGACCCTGGAAATGCCTTATGGCAAATACAAGGGTCGCCTGCTGGCGGACCTGCCCGGCCATTATCTGGCCTGGTTTGCACGTGAAGGCTTCCCTCCCGGCAAGCTCGGGCAATTACTCGAACTGATGCACGAGATTGATCACAACGGTCTCAAAGGGCTTTTGGACCCGCTGCGGCCACGCCGCTGAATCCGCTCAAAGATCATCAAACAGGGAAAGATTGGGATCGGCTTTCTTGCGTGAACGCGGCAGCTCGCCCGGCAAATGGCCGCTCTCATCCACTTCATCACGCCTGACCAGACTGCCCACACGCACACCCAGCAAACGTATGCGCCGCTCCAGTGGCACACGCTTCAGGCATTGGCCGGCCAGCTGACGTATGACCTTGGCATCGGCAGTATAAAAATCGGCGGTGTGATCACGCGTGGCGGCTTTGAAGTTGTCATAGCGGATCTTGATGCCCACGGTCTTGCCCACATAACCCTTGCGCTCAAGATCGGCCGCCACCTGTTCGCAGAGGCGCGTGAAAATCGCCCCGAGCTCGGCCTTGTTGGCCACAGCATGCAGGTCCTCGCCAAACGTGGTTTCACGGCTCATGGACACCGGCTCGCTGCTGGTGACCACCGGACGTTCGTCCAGGCCACGGGCAGCGCGATACAGCCAGGCACCATAGCTCTCGCCGAAATTCTCCGTGAGCCAGCCCTGTTCCCGCAGCGCCAGATCGCGAATGGTTTCAATACCGAAGCGTTTCAGCTTTTCATCCGTGCGCGGACCTATGCCGTTGATCTTGCGACAGGGCAAGGGCCAGATCAGGGACTCAAGATCGGCCTCATGCACAATGGAAATGCCATTGGGCTTGTTGAATTCGCTGGCCATCTTGGCCAGCAGCTTGTTGGGCGCCACGCCTACCGAGCAGGTAAGACCGGTAGCAGAAAAAATGGCGGACTGGATTTTTTCGGCGAGTTTGCGGCCCCCCTCCTGCTGCCCGCCCTCCACCTCCGTGAAATCGATATAGACCTCGTCCACACCGCGATTTTCCATCAGCGGCGCATGCTCCAGGATCACGGATTTGAAGAGACGGGAATATTTGCGGTACTCATCGAAGTCCACCGGCAGCATGATGGCATCCGGGCAAAGTTTGGCCGCTTTCATGATGCCCATGGCCGAGCCCACACCGAATTGTCGCGCTGCATAAGTGGCGGTAGTGCTGACGCCACGGCCGACGTAATCGCGTATTCGGGGAAAATCCTCGAGCGGAATGCTGGCCAGCGTGCCGTCGGCAGCGGCACGTGCCAGCACATCATCCTCACGCCGCCAGCGTCCGCCTATGACCACGGGCAGGCCCTTGAGCTGCGGATAGCGCAGCAGCTCCACGGAGGCGTAGAAGGCATCCATGTCGAGGTGGGCAATGCGGCGAACAAGCGTCATCAGGACAACCCGGAACAAAGCGCAGGCAACTAGAGCCGAAAACAGGCCGCGCAGCAACTGCCAGCAAACTGTCATTGCATGCTGGCATCCTGTCCAGCTGGCATACGCAATGCCAACGTATTTATCCTCATTGCCGGCAGCCTGTATTTGCTAGCATGCTGGCCATCCCATGGATCCTGCCTACAGGAGCTGTTGTCATGGCAAAAGCTGCCACTCCCGCCGCTGAAAAGCCCCGCATCCTGCTGGTGGATGACCAGCAGTCCAATCTGCTGGCCCTGGAGGTCCTGCTGGATGAGTTCGACGCCACCCTGGTGCGAGCCAACTCCGGCAATGAAGCCCTGAAAATGGTGCTGAACCAGAAAATCGCCCTGGTACTGCTGGATATACAGATGCCGGACATGGACGGCTATGAAGTCGCCGAGCTCATGCAGAAGAACAGCCGCAGCCAGGGCATCCCCGTGCTCTTCGTCACCGCCATCAACCAGAGCCATGAACATGTACTCAAGGCCTATGAAAGCGGCGCGGTGGATATTCTGGTGAAGCCACTGGAGCCCGCCATCCTCAAACGCAAGGTCAAGGTCTTCCTCGATCTGTATCGCAAGAATCGCGAGCTGGAACTCAGCAATAACAATTTCGAAGCCAGCATGCGCAAACTGGAGCGCCTCAAGCAGCATGCCGATCTGCTGCTGGAATCCCTGGGCGATGCCATCCTGCGCCTGGATGCCGAGGGCCGCATCCAGTATGCCAATCCCGCTGCGGCGGCCCTGCTGGATGATGACCAACCCCTCGTGGGCAGCCTGCTCAGCGAGCATCTGGTGGGTGATGCGGAAGAAGATCTGGTAGGAGAAATGCTGGCGCATTGCCTGGCTGGCGAACGCAGCCAGTTCATTGCAGCGGTACGCCGTGTGGATGAAGTTTATGCTGCAGAGTTCACCGCCTCGCCCATGACCACGGAAAGTGGCGAGAACGAAGGTGTTAGCATTGTTTTCAAGGATATTTCCCGCCGCCATAAAGTCAGCGCTTGATGCAGCTTCGCAAAATAAAAAAGCCGGGCAACGCCCGGCTTTTTTATTCATGGCTTTTGATCAGTCGTGCCCCTTGCCATGGCCTTTATGCTTGTTGCCATGGCCCTTGCCGGGATGGCGCTCACGATAAGCGGGCACATAGGTATCGTTGTACCAGTCATCACGCACGAAATAGACAGGGCGACCACAGGCATTATAAGCGCCGCAATGCTTGGACCATTTTTTTGCCTGGCCAGGTGGCACATGCAGATAGACAGGTTCATAAACCACGCCCACCGGCACCGGCCGCACGACTACAGGCTCGGCATAAATCACCTGGGGCCGAGGATAATTGCTGATATCTATGGTGCCGTAAAAGCCGGGCTGGCCCACGCTTACTGATACCCCAACATCTGCAGCCATGAGTGGCGCTGCTGCAAGCAGCAGCGAAGCAGTGCAAAGAATACGTTTCATGATCTGATACTCCTGATGGGATATTTCCTTTAACGCACCAGCTGCGTTCAGGTTGACTGCCGGCCGGACGCGGCCTGCAGACTGGCCCGCGAGACTAATGTCCACCAGAGTGGATAT
>JAVHYE010000036.1:0-6082 GCA_031119295.1 Pedobacter sp. | reverse complement strand
GCCGGACGCGGCCTGCAGACTGGCCCGCGAGACTAATGTCCACCAGAGTGGATATGCCGTGCCACTGTCGACAATTTGTAAAAATCATTCTCTATATGGCAAATGAATATCCGGCACTCACAAAAGCACAACAAGCCGCCATGCACTGGAGTCCATGAATAAAAAAAGCCCCGGCATGCCGGGGCTTTTCTGTTTTTCAGAAACGGACTCAGCGCGCCTGACGAATCAGATCCGCGCCCTTCTCACCAATCATGATGGACGGCGCATTGGTGTTGCCGCCTATCAGCGTGGGCATGATGGAAGCATCAATCACACGCAGGCCGGCAATGCCATGCACCTTGAGAGCTGGATCAACCACGGCCATATCATCCGTGCCCATCTTGCAGCTGCCCACCGGGTGATACACGGAGTCCGTACGCTGACGCAGGATGGCGCGAATCTCGTCATCGGTCTTGATATCGGCGGTATACAGTTCCTTGCTGATCCAGGGCGCGAAGGCGGCTGTTTGCATCAGCTTCTTCGTCATCTTGTAGCCCTTGAGCATCACGTCCACATCATCTTCATGGCCGAAGAAATTGGGATCGATCACCGGCACCGTTTCCGCATTGCGATCGGCAATGCCTACCGTGCCACGGCTCTTGGGACGCAGCACGCAAACATGGCAGGAGAAACCGTGGCCCATATGCAGGGTGCGGGCATGGTCATCGACAATCGCCGTCACCAGATGCAGCTGGATATCCGGCACTTCCAGGGCTGCATCCGTTTTCAGGAAGCCACCGCCTTCTGCAAAATTGGTGGTGATCATGCCGCGACGTTCGTTCTTGTAGCGAAGCATCTCGCGAATCATGCGCACAGTGCCGGCCAGGGAAAGACCGAAAGTATCCAGACTCTTGGACTTGTAACAGAACACGAAATCCGGATGATCCTGCAGATTCTTGCCCACGCCCGGCAGATGATGGACCACGGGAATACCGTGCTTTTTCAATTCATCCGCGTCGCCCACGCCGGAAAGCAGCAACAGTTGCGGTGACTGGAAGGCGCCGGCAGACAGGATCACTTCCTTGCGTGCCATCAGTTTTTTCGTCACGCCGCCCTGCTTGTACTCCACACCCACGGCCACCTTGCCGTCGAAGAGCACGCGCTGCGTGAGCGCGCCGGTTTCAATACGCAGATTGCTGCGCTTGCCCACAAAGGGCTGCAAAAAGCCGCGATAGGCACTCCAGCGCTCGCCATTTTTCTGGGTGAGCTGGAACAGGCCTATGCCTTCCTGCTGTGGGCCGTTGAAATCGTCAGTGACGGGGTAACCCGCCTGCTTGGCGGCCTCCAGCCAGACCGGGCGCAAAGGGCTGTCGGACTGGCACTCGCTCACCTGCAACGGGCCATTCTGGCCATGCCACTCGTTATTGAAGGTGTTGTTGTGCTCGGATTTCTTGAAGTAAGGCAGGACCTCATCCCAAGACCAGCCGTTATTGCCCAGAGCTGCCCAATGGTCATAGTCAGACTTGTGGCCGCGGATATAGGCCATGGCATTCACGGCAGAAGAGCCGCCCAGGACCTTGCCGCGCGGCTGATAACCCAGACGGTTGTTAAGCCCGGCTTGCGCCACCGTATCAAACGGCTGGCTGTTAATCCCGGTGGGCGCCATCAGCACAATGGCCGCTGGCGTGCGGATCAGGAATTTGTCACCGTCACCGCCCATTTCCAGCACGGCCACGGAAACATTGGGGTCTTCACTGAGACGCGAAGCAACAGCACAACCGGCGGAACCGCCGCCCACCACGATGTAATCAACCTGATCCGACATGACTGCTCCTGTCTTTTCTTGTTTTGACCGCGGTCTTTCAGGGTCTGAAAGCGCACTCGCGGCGGGATAAGTGCGCTTACTCTAACCAGCGCCAGCGCCGGTGCAAGCTTGACAGGAGGCCTGGCGGAAAAAACCGCGTATGCTGGCCTTACATGACCGGAAATGACCCAAATGCCCCATGCCAATCCCGATTTGCTGAACCCGGACGAGGCCGAATTCATGGCCATACGGGCCCAGGGTAATGGCGGCCAGAATGTGAACAAAGTGTCGAATGCCGTGCATCTGCGCTTTGACATCCATGCCTCTTCACTGCCACCCGCCATCAAGCAGCAACTTTGCGGCCACCGCGACCAGCGCATCAGTGACGAGGGCGTGATCGTCATCAAGGCGCAACGCTTTCGCAGCCTGGAAAAGAACCGGGAAGACGCGCTGCTGCGTCTGCGCGAGCTTTTTGTACTGGCCACCACCGAGCTGCCTGCGCGCACGGCAACGCGTCCTACGCGCGCCTCGCAGCGGCGGCGCGTGGAAGGCAAGGTACAGCGGGGTCAGGTGAAGGCTTTACGCGGAAAAGTGCAGGACTGACTCAGAGCAAGCGCTCAGGCAGGAGCGACCCAACGTTCGAGGGCCGCGCGCAAATCATTGAGGCGTACCGGCTTGGGCAGGTAATCATCCATGCCGGCCTCAAGGCATTTTTCCCGGTCACCTTTAAGGGCGCTGGCCGTCATGGCGATGATGGGAATTTTCTGGCCCGCTGCCTCATTGGCCCGTATGGCGCGGCAGGCCTCGAAACCGTCCATGACCGGCATATGGCAGTCCAGAAAAATGAGGTCATAGGGCCTATGCCGCACGGCCTCCACGGCTTCGCGGCCATTGCCGACGATGTCCACGTGATAGCCCAGGCGCTTCAGCGCCTCGGAGGCCACCAGCTGGTTCACGCTATTGTCTTCTGCCACCAGCACATGACCACGCACATCGGCGCTCTGGCTTTCCGCTTGCTGGAAAGTGCTTTGTGACGAACGCAGCTGCTCGCCACGCGCCAGGGTATCGAAAGGAATTTCCAGCCAGAAAGTACTGCCCTGCCCCGGCACGGTCTGCACATCCAGCTCGCCCCCCATGACTTCGGCGAGACGGCGTGAAATCGACAGGCCAAGGCCACTGCCGCCATATTGCCGCGTGGTGGATACATCGGCCTGTGTAAAGGGCTGGAACAGCCGCGCCAGCACATCGGGCAGGATGCCGGGGCCGGTGTCCTGCACTTCGTAACGCAGCCAGACCTTGCGATAGCGCTGCTTCGCGACATGGCAGGAAAGGCGCACGCTGCCGGACTCGGTGAACTTCACGGCATTACCCAGAAGATTGACCAGAATCTGGCGCAGGCGCGCCGGATCACCGCGCAGCCCTTCCGGTACATCGAAATCAAAATCGGCCTGCAACTCCAGGCCTTTTCCGCGCGCTTTTTCCTGCAGCAAATGAATCGCGCTATTGCCCACTTCACGCGGATCAAACGGCAAAGGCTCCAGCTCCAGACGACCGGCCTCTATCTTGGAAAGATCCAGGATGTCATTGATGAGATGCAGCAGGGTTTCACCGGAAAGACGGGAAAGCTCCACATACTGGCGCTGCTGCGCGTTGAGCTCGGTATCCAGCAGCAGGGTATTGAGCCCTATCACACCATTGAGCGGTGTACGGATTTCATGGCTCATGGTGGTGAGGAAGTCGGATTTGGCACGTGATGCGGCCTCTGCTGCTTCACGCGCCAGTTGCAAACGCTCTATGTATTTGTCGCTGGCATCACGCGCCGCCAGACCGAAAGCCAGACAGCAGGTCATGATGACAAGGCGGGCAAACACGAGGTGCGCATCAGTCGAAACAAAATCACTGGGGATGGTGAACAGGAAGCCACTGCCCCAGATGCCCAGTACAGCCAGCGCGCAAACGCCCATCCACCACAATGCCGCACGACGACCGATGAGATAGGCCGCCACCATGGGCATGGCCACGAGATACCAGACGGCCAGCGCATCATTCTGGCCATTACGCAGGGAAACGATCACAAGGCCGACAAAGGTCAATAGGATGCCGAGCTGATTGCCCAGCAACAGATGTCGCGCCGTGCGATGGGCCAGCACCCATTGCCGCAGGATGAGCGTTGCGGCAATGACCGCAAGCTCGATGATGCCGGTGACCCAGATATGCAGCAGGAGATAGACCAGGGCATTGAAGCCCCAGCCTATGGCGGCCACCAGGGTGATATTGGAAAAACGGCGCAGCGCCTCAGGCGATGCGGACTGTGCTTCCTGCAGTGACGCCACTGGCGCCTCCGTGGAGCGCAAGCTGGCGTACTCATGATCCGGCATGAGTACCTCGGGCGTAAGGTGTAGACGCCCATTGCATTACTTATGGCGGCCTGCTGCAAGTCAGCGCCCGTAAAAACATGTACAGCTTGTCCAAATGCCCGCCAGCCGGCGGCATCCGGTTCTCCGTGAAGCCCTCAGTGCATGAGGGCCTCGCGGTTGCGGAACTCTTCCAGCAGGCGGCCATTGGGGCCGAAGAGCTTGTCCTGCCACTCCTGCACCAGAGCCGTGGTGTCGTGATTGTCCGGATGGAAATCACGGGCCAGGAAATCACCCATCTTGGGCATGATGCGGGCCACGAAACCACGGCGCGCAAACAGGAATTTCCAGCCACGAGCGCGATCTTCACGATTGAATATCTGGCCTTCGGCATTCAGCAGCCAGGCCATGGAAGCCACCACCATGGGTGTCAGCGCGACGGCCGTGAGCGGCACAGCCAGCACACGGTGCGCATAACTGCCGCTGACCTGCTGGTAGACATCGTAGGCCACGGCCTTGTGCTCCAGCTCTTCAACGGCATGCCACATCCACAGGGGAATGATTTCCGCATCGGCCCGGGCGCGAAAGCGCTCATCCGTGAGCAACTGCTCCGCCAGCAGCGCGGTGAAATGCTCCATGAAAATCGTGCAGGCCAGCTGCTGTGAGGGCGAGAATTTTTCCAGGAAGCCCAGCCCCACTTTCACGGCCCGATCGGCAAACCAGACCTTGATGCCTCGACGCGTCAGCATTTCATTGAGACGGTCATGTTCACGGCCATGTATGGCTTCCTGTCCGATGAAGCCGGAAATTTTCGCCTTCATCACCGGATCGCTGATGCGGTCACGGTAATGACGCACCGACTCCACGAAGAAGCGCTCTCCCGGCGGAAAGAAACCGGACAGCGTGGCAAAGAACATGGAGGCAAAGGCATTGTCGTCAAAGAAATAACGACGCGAATCTGCGGGAAAGCGGAAATCCATCTGCCGCGGCGGAATACCGACGGTGGCACCGGCAAGACGCTTGCCCGGTGCTTTTCCACTGGAAGAAAAAGATGCAGTCGTCATGAAACCACCTCATGTGCAAAAGGCGCAGAAATGCGGAAACGCTGCGATAGTGACCCGCAGGTTCTCTCTTGCACAGGTGAATTCGGGTCAGATCACGGTGATTTCAGGCCGTACGCAGAGCCTTATTTGCGGCTGGTGTCACGGCATTTCACATCCAGATATTTGGCGGGGACTGTTGTGTGATCATGGTCACCAGCCTGCATACCTGTTGGCACCGGAGAGTAGCCACAGACCCATGACATGGGACTGCCGGGTGAGCCCGGAACAATGATGGCTCTCACGGTCACAACTTTATCTTGCAACAAGGGCACGGCCTTGTTGCCAAATTTGAGATTAAAAGCTCCGTTCTGATATTCCACGCCCCTCAAATAATTTCCGAGCAGCTTGTCGGCCGGCGGCAGCCCGGCCTCTTCTGCCTTGAAGGGCAGTTTGCCTTGGGAAATGTAATAGGACTCCACCCTATCCTTTAATTTGTCTACAAGCTCCAGCGACTCATCCACTTGTTCCTTGGCCAGAGGCACAACATAGCTGGGAATGGCAACCGATAGCAGGATGCCGAGAATGACCAGCACCACCATCATTTCCATCAACGAGAAACCGCCCGACCGCTTCATCTTCCCTGCATTCCTCTCATGTTTTTCTCAGGCGCTTTTCAAACCTGCCGAAGCAGACAGCAAGGGGCAGTCCTCCGGCAAACGGCAACGCAAAGCTCCCGCCTGCACTTCAATCCGGAATTTGCGCCCGGCCATGGGCTCGCCATCCAGATTGAGAAAAATCTCGTTGGGCGTTTCAAGCGTAAGCCAAGGCAGGCGCGCCTTGATCACGCTGTCACCGTCCTCACCCTCCAGCAGGCGCGTCATCAGGGCCGGCAACAGTTCCTC
>JAVHYE010000190.1:4704-5024 GCA_031119295.1 Pedobacter sp. | reverse complement strand
TGCTTGGCCTGACCCAGAGCGTCCAGGACTAGGCGGCGATAACCCTGATGAAAGGAGGAACGACCAGCAGCATTGATGCCGCCAAATCCGACAACAACTGGCAGTCGTGACACGCCTTTATCTCCTGGGTTTTCTTATAGGCCGGGGTTCGTGACCGGCCGGCCATTTTATCGATGAGGTAGTGGGCAGACCATAGCCGCCGGCTGCCAAAATGCCGTTTGCTGGGGTGAAAATGCAACAGGCTGTTGCGGATTAGGCAGAAAAAAACCGGCACAAGACCGGTTTTTTCCCAAGGGAAGTGCCTGCACTCAACGCAGGGC
>JAVHYE010000190.1:0-4694 GCA_031119295.1 Pedobacter sp. | reverse complement strand
CCTTCTTGTCCAGCTTGCCCACAGCAGTCAGCGGCAGGGCATCCAGGAAATGGATGTGCTTGGGTACCTTGTAGGCGGCCATTTCAGAGCGGCAGAAGGAGAGAACCTTTTCCTTGAGCTCGTCCTGGTTGTGTGAGCGCGCGTCGGGTTTGAGCTGGATATAGAGATTGACGATATCGTTGCCCGGGCGCTTTTCATCCGGCTTGCCGATGACGGCAGACAGTTCGATGAAGTCCAGTTCGGCCAGCTTGCCTTCCACTTCCACCGAGAAGACCTTGTAGCCGCCCACAATCAGCATGTCCTTGCTGCGGTCGCAGATGGAGACATAGCCCTCGGCGTCCATCTTGGCGACGTCGCCGGTGTAGATCCAGGTACGGCCTTCGAATTCGCGCACGGTCTTGGCGGTGGCTTCCGGCAGATGCAGATAGCCCTTCATCACCTGCGGACCGGAGGCAATCAGCTCGCCGGGCTCGCCCAGCGGCATTTCGCGGGTGCCGGTTTCTACGTCCACGATCTTGATGATGGTGCCGACGGCGGGCACGCCGACGCTGCCGATTTTTGGGCGTGTCGGCGGATTGCAGGTGAGCAGGGGACTGGTTTCTGTCATGCCATAAACTTCAGCCAGTTTGCCTTGGCCGATGATGGCTTCCAGGTGATGAATCATTTCCGGCGGAAATGGTGCGGCGCCGGACATGGCCATTTTCAGCTTGGAGAAATCGATTTTTTTGAATTCGGGGTGCTCATAGAGCATCTGGTAGAGCGTGGGTACATTGGCGAGGAAGGTGGGCGGGTATTTCTGCATCACCTTGCAGAACATCTCGACATTGCGAGGGTCCGGCACGATCAGGATACGTGCTGCCTGCTGCATGCCGAGCAGAGCCAGCGAAAGTCCTGCCATATGGAAATAGGGGAAAGCAGCTGCCAGCGTGTCACTGCCCGGGGTATAGACCGCAAAGGCTTCGCACTGACGGGCATTGGCGAACATATTGTAGAGCGAGGTTTCCGCTCCCTTGGGCTTGCCGGTGGTGCCGCCGGTGTACTGGATATAGATGGTGTCGTTATGGGTGAGCTTGGTGTAGACGCGCGTGGCAGGCGCTTTCTTGAGCTCACCCCAGAAATCCAGCACCTGTGAATGCTGCATGGGCGCAGGCGTGACCTTGTTCAGCTTCTTGAGTTTGTAGGCCAGCCATTTTTTCCAGCTTGGCAGCAGATCAATCGGACCCGTCACGAGCACGGCCTTCAGCGTCGGCACTTTGCCATCGATCTGGGCGACGGGAGCATTGAGCTGGTCCAGGGTAATCAGCACTTTGATGCGGGCATCATTGATCTGATGGATCAGTTCGGATGGAGTCAGTAGCGGTGAAACGCCGGAAATGGCGGCGCCGACCTTGGCGGCAGCCACGAGGCTGATCAGGTATTGCGGCGTGTTGGGCAAATGCATGCCGATGACATCGCCTTTTTGCACGCCGATTTTCTGCAGCACATTGGCCAGACGATTGGCCAGCTGATCCAGCTCGGCATAGCTCACGGTGACGCCGAGATACTCCATGGCCGGGCTGTTGCCCAGATTCTTGGCATGGGACTCGATGTAGTCGGCCAGGGACTTTTCGGCAATTTCCGGCAGCACCGGATTGATACCGCACTCGGCATAGATGGCATGCCAGGGCTGGGTCTGGAGGTCGGCAACGGCGTTCATGGCTGGAATCCTGTGTTCTTCTGGTGAATGGACAGTCACGCGGCCGCCGATTGAAGCATGGTCTCCGTTCTTCCACCAGAACCGGAAAGTCACTTTGGCGCACAAAAAAGGCCGCATAAAGCGGCCTTTTCCGTACATCTGTCAGCTTCAGATCAGCTCTATGGCCATGGCTGTAGCTTCGCCGCCGCCTATGCACAGGGCTGCTACGCCTTTCTTGCCGCCGCGCTGTTTCAGGGCATGGATAAGGGTGAGGATGATGCGTGAGCCGGTGGAGCCGATAGGATGGCCCAGGGCGCAGGCACCGCCGTACACATTCACCTTGTCGGCCGGGATGTTGTGCTTGTTCATGGCGGCCATGGTGACCATGGCAAATGCTTCGTTGATTTCGAAGAGGTCAACATCGCCCACGGCCCAGCCGGTCTTGGCAAAGAGGTTGGAGAGGGCACCTACCGGAGCGATGGTGAATTCGCTGGGGTGCTGGGACTGTGTGGCATGCGCCACGATACGGGCCAGCGGCTTGAGGCCGCGCTTGGCGGCTTCGGATTCGCGCATCAGCACCAATGCAGAGGCACCATCGGAAATGGAGCTGGAGTTGGCGGCCGTGATGCTGCCGTCTTTGGCAAAAGCCGGTTTCAGGGCCGGGATCTTGTCGGGATTGGCATTGCCAGGCTGCTCATCGGTGTCTACGACAACTTCACCTTTTCGCGTCTGCACCGTAACCGGCACGATTTCTGCCTTGAAGTTGCCATTGGTGATGGCGGCCTGGGCGCGCTTCAGCGATTCAATCGCAAACGCATCCATGTCGCCGCGGGTCAGGCCGAGGGTATTGGCCATGTCCTGGGCGAAGGATCCCATAAGGCGGCCGGTCTTGGCGTCTTCCAGGCCGTCCAGAAACATATGGTCCTTTATTTCACCATGACCCATACGGTAACCGGCACGAGCCTTGGTCAGTACATAGGGGGCGTTGGACATGGACTCCATGCCGCCGGCCACCATGATGTCATTGCTGCCGGCCTTGATGAGGTCGTGGGCCAGCATGGTGGCTTTCATGCCGGAGCCGCAGAGCTTGTTGATGGTGGTGGCGCCGGCCGAGGTCGGAAGGCCTGCATCAATGGCGGCCTGGCGGGCAGGGCCTTGCTTCAGGCCGGCCGGAAGTACGCAGCCCATGATGACTTCCTGTACGTCGTCCGGCTTGAGGCCGGCGCGATTGACGGCTTCGCGGATCGCGATGGCGCCTAGTTCAGGCGCAGTGGCGGAGCCCAGTGCTCCCTGGAAGCCCCCCATTGGGGTGCGGGCGCCATTGACGATGACTACAGGATCGTTGCTCATGCGGAATCTCACGGTTGCTGCGGGTGATTTTTAAGGGAAGTGTCACTGAGGGCGCGCATTATATCGGTCTTGCTGTGCCCTGTCGCCGAACACCTGATTTCCGGCGTGACGGGGCGGTTATCCGGTGATAGCATTCGGCGTCTTCAAATCGGCGTTGGCCGGCTTTTCGCATGGTGCGCATGGAGGCCGGTACTGGAAGTTGTATCAGGCTGCTCTGATTGATAAAGGAAGGAATGGATAGCATGAAGAAGCTGGCGTTTTTGTCTGCGGCAATGGCCTTCTCGGTAGCTGAGACGGGTCAGGCTGCAGTGGCTCTGGATCCCCAGGCCTTCAATCTGGAGCCTTTCCGCTTCATCCCCACCCTGCAGGTGGCGGCCACACAGGACAGCAATATCTACAGGCTGTCAGAGAATGAAGTTTCTTCCTTCATTACAGTGATCAAGCCGACTTTCGATCTGGTGACCCAGGATCGAGACAATACCTATAGCGTGCGCTATGCCCTTGCTGCCGGAATTTATGGCGAAGGCGACAATAATTATCTGGACAATATGTTCAGTCTGAATGCCCATGTTGAGCCTACTGGTCGCTTCCGTGTGGATGTAGGCGCGGGCTACAACCTGCTGCATGACGATCTGGGCACGGCTTTCACGGAAGGCCTGAGTCAGGCTCAGTTGGAGGCGCGTGGCGGCCCTGACAAATACAATCTGGCGACCCTGAATGGTGGTGTCGAGTACGGCGCCAAGGATGCTGCGGGTCAGGTGGCGCTGAACCTGAACTATGGTCAGAAGCGTTACGATGCCGAAGATGCGGCCGCAGCACGTGATCTGGATACGCTGAGTGGCCTGCTGGGCTTTCGTCTGCGCGTCATGCCCAAAACCAAGGCTCTGCTCGATTTCGAGTATGAAAAGGGTGACTACTCTAACGCTACGACAGCGGCTGTCTCTGACTACACCGGCAATGCCTGGTTCCTGGGCTTGATGTGGGAAAGCACGGCCAGCACTACCGGCAAGATCCGCCTTGGTAATAACAAGCGTGATACCGCTGATGGTGACGGAATTTCCGGTTTTGCTTGGGACGTGGGTGTGATCTGGACGCCGCTGGAGCGTTCGCGCTTTACACTCGATGGCAGTCGTCGCTTGCAGGATGGCACTTTGCCGACGATCAGCATTGATGGTCGCAATCTTGCCGCCGGTTGGGAGCATGACTGGTCTGATCGTGTTGAAAGCAAGCTGACCGCAGGGCTTGGCATAGAGGATCACACTCGCCTGCCGGGTACCGGTATCCGCAATGATGATTCCTTGACCTTGGGTTTTGTGGTGAATTATCAGCTGCGTCGTTGGGCCGTGTTGGGCGCTGGTATTTCCAAGACCGATCGTGATTCCACCATGGATATCTACGACTACGATCGCGCGGTATTCTCGCTGAATGCCCAACTGAGTCTGTAAGACGAGGCAGTTCATGAGGCGTGCGGTATATGTGGTATTGGGCCTGTCCCTATTGACCGGGACGGCTCAGGCCGCACCCGGTTGGTGGGACAACCTGTTTGGTTCTCCCGGTCAGGCCTCTGTCTCTGATGCGGCCAGTGATGCAAATGCATCTGCTCCAGTCCTCAATCTGCCGACGATAAAGGCTGAGTCCCTGCCGGTCTTTTCCTTGGCCTCTGATTACA
>JAVHYE010000189.1 GCA_031119295.1 Pedobacter sp. | reverse complement strand
GCTGCAGAAGGGCCTGAAAGAGCTGTCGGAAGAGGGCGCTACCCAGGTTTTCATGCCGCAGATCAATAACGATCTCATTCTCGGCGCTGTGGGTGTGCTGCAGTTCGATGTGGTGGCCTTCCGCTTACAGGAAGAATACAAGGTCGAGTGTGTTTACGAACCGGTGAATGTGGCCACGGTGCGCTGGGTGCACTGCGATGACGACAAGAAATTCACTGAATTCAAGAAAAAAGCGCATGACCAATTGTCACTGGACGGCGGTGGCTATCTCACCTACCTTGCCCCTAGCCGGGTGAATCTGCAGCTCATGCAGGAACGTTATCCGGATATAAAATTCAGTCAGACCCGGGAGCATTGATCCCGGTTTTGTTGCCGGCTTCCCAGTTGAGAAAGGAGTGATGACATGAGCCATGCCCGCAGTGCTTTTTTGCTGACCACGCTCCTGTTGGCCTCCTGCCAGAAGCATGAAGAGGTCGTAGCACCCACAGAACCTGTGGTTCAGGCGGCACCACCGGCGCCGGTGGTGGTACAGGAATTCCTGGCACTCAAGACGCAGACTGTGACTTGGGAGCGTATCGCGCCGGACTGTCGCAAAAAGGATTGTGCCAAGGCGGCCGCCAGCATCGTGCAATTTCCGGACAAGCCTGATCTTTCTTCGCTGGTGCAGGAAAACCTGTTGGCACTGGCCGAGGCTGGTAATCCGGCCCGCGGTGAAAACCTGCAGGCTTTTGCCGACAGCTTCCTGAAAAAATCCTCACGTCGTCATGAAGCAAAGCTGAACGCAACGCTGCTGCGTCAGCAGGGCCCCTTGGTGGCCATACAGCTGGATGCGGATTTTTATACGGGGGGTGCGCATGGCAATCCGTCCTCACGCTATCTCAACTACGACCGTCATGCAGAAAAACTGTTGGTGCTGGACGATGTGATTCTTGATGGCCAGGGTCCGGCTTTCGTACAGGCAGAGCAGGAAGCCCATAAAGCCTGGATGAAGGCCAAGGGCATTGATTCCTCCACGCAATGGCCTTTCAAGGAAAATGATAATTTCACCCTGGATGCCGAGGGTGTCCGCATCAAATACAACGCCTATGCCATTGCGCCTTACAGTGAAGGCCAGCCGGAGTTGCTGATTCCTTACGCGGCGCTCAAGGGCATACTCAAACCGGAATGGATGCTGCCGGCACCATGATGATCGACACCCACTGCCATTTCGATGTGGACGACTTCGACGCCGACCGTGCCGAAGTCGCTGCAAGAGCGCTGGCAGCCGGTGTCGATACCATCGTCATTCCGGGTTATATCGCGGCACTCTGGCCCAAGCTCTTCTCCGTATGTGCCAGCATCGCTGCTCCACGCCTGCTGCCGGCTCCCGGCCTGCATCCCTGCTATATCGCCGGTCATGAGCAAGCCGATCTCGTCGAGCTTGAGCGTATCGTCAGTACGCAGCCTGAGTGTGTGGCCATAGGCGAGATCGGTCTGGATTACTTTCTGGACGAGTTGAAAGCACCGGAGCTGAAAGCCAAACAGCAGGCTTTTTTCCGCGCACAGCTGGAGCTGGCCATGCGCTATCCAAAGCCTGTCATCCTGCATGTGCGCAAGGCGCATCAAGACGTGATACATATCCTGCATGAACTGAAATTCCGCGAAGGCGGCATAGTGCATGCCTATTCCGGTGGCATTGAAGAAGCGCGGCATTACGCCAAAATGGGTTTCCGTCTTGGCATTGGTGGTCCGCTGACCTATGACCAGTCCAAGCGTTTGCGCGCTGTGGTGGCGGATATGCCGCTGCAAGCACTGGTGCTGGAAACGGATGCGCCCGACATGATTCCGCAAGCGCATCGTGATCCGGCTGCCCGGCGCACGCGTAATTCACCGGAATTCCTGCCCTCGGTGGCACAGGCCATGGCCGAGCTCAAAGGCTTGCCTTTGGCCGAGGTGGAGACTGTGACAAGACAGCAAAGCCTGGCCGTTTTGCGTCTGGCTTCGTGATGATTGAGGAGAGCGTAATGTGGGCGGTAGCGGTGGCTGTGGCCGTGATGATGTGGATGTGGTCGGCAGCAGGCCTGCATTTTTCAGGCTGGCTGGAGCGCAGCAATAATTATCCGGTGCGCATGGCGTATTTCGCCGTGATTGTGGCTTTGGGGGCGACGGCCATCCTGTTACCACTCTGGCTGGTCTTGCCGGGTTCGCAGCTGAGCCTGGGCTGGACCTTGAAGCAACTGCAGAACACGCAACAACTGTCTGCCTTGCTGGTGGGGCTGACGGTATCCGCCAGCCTCTGGCGTACGCATGAATTGCTGAAGCCGGCAGTAAGGCTTGTTGAAAAAACCAAGCCAGTTCCTGCTGCCGCGGCAAAAGCCGGGCAAAAAAAACGGCGACCTTGAGTCGCCGTTTTTCTTTCTGATTTCTGCTCAGGGCAGTAGCTGCTCATAGGCCGTCAGAAGGCGGTCCGTGATCTGTTCGTTGTAGCGGCCGACAATGAAGGGCACGTTATCCTGGTTGAAGTTCACGAAAGAGCCCTTGATGAAGGTCCACTTGGTAGTGACTTCCTTGAGCGTGGCACTGACCTGGGGATTTTTCGCGTAGTGCTTGTTGAGCTGGTCCAGCTGGCTGGAAAAGCGTGCAGCCAGTTTGTCGATTTCCACTTGCGGTCCCTGGCTCAGCACGATGGCGCCGCCGAAGTAGTCCGCTGATTTGCGCAGATAGGCAGCCGTCATCACCTGCATGAGTACGTACTGGTCGTAGAGCATGTCGGCCATCTTGTCGGTGGCGATATTACCGGCCGTACGCTGCTCGGCCTCTATGGTGCGTATGGTTTGCGTGAGGGTGCTGAGTGCGGCATCCACGGCATTGATGCTGGGATTGTCCGCCACGCCTTCGCTGGTGAATTTGGCATTGGTAGTCGTGCGCTTGAGCTCGTTCCAGCGTGAGGTGATACCGCCCACGCCGATTTTCTGCACCAGGACATCACCACTGGCCAGCTCGCCTTGCATGCGCTTGAGCTGGCTGGGGTCGCGATTCAGCACGCTGTAGAGATAGAAGGAGGTCGCTGCCTTGTAGCTCAGCGTTTCCAACTGCTGCAGATTGCGTATGGATTGCACCTGTGACGCGGCGGCTGTTGCCGCCATCGCCGGCAGAGGGGCAAGACTGGTAAGAGGCAGTGAGCAGAGAGTCAGTGTGAGCAGGAGCCTGCGCATTGTTTTTGGCCTTTTATGCAGGTAGGCCTTCTTATTAGCACAGGCTTGGCGGGACTAGTAGTGTGATTAATTTCACTCTTTTGATGAGCCCGGCTTTTCCCGATAGGCGGAGAAGTCAGCATCTGACCGGAGGTTCACTGCAAGATCGAGACCGGGCAGGCGGATTTCCTCGGCGCTGATACCCAGGTCATGCCCTTCCAGCACACCTTCGCCGAAGCGGTAAAGGGGCTGGTAGCTGCCACTTTCCACGGCCTGGCGATAGCTTTCGCGAGCCGCTTCGCTGCCCTCAAGACGCTGTTCCCAACTGCCCAGTGCAGCCTTGCCGTGCTTGTTAGCCAGCAGCTGGCGGGTTTCCTGTGGCCCCAGCAACAGGGCGCTGGCGTTATTGCCGCCAAAGCCCTTGGAATTGATGAAGCAGGCCGCCATGCCGTCGCGACCGGTTTCCACATGCTGCTGTGAGAAGCGCAGGTGTTGGCGGTTCACGTCGTGGGCGATTTCATCCAGCGTGAAAATGCCGGGAACATAACCCTCGGACCATGCGCCCAGGGCGGCCATGAACTGGTCTCCGGCAGCGGCACCCAGCGAGTGACCCACATAGCATTTCACCGAAGATACCAGCCAGTCCTCTATGCCGAAGGCGCCGGCGATGCTGTCGAAAACATGGGATTCGGTAACGCGGTTCTGCGGGGTGCCGGTGCCGTGTGCCTGCACATAAGTCTGGTGACGCAGTTTTTCTTCGCCGAGGATTTCACGGGCCAGATGCGCGGCTTTGCCCAAGCTGAAGTAATTGCCTATGCCCGGGGCGGAAATGGATTTCTTGTAGCCGTCGGCATGCACAAAGATGCCGGGCACGCTGCCGTGTATGGGCAGGCCCAGCTCCAGCGCCAGGCTGTCGCTGGTGATGACGGCAAACTGTGCTGCTTCGCCCATGGTGAAGCCGGCGTTGTAGCCGAAGGGGCGGGTGGCGCGGGTATTGTCGACTTCGGTAATGCCTTTGGCCTTGTCCAGCTCCAGCAGTTTTGCGTCTTCGCCCAGTGCGCCCATGGCGCGATAGCCTTCCATGACCTCGGACAATATCGGGGCTTCAGTGGCACCGATAAGCGCGAAATCAATACGACCGTTGCGGATATCGCTGACGGCACGTTCAAGGTTGTAGAGGAAGGTGGCGCAGGCACCGAGCACGCCGGCAGTAGCGCCAACGCTGCCCAAGATATAGGCATTGATGAAGTCGGCCGGCATTTCGGCAAAGCCCAGCGGGCATTGTTTGGCGCTGTTGCGCTTGCCTTGCCAGGCCGATTTCAGCATGCCGCCCAGACCGTAATCATCCAGCTGGCCGTGCGCAGAAGAGGCGTAGACCGCGATGCGATCGGGTGCAATTTTCTGGCGCAGCTCATCCCAGGGAATACCGGTGGAGTGCAGGGCATCGCTGGCGCCGAACACGGTCATCTGCAGGGCGCGGGGATGATGGCGGGCCGGATAATAAATGGAGGGGTCGAAGCCGCTGGGCAATTGACCGGCGCTGGAGACAGCAAAGGGATGGCTGTCCGGTACCAGTATTTCCATGCCATCGCTGACGGTAACGCTGACTTCGGTATCGGAGAGCGTTTGTACCTGCCAGTGCGGCGGAATCTGCTGCGGCAGGTCGCGTTTGCGCAGACGGAAAGTCAGCTGGTCGGCACTGATCTGCATGCGGTGCTGCAGTGGCGCTGCAGCGACATCGAAATACTGCGGCTCGATACGACGCACCAGCGTGTGGCGGCGTATGAAGGCTTGCTGATCGGCTGAGCCTTCAAGGCGCATGAGCTTGCCGAGATCGGCCAGTGTTTGTGCCTGTTTGGCCTGACCC
>JAVHYE010000188.1 GCA_031119295.1 Pedobacter sp. | reverse complement strand
CGATATTCGTACCTGGGTGGATGCGGACGGTACAGTGCATTTTGGTGACAAGGCCACAGCGCCCAAGGACAGCAAGGCGGTGGAGCTGAGCCCGGGCTCGGTGGTGACGGTCAAGCCGGCGCCGGCCACCCCCATGCAGACGCTGCCGCCGACCACTGTGGCCCCGCAGGCTTCCTCGCGGCCACAAAGGCACTGCACTCCGGTACTGGAGGATTACACCGATCCGCGCACCGGCATGCACAGCCAGCGTGAAACCGGGCGCTGCGAAGAAGACGGCGATATCGTCCCCAATTACGACTACCCCTATTACTACTGGGGCCCCTGCAATGGCCCGAACTGTGTGCGGCCGCCACGCCCTGATCCACCCTTGCCGCCGCGGCCCGAGCCGCCACCCCGGCCCTCCAATCTGCCCTCGCGGCCGAATATGGGCGGCTTCCCCATGATTCCCTATCGCTGAGCCGATACAAAAAGGCCGCCTTGAAGGCGGCCCTTTTTTCAGAAGCGTTCGCGCAAACCCAGATAACGCCACTGTCCTGCCGGCAGCCCGGCAAGACCGACACTGCCGATGCGCAGGCGTTTCATGCCCAGCACATCGAGGCCGGCGCTGCCGCACAGCTCCCGTAATTGTTTTGCCTGCGGCGCCTTCAGGGCAAAACGCAGGCGCGTATCACTTTGCCAGCTCACTTTTGCGGATGTGTGCCAGCGCTTCAGGCCTTCGTTGAGCACAGGCAATACATCCGCAGCCGGTCGCGCTGCCACATCCACGATGATTTCCTGTTCCAGCAGTGCGCCGTCTTCTTTCAGCTTGCGCGCCACCTTCCAGTCCTGGGTAAACACCTGCAGGCCATACATGCCGGCCTGTAGCTCCAGCACGCCTTCCTGACGATGGAAGTGCCGGCGCAAGAGGCGTATGCCGGATTTGTCTTCCGCCATATGCGAGGCCGCGGTGATGTTTTGCAATGTGTTTTCTACGGAGGCCCCTGCAGGCAGATGCAGCAGCAGCGTCATGGGCGGCACCGGTTCGGCGCGCGCCTGCGGATGCAGGGCAATGGTTTCATTGCCGACCTGATGCTGCGGCTCATCGATCACTTCGCCATTCACCAGCACCCAGCCGCCCTCGATGAGCAGCTCGGCTTCGCGGCGCGAGCATTGGTAAAGTTCGGTGATGCGTTTGGAAAGGCGTTGGGTATCAGTCATGGATTTTCTTAAAGCAGTTCGAACTTGAAGAGCAGCGCAACAGCTGCGGTGACAAGCAGCACCAGAATGATCAGGGTCTTGAGTGTCTGCCTGCTGTCACCACGTTGCACGGCAGAGGAAACCGTTTTCACCGGCGGATGGGTTTTCAGGAAAGCTTCCACCGCGTCCTTGGAGTCCTTCAGGTCCATGCCGGTTTCCGCGCGCACGATCTTGATGGCATCAATCAGGCGGCCAGCGCGGGCGGCCTCCTGGGCTTTGGGGGAAAGATCGCTCATGACAGCGCTCCGGCGGGGATGGATGCATAGTGCCACGCAGGCCGCCATAAAAAAGGAATTAGCGGCATGACTGACGGATCTTTTTGACGCCGCTGCCGCTACTGCCAGTGATGTTGCGGCTCAGGCAGCAGTAATCCCCATAAAAAAAGCCCCGCTATGGCGGGGCTTTTTTGTGCGTGCCGGACTCAGGCGGCGGCTTTGGCGGCCTTGGCTGATGTCTTGGGCTGCGGATTGCTGAACTGCAGCACGCCGTCGTCTATGCCCTTGAAGCGCAGCATGGCGAGGTCCAGTGCGTAGTTCATATAGATGCGCCACGGTGCCTTGTTGCCCTGACGCGGCAGCTTGCCGGCTGCGCGCTGGATATAGCCCGAGCGCATGGCCACAAACGGCTCCTGGGTCACGGTGGGATCGTTGTTGTGCGGCATCACCTGACGTGCGCCGGTCTTGTCCATGCGTTTCAGCAGGCGGCAGATGAATTCGCTGCTGATATCCGCCTTCAGCGTCCACGAGGCATTGGTGTAGCCGAAAATCATGCCGAAATTCGGCAGGTCTTCGAACATGATGCCCTTGTAGTTCATGGCCTTGGGCGCATCGAAAGCCTTGCCATCCACGGAGAGGTTCATGCCGCCCATGAGCTGCAGATCAAGACCGGTGGCGGTGATGATGATGTCCGCTTCCAGTTCCTGGCCGGATTTCAGCTTGATGCCATTGGCGGTGAAGCTGTC
This sequence comes from Pedobacter sp., assembly GCA_031119295.1. Lineage (GTDB taxonomy): Bacteria > Pseudomonadota > Gammaproteobacteria > Pseudomonadales > Moraxellaceae > UBA2031. The sequence continues at coordinate 2,848 of JAVHYE010000188.1, read as the reverse complement.
GATGTGATCGGTCACCACGGAAGCCTTGCCCTTGCGCAGCACCTTGAAGAGATCGCCATTGGGCACGGCGCACAGACGCTCTTCCCAGGGGTTGTACTGCGGCGTGAAGTGCTTCATGTCGAAATCCTTGCCGACTTGCGCACGCACCTGGCCGAGCAGGATGCGACGCACGACTTTTGGACGCGTCATGGAGAGGTTGTACACGCCCATCTGCAGGCCGAGATTGCGCGTGCGGCCCAGACGGTAGACTGCCATTTCCGGCAGGAAGCGGCGCAGGCCCTGCGAGATGAGATCGTTCTGCGGGATGCTGGCCACATAGGTGGGTGAGCGCTGCAGCATGGTCACGTGGGCGGCTTTATCCGTCATGGCGGGCACCAGCGTGACAGCGGTAGCGCCAGAGCCGATCACCACAACCTTCTTGCCGCTGTAGTCCAGATTTTCCGGCCAGTGCTGCGGATGGATGATGGTGCCCTTGAAGCTCTTTTCGCCCGGGAATTCCGGACGGTAGCCGGCATCGTAGTTGTAATAGCCGGTGCAGCTGATGACGAAGCTGGAGGTCCAGGTTTCGGTTTCGCCGCTGCCCACATTCTGCACCGTGGTCACCCACTGCGCCTTGCTGCTGTCCCAGTTGGCCGAAGTCACTTTGCGGCCGAAAGAGATTTTCTTGTCGATGCCGTTTTCGCGCGCCGTTTCCTGGATGTAGTCACGGATGGTGCTGCCGTCGGCAATGATCTTGGAGTAATCCGTCCAGGGCTTGAAGCTGTAGCCCAGGGTGTACATATCGGAGTCGGAGCGTATGCCGGGATAGCGGAACAGGTCCCAGGTACCACCTATGGCCTGACGACCTTCCAGCAGGGCGTAGGTCTTGTCCGGGCAGTTCTTCTTGAGATGGTAGGCAGCACCGATGCCGGAGAGACCGGCGCCGATAATCAGTACATCAACGTGTTTGCTGGCCATGTGCGGATACCTGTTCTTGTGTGGGTGACAGCGCTCGCCAGTAACGGGCCTGATGACGCGGCCACGAGCGCTATTGCAACGGAAGTGATCGTAGAGGGGCGGCTGTCCAGCTGTAGAGGTGGCTAGCGGCCATTTTCCAATCATTCGGGGCCAATGTAGCTATCTTGTTGAACAGGAAGGGAAATCCTGTCTGACAAGAATCCATGTCAGATGACTTTCGGGTCATTCTGCCGCTGTTTCAGCAGGGCTTTGCCGGCCTCGGTAAAGGTCCACCACTTGCGGGCTTCGCCCGTATCCAGAAAGTGTTTGGCGGCCAGCAGCGTATACAGCACGCAGGGATCATGGCGTTGCGCCATGGTCGGGCCCAGGGCGAGATAGGTCTTGAGCGGATCACGCTTGGCCAGTTGCGCCGGGGTGTTGATGCCCAGCCGGCGCAGGTCGGCAGCAATCGAAGGGCCGATATTGGGCAGGTCTTCCAGACGCGCCGGCGTTTTCATGGCCTCAGGCTTTCTTCACGAATTCCGATTTCAGTTTCATGGCACCAAAGCCCTCGATCTTGCAGTCGATATCATGGTCGCCTTCCACCAGCCGGATGTTCTTCACCTTGGTGCCCACTTTCACCACCGAGGAGCTGCCTTTCACTTTCAGGTCCTTGATCACGGTCACCGTGTCGCCATCGCTGAGCACATTGCCGTTGGCATCACGAATCACGCGCACATCGCTAGAGGCATCGCTGGCACTGACTTGCCATTCATGGGCGCATTCCGGGCACACCAGCATGGCGCCGTCTTCGTAGGTGAATGTGGAATGACATTGTGGGCAGGCGGGTAATGCAGACATCGACGCGACTCATCAGGACAAGAGCTGCGCATTGTAGCCCGTCGAATACGCATTAGTACGGGTGTACAGCCGTCACGAACAAGCCTCAAAATGATGGCCGTCAGATTTTGCAGCAGTATGTGCAGCACCACAGGGAGAGATCAGGAATGCCGCATCAGAACATGGCGCCCGCCGACGGCGCGTTCTACAAGACCCTGCTCGAATCCACCAAGGCCATCCCCTGGCGCATAGACTGGGCCACCACACGCTTCAGCTATATCGGTCCGCAGATCCAGGATCTCCTGGGGTGGACGCCGGAAAGCTGGATGACGGTGGAAGACTGGGCGGCGCGCATGCATCCCGATGATCGCGAATACGTGGTGAATTTCTGCATCTCGCAGTCGCAGCTCGGCATCGATCACGAAGCGGATTACCGCGCCCTCACCGCCGATGGCGGTTATGTCTGGATACGCGATGTGGTGCATGTGGTGCGCAAGGGCGAAGAAGTCGAAGCCCTGGTGGGCTTCATGTTCGATATCAGCGAGCGCAAGAAAAACGAACAGGAATTGCTGCGCCTGCAGCGCGAGCTGGAAGAGCTTTCCTACAAGGACGGTCTCACCCGCGTTTTCAATCGCCGCATGTTCGATGTGGTGATGGAGCGCGAATGGGCCAATGCCTATCGCCAGCAGCAGCCGCTCTCGCTGGTGCTGCTGGATATCGATTTCTTCAAGCACTACAACGATCACTACGGCCATCTCGCCGGCGATGCCTGCCTGCAGCGCGTGGCGCGCCTGCTGGAAGACAGCGCCCTGCGTCCGCGCGATATGGTGGCGCGTTTCGGCGGCGAGGAATTCATTCTGGTTCTGCCCGAGACCGATGCAGAGGCGGCTGAAGGGGTGGCCGAGCGCTGCCGCCAGCTGGTGATGGACGAGCGCATTCCGCATATGGCCTCGCCGGCAGGTGAGCATCTCAGCGCCAGCCTGGGCGTGGCCACCATCGTCCCCTCCGAGCATGACCAGTTGCTGCAATTCATCGATGCCGTGGACAAACTGCTCTACAGCGCCAAGCAGCA
>JAVHYE010000187.1 GCA_031119295.1 Pedobacter sp. | reverse complement strand
TGGGCGGCAGCAAGGTCTTCCATCAGGCCATTCTCTCTCCGCTGGATGCCCATGACGTGATCACGCAGGGCATGCCCAACAAGGCCCTCAAATACCTTATCGACCATGTCGGCATACTGGCTGACCAGAATGTGCTGCAGATTGCCACCGGCATGAGTCTGCGCACCCTGCAGCGCCAGAACAACAAGCCCGGCGCCCTGCTCAGCCCCGACCAGGGCGGCCGTGCCTGGAAGTTTGTGGAAGTGCTGGAGCGTGCCCGCGAACTGCTGGGCAGTCAGACTGCCGCCGAGCAGTGGCTGATTAGCCCGGCCACCGGCCTGGACCAGCGCAGCCCCATAGAACTGCTGGCCTCCCCGGCCGGCACCGAACTGGTGGACGACTTCCTGGGTCGCCTGGAGTTCGGGGTCTACGCATGACGCTGATGACTCCCCTGCCGGGCGGCCTGGGCAACCAGCAAATCCTGGCCTGGCGGCTGGACAATGCCCGCCATGCCACCACCTGGGACAGCGGCGAAGGCGCCTTCCAGTTCGGGGGGCGCTGGAATTCGCGCAAGCGGCGCGCCGTCTACTGCTCGATAGATCCCTCTACCGCCATTCTGGAAGTGGCCGTGCACAAGCAGTTCCGCACTCTGGATACCGTGGCCCATATCATCACAGCTCTGGAAGTGAATAGCGTGGCCGACATCCATGTGGTCCAACCTGGTGATGTGCCCAACCCAGGCTGGCTGCGCCCCGGCATACCCAGCGCCGGCCAGCAGGCCTTCGGCGACGCCCTGCTGGAAAAGCATGCCTTTATCGTCATCCCCAGCAGTGTTTCCGGCAGCAGCTGGAATCTCGTATTCAATCCTGACAACGCCCGCGGCAAATACCGGCTGCACACGCAGCAAACCTTTGCCCTGGATACCCGCCTGCATCCACCGGCAAACTGATGCCGAAAACAAAAAGGCCGGTCACAAGACCGGCCTTTTTTCTGGAAGGAGTTGCTGCAATCAGAGACGCAGCTTGTCCAGACCACGGCGTATGCCCTGATCCAGACCCACACGCACAATCTGGCCTACCAGCGGAAACTTGCCTTCAAAAACGATAGTGTAGTGCAGGCGCGAACCACCAGAAGCCGTGGGATAAAAGCGCATGACACCATGATGGTTCTTGAGCGGGCTGCCACGAGTAATGCGGTATTCGATGAGTTCGTTTTCCTTATAGGCCGTTACTGTCTCGACAAAAGCCGGTCCCGCCAGGATACGCATTTCACGTGCCGAACCCACACCGTTGCGGGCGCCCTTGCCATCACTGATGCGCTTGATCTTGGGCAGGCCGAACACGGCCTCCAGATTTTCGTGCTCGCCGAGATGGGCAAACAGACGCTCCACCGGAGCGGCAAACTCCTTCACGATTTCAATGCGCTGCTGGGCCACGGCAATCTCCTTTGGTTCTCGGGGCAAGTTCGGGGGGCCATAAAAATGGCGGCCCCGCATTGTGCGCAGGCCGCCATGGCCGGGAAAGAGCAGAAGAGGCCAGTTCCTGTCCCACTTCTGTCTCAGGGATGCATCTAAAGTGCCTGCACGCGCAGGATCATGCCCTCCACGGCCACGATACGGACCCGACTACCCACCGGCAGATCGTCGCCCACCACATTCCAGTAGCTGTCATCCAGACGGACTCGCCCGCGACCATTGCTCACCGCCTCCTCCAGCACAGCCTCGCGCCCGACAAAACCGGCCAGGCGACTATTGAGGCCCGACGCCGCGGCCAGCTGCTCCACCTTGTCACCCGGATTGGGACGGAAACGGCGCCAGGCCGTTACCGCTGCCACCGTGGTCAGGGCAAACACCACACCCTGTGCCACACCTCCCAGATTCAGCCCAAACGTGAGCAGGGCCACCAGAAAAGCTCCCACGCTGATAAAAAAGAAAATCAGCGTACCCGAGAGCATTTCAATGATGAGCAGGGCTATGCCCAGACTCAGCCACCACCATGCCGGATGTGCATTGAGATAGTCCATGCTCAAGCCTTTTTGCCTTGAATGTCTTTCACCAGATCACCAATGCCTGCGATAGAACCAATAAGCTGCGAAGACTCCAGCGGCATCATCACCAGCTTGGTATTCGGGCTGGAGGCGATCAGGCTGAGCGCCTGTACATACTTTTGTGCCACGAAATAATTCACGGCCTGGATATCGCCCTTGGCAATGGCCTGCGACACCATCATGGTGGCTTTTGCTTCGGCCTCAGCAGCACGCTCGCGCGCTTCCGCCTCGAGGAAAGCCGCCTGACGCTCACCTTCGGCCTCCAGAATCTGCGCCTGCTTTTTGCCTTCGGCCGCGAGAATGGCTGCCTGACGCGTACCTTCGGCCTCCAGAATCTGTGCACGCTTGGTACGCTCGGCCTTCATCTGCGAGGCCATGGCATTCACCAGATCAGCCGGCGGCGTGATGTCCTTGATTTCAATACGCGTGATCTTGATACCCCAGGGATTGGTGGCCTGGTCAACAATGGTGAGCAGCTGCGAGTTGATGTGATCACGCTGCGACAGCATCTGGTCCAGATCCAGCGAACCGATCACGGTACGGATATTGGTCATGGTGAGATTGCGGATGGCGTAATCCAGATTGCTCACCTCATACGCGGCCTGTGCTGCACTGAAGACCTGATAAAAACAGACAGCATCAATGGTGACCATGGCGTTGTCGCGCGAAATCACCTGCTGCGGCGGAATATCCAGCACCTGCTCCATCATGTTCAGACGTGCACCCACCTTGTCGAAAACCGGCATGATGAATTGCAGACCGGGCTCCATGGTGCGCGTGTAACGACCAAAACGCTCCAGCGTCCAGTGATAACCCTGCGGCACCTGCTTCACCGTCAGCACAACCACCACGACTGCCAGGGCAATCAGAAAAATGACAGCGGATCCCATCAGGACATCTCCTTTGTTTTATGAATGAATTCAGTTCAGCGGGGCTACACGCATGACTTCTTCTATCGTCGTCATGCCCTGCGCCACCTTTTGTGCTCCGGAAAGACGCAAGGGCAGCAGCCCTTCCTTGTAGGCCTGCTTCTTGATATCGCCCAGCGCAGCCCCCTCACTGATGACCTTGCGCAGGTCATTTGACAGCAACATGATCTCGTAAATACCCATACGGCCGAGATAGCCCGTATCGCGGCACTCCAGACAGCCCTTGGGACCATAAATCTTTTTCGGTATTGGTGCTTTCCACGGCGCGGTCAGCTCTACCCAGGCCGCCTCGTCGCAATCCACTTCCACCTTGCAATGCGGGCAGAGTCTGCGCACCAGACGCTGTGCCATGACCCCAAGAATGGTGGCGGCAATCAGGAACGGTTGCACCCCCAGATCCACCAGACGATTGATGGAAGACGGCGCATCATTGGTATGCAGCGTGGACAGCACGAGATGGCCGGTGAGTGCAGCCTGTATGGCCATGTCCGCCGTTTCACCATCACGCACCTCACCCACCATGATGATGTCCGGATCCTGACGCATGAGGGAGCGTATGCCCTCGGCGAAATCCAGCTCGATATTGTGCTGCACCTGCATTTGATTAAAGCTGCCCTCGATCATTTCAATCGGGTCTTCAATCGTGCAGACATTCACCTCATCGGTGGCCAGCTGCTTGAGTGTGGAATACAGCGTGGTGGTCTTGCCGGAACCTGTAGGACCGGTGACGAGAATGATGCCATTGGGCTCCTTCACCATCTTCTGCCACTTTTCGTGATCCTCACCGACGAGGCCCAGCTCCTTGAAGCCGCGCACCAGCACGTCCGGGTCGAAAATACGCATCACCATTTTTTCGCCAAAGGCGGTCGGCAGCGTAGATAAACGCAACTCGGTTTCCTGCCCCTTGGTATTACGTGTTTTAAGGCGGCCATCCTGCGGCTTGCGCTTTTCCGCCACATTCATGCGCCCCAGGATTTTGATACGCGAGACCACTGCATTCATGATGAGATGCGGGAACTCGTAAATATTGTGCAGCACGCCGTCGATACGGAAACGTACACGGCCTATTTCGCGACGCGGCTCCAGATGGATATCGGAGGCACGCTGGTCAAATGCGTACTGGAAGAGCCAATCCACGATATTGACGATGTGCTGGTCGTTGGCATCCGGAGAAGCATTGACATTACCCAGCTCCAGCAGCTGCTCGAAATTGCTGACGTACTGGCTGCTTACAGAGTCACTGCCGCTGGCTCCTTCAATGGCACGCGAGAGACGATAAAACTCTATGGTGTAGCGGTGGATATCCGCCGGGTTGGCCACCACACGCTTGATGGTCTTGCCGCGCAGCGTCTGCCTGAGATCGGTTTCCCATTCGTTATGGAAGGGCTGTGCCGAGGCAATGGTGACTTCGTCCTGCGTGACGGCCACCGCGAGTATGCTGTGGCGCTCTGCATACTTGTACGACATGGCCTGGGTGACTTCCCCGGCCCGTATCTTGAGCGGGTCGATATGAAACACCGGCTGCGCCGCACGCTCCGCCAGCCAGGCCGTCAGCACATCCAGCGTGAGCACCGTAGCTTTGCCGCTGGCATCGGGAAAATCGAAGTGCGCCACCACCTGCAGCGGATGCCAGTTGAGCTGGTCGCGTGTGCGCGGCGTGGTGGAGGCCAGATTGACATCACGCTGGGTCAGACGCCCGTCTTTCAGGAGCTCGTCCAGACACCAGCGCAGATCTACGCGGAAGGAAAAGGCCATGGGAGTTTTGGCGGCGGGCTTGTTCATTTTTCTGGACCCTCGAAGTCGTTCGACTATACCGCTTGGCCCAGCGCGGACAAGGCCCGCACATGGGGCCGGCGTAGCAAATCTGTGCTTGTAATCTCCACATTTAACCCTATCTTGCAGCCATCACTCCCCTGCTACGGAAAGTACTGCCATGCGTACCCTGCGCCTTGTTTCCGCCTCCTTGCTGGCCCTCGTGGCCCTTGCCCTCTCCGGCTGTGGCTACAACACCCTGCAAGCCCAGGACGAGGCCGCCAACTCGGCCTGGTCGGAAGTGCTGAACCAGTACCAGCGCCGCGCCGATCTCGTGCCCAA
>JAVHYE010000186.1 GCA_031119295.1 Pedobacter sp. | reverse complement strand
TAGGTATTCAGCGGGTCCAGTCCGTTTTCCTTGGAGAGGATGAGGAATTCACGCAGCTCCTTGCGGAAAAACGGGGCGCGCGGCGGATAGTCGAAGCCCAGGGTGGCGAGTGCGTCGACGACACGGCTGCGGCCCTTGTTGCCACCGTATTTGGTTTCCACGCCGATGATGGCCACGATCATTTCCGGTGGCACGCCATAGGTTTTTTCCGCGCGTGCCAGTACCTCGGCATATTGCTGCCAGAATTCCAGGCCTTTCTGTACACGATCGGGATTCAGGAAATTGGGCCGGTATTCCTTCCACTCCTTGGTGGCTTCGGCAGGACGGGCAATGGCCTTGAGCGTGCTTTCGTCGCGCGCCACATTGGCAAACAGCGCCTGCAATTCGCCCGGTGCATACACCTGCTCCTTTTCCAGCTGCGCCACCACGGCTGCCAGTTCCTCATACTGCAGGAATTCACCGGCGGCATGAGCGGGCATGCAGCTGATACTGAAAAGGGCGCAGAGCAGGGTTTTGAACATTGGCACTTCCTTTTGCAGAAAAGACTTTGGCTTTTGCAGAGACTTCAACCAATCAGCTTTTTGTGAGTCTGTATGGACATGAGCACGCCGAAGCCGGACATGAGGGTGATGATGGCGGTGCCGCCATAGCTCACGAAGGGCAGGGGCACGCCCACCACTGGCAGCATGCCGCTCACCATGCCCGCATTCACCGTGACATAAACGAAGAAGGACAGGGTGATGGCACCGGCGAGCAGGCGCGAATAGCTGTCCTGTGCCGTGGTGGCGATATAAAGGCCGCGGCCGATGATGACGAGATAAAGCGTGAGCAGCACGAAAACACCGATCAGGCCGAACTCCTCGGAATAGGCGGCGATGATGAAGTCGGTATGGCCTTCCGGCAGGAATTCCAGATGGGATTGCGAGCCGTGCAACCAGCCTTTGCCGATGATGCCGCCCGAGCCGATAGCAGTTTTCGACTGGATGATGTTCCAGCCATTACCGAGCGGATCGGACTCAGGATCAATCAGCGTGAGCACGCGCTGGCGCTGGTAGTCGTGCAAAAAGCCCCAGGCAACCGGAATCAAGGCACCAACAAGTGCCGCGAAGCTGCCTATCATCCACCAGGGCAGGCCGGAGAGGAAAAGCACGAAAAGACCGCTGGCTGCCACGAGGATGGCGGTGCCAAGATCGGGTTGCTCGGCAATCAGCGCGGCCGGCAAACCGATCAGCGCCAGTGAAGCCAGAACGACGACAAAGGACGGCGGCAATACGCGTCCGGCCAGGAACCAGGCCAGCATCATGGGCATGGCCAGCTTCATGAATTCCGAAGGCTGCACGCTGCCGAAGCCGGGAATGGACAACCAGCGCTGCGCGCCCATGCGTACATCACCGAAAATCATCACGGCCACGAGCAGCATCACCCCGAAACCGAAAAACCAGGGCGAGACGGATTGATAAGTGCGCGGCGGAATCTGCGCCAGCACGAACATGGTGGTAAGGCCTATGCCGAAACTCATCATCTGTTTCAGCGTCATGTCGAGATGACGGCCGGAGGCGGAATACAGCTCGAAAAGGCCGACACCACAGGTCAGCAGCAAGGCCACCAGCAGGATGGGATCAATATGCAGCAGGCGCCAGGGATCGAATTTGCGTTTGAACTGGGTGCCGTCACGTGGACTGTGGCGGAGGAAGCGGTCTTGCGTGCTCATCATTCATCACTCGCGGCAGGAGTTTCCACCTTGGGCGGCGGCGGGATTTCGCCCTTGATTTCGTAATCGAAGAGCGCACGCGCAATCGGTGCCACCGAAGAGCCGTGCTTGCCGTTTTCCACGAGCACAGCCACGGCGATTTTCGGATTTTCCACGGGGGCAAAACCTATGAACCAGCCATGGTCCCAGTGGCGCTGGTCGATGGCGGATTCATTGTATTTTTCGCCTTGCTTGATGCCCTTCACCTGCGCCGTACCGGTCTTGCCGGCCATTTCATAGCCCTTCACGCCATAGCCGGTGGCTCGCGCCGTACCTCCGTCACCATGCGCCACATCGCGCATGGCCTGGCGCATCAGGCCCCAGTCTTCCGGTTTGCCGTTATAGGGAATGGTGTAATCGGGTTTGTTGATGGCTTCGAATTTCTTGGGGCCGGTGGTGGTGTTGAGCAGATGCGGACGGATATGACGGCCGCCATTGGCGACGATGGCTGTGGCCATGGCCAGCTGCAGCGGCGTGGCCGTGAAATAACCCTGACCGATACCCACCGACATCATTTCGCCGCGATACCAGGGCGCTTTGAGGCGATCTTTTTTCCATTGCGTGGACGGCAGGGTGCCGCGCGCTTCGTTGACCAGATCAATGCCGGTGCGCTCACCGAAACCGAATTCCTTCATCCAGTCGTGGAATTTGTCCACGCCCATGCGATCCGAGAGCTGGTAGAAATAGGTGTCGCAGGACTGCACCACGGCACGGTGCATGTCGACGATGCCATGGCCGCCTTTTTTCCAGTCACGGAATTGATGCGAATCGCCGGGCAGATGGAAATAACCCGGATCGGCAATGCGGTAATTCCAGTCGACAAGGCCATAATGCAGTCCGCCTAGCGCCTCGAAAGGCTTGATGGTGGAGCCGGGCGGATAAATGCCCTGCAGCGCACGGTTGTAGAGCGGCTTGTCGATATGGTCGCGATATTCCGCATACAGCTTGTAGGGAATGCCGCCCACAAAAGGATTGGGATCGAAGCTGGGATTGCTGACGAAGGCGAGCACGCCACCGGTATTGGGATCGATGGCGACAATCGCGCCGCGACGGCCAGCCAATTGATCGTGAGCAATTTTCTGCAGCTGGTAATCCAGATGCAGGTTGAGGTCATTGCCGCGGGTGGGTGGCGTGCGCTTGAGCACACGGATCAGGCGGCCGTGGGCATTGGTTTCCACATGCTGGTAGCCGACCTTGCCGTGCAGCAGGTCTTCGTAGGTTTTTTCTATGCCGATTTTGCCGATGAGATTGGTGCCGGCATATTCCACCGGGTCCAGCGTGGCCTCTTCTTTTTCCGAAATGCGCGAGACATAGCCGATGGCATGGGCAAAAAGCTCGCCATAGGGATAGTGGCGCGAGAGCTCGACATTCACATTCACGCCGTTCATCTCGTATTTCACTTCAGAGAAGCGCGCGATGTCGTCTTCGGTGAGGCGCAGCTTCACCGGCACTTCCTCGAATTTTCGTGCCACGCGCAGACGCGTGTAGAAGCGCTTCACATCATCCGGCGTCAGCTGCAGCACAGGCACCAGGCGCTGGATCATGAGGTCGATATCGCCCACCTGCTGGCGGTTGATGGTCAGTGTGAAGGTGGGCTGGTTGTCGGCCAGCAGCACACCTTTGCGGTCGTAGATGAAACCGCGCGGTGGCGAAATCGCTTCCAGGTGCACGCGGTTGTTTTCCGAGAGCGTGGAATAGGTTTCGTACTGGATGACCTGCAGGTAGTAGTAGCGTCCCAGCAGGACGAGGAACATGAAGAGGACGAAGCCGGCGGCGACCGTGGCACGACGCCGGAACAGCGCGGCTTCCTGCTGGTTGTCCTTGAGAGTGAAGGGGCTGTTGTTTCGGCGCATGGGCTTTTAATCGATTGAAGCCCGGGATTTTCCCCGAGGCTTGAGCCCAAAGCTAGGCGCTCGTGTGCAATTTGTGTGGCGAGGACCAAGTCAGCCCTTTGGACAGAGAAGCGCCTGCGGCGGAGCGTAGCCCGAGTCGCGCCTCGGGCGGAGTGTGCTTCCGAAGCGAAAAGTGGAGGAAGCGTCATCAGCGATGATAGGGATGGCCGCGCAGCAGGCTCCAGGAGCGATAGAGCTGCTCGGCGATGACGACACGCACCAGTGGATGCGGCAGGGTGAGGCGGGACAGCGACCATTTCTCGTCAGCCCGCTCCAGCACGGCCCGGGACAGACCTTCGGGGCCTCCCACCAGCAGTGCCGCCGGGCGGCCATCCACCTGCCAGTCCTTGAGGCGGGCCGCCATGTCTTCTGTGGACAACGCCTTGCCCAGCACATCCAGCACGATGACGCGCTCCTGGGGTTTGAGGGCAGCAAGCAGGGCTTCGCCTTCCTCTTCTTTCACGCGTGCCAGATCAGTGGCCTTGAGGCGTTTGCCGGCTGTGATTTCCACGAGTTCGAGCGAGATGTCGCCGGAGAGGCGCTTGGCGTAGTCACCGAAGCCTTCTTGCACCCAGTCGGGCATGCGGGTGCCGACGGCAAGAAGGCGCAGTTTCATGAGGGGAAGAAGCGATCAGGACTTGGCGCTGATATGGGCGCTGGCACCTGGTGTCCACAGGCGCTCAAGATCATAGAAGGCGCGGGTGGCGGGCAGCATGACGTGCACGATGACGCCGGCCAGATCAATGAGTATCCACTCGCCATCACGCTCGCCTTCCTGTCCCAGCGGCTTGAAACCGGCTTCCTTCACCTTGACGACGACATTGTCGGCCAGGGACTTCACATGCCGGCTGGAGGTGCCGGAGGCGATGACCATGACATCGGCGAGGCTGGTGAGCGGTCGCACATCAATGCTGATGACATCTTTGGCTTTGAGGTCGCCGAGGGCGGCGAGGGCGGTATCAACGAGGGCCTGGGTATCGGTGGCGAGGGCGGTTTCAACTTTCATTGGGGGTCTGTATCTCCGGCATAAAGGTGGTGGCGATCAATATAGTCCCGCACGGCCGGATTGAGCCAGCGGCTTGTATCGCGCGGCTCATGCTGTCCGTCAGGCCCCCGATGCTGAAGGGCGGCACGTATCTCGCGGCTGGCAATGGCGTGAGGCCGGGTCTCCACCATCATGACCTTGCCGCGGGGGCGCGATTCTAGCGACTCATCCGGCGTAATTCGATGTTTTTCCAACCAGTTTGCCAGTTCGGGGGAAAGTGGCAGGGTGCTGCCGGGACGGCTGACCACCAGCAGATGGGCATGGTCGGTGAGGGTCTGCCAGTCCTTCCACTGTGTCAGGCCGGCAAAGCTGTCGGCTCCCATGATGAAGACCAGAGGCTGCTCAGTCCCCAGCTCGGCCCGTATCTCGCGTAAGGTGTCCACGGTGTAGGAG
>JAVHYE010000185.1 GCA_031119295.1 Pedobacter sp. | reverse complement strand
CAGCAGGTATTCGCCTTCATAAATCGTGTTGGCGCGGAACATGGGGAAAACGAAATCGCGCACGAATTCTTCGCGCAGGTCTTCGATATAGATTTCCTTCACGCCCATGGCTTCGGCCTTGGCACGCGCCGGCTCCACTTCCTCGCCCTGGCCCAGATCGGCCGTAAAGGTGACGATCTCGCACTGGTAGTGGTCCTGCAGCCATTTGACGATGACGGAGGTATCGAGGCCGCCGGAATAGGCGAGCACGACTTTCTTGATGCCGGACATGGGGAATCTCGCGGAGTGGGCAAATAAGGGAGAAAACGGGGGCGAATTGTAATGGTCCGGCCGGCAACTATCCATGCTTCTGTGGACCCGCAACGGAGCAGGCTCAGGCGCTGACGGCCTCCACCTCGATACGGTCGCGGCCGGACTGCTTGGCGCGGTAAAGGGCACGGTCTGCCGCTGCCACCAGCTCGGCGGCAGTCCTGATACCCGGATGGCTGACCGCCACCCCGATACTGGCGGTCACACGCCCGCTGGGCACGACTGCATGTGGCAAGGCGGCCTGTGCCAGGAAGCTGCGTATGCGGTTGGCGGCATCCAGCGCCCCGGCCATATCGGTATCCGGTAACAGCAGCACGAACTCTTCGCCGCCATAGCGCGCCACCAGATCGCCCTGACGGCGGCCGGCATCCACCAGCACAAAGGCCAGGGCGCGCAGGCAGTCATCGCCGGCCTGATGCCCATAGTGGTCGTTATAAGCCTTGAAATTGTCGGCATCGATGAACAGCAGGGCCAACGAACTGCCATGACGCTCCAGCCGCGCCCACTCCCTCTCCAGCAGCTCGTCAAAGCGGCGGCGATTCGCCACCCCGGTGAGGCTGTCCTTGAGCGAGAGCTCGGCCAGCTGCTCGGAGAGCTCGGTCAGGCGCTCCTTGTCTTTCTGCAGCAGCCCGGCCTGCAGAAAGACCTGCCGATGCACGCCCGTCATCACACAGGCAAAGCTCAGCAGGAAAACACCGACGATGAAAAGCTCAAGGGAAAAAACAGCCAAGCCCTGCTGCAGGCCCAGTACGAGGCAGAGCAGGATCGTCAGCACGATGCTGAGCACAGCAATCACCACGCAAACTCGTGGTAACTGCAGTCCGGTGGCAAATATCACCGTGGCACAGATCCAGAGATTGATCACACCCATGAGATGGTTGGACGGATCCTGATAAGCCTGCATGCCTATCGCCAGAGTCACCAGCAGCAGCACACTCACCAGCACCATGAGCTGACGCGAGCGCCTGACATCAATATCGGTCCGCATGAACAGGGACAGCATGCCCAGGGTGACAGCCAGCACCAGCTCCTTGAACAGGCTCATGTGCATGTCAGCACTGCGCCAGGGCTCGGCCGTGAAATAGCCGACCCGGATCAGGCTGACCGCCACCAGCACGGCATACAGCAAGACCAGCGCCCACAGATACTGACGCAGGAGATTGCGCAGACGGGCATCCAGCCAGAGCTCGAAGGCCTGCTCCAGTGCCGGCGGAAAGCCACTGAGCAAGGCCAGGGGATTGCTCAGGCGAGCCAGCTCCTCACGCATCACGGCTTCTTCTGTGCGCGCCGGCAGATGGGTTTCGGGATGCGTCATTCAGGCAAGGTTCCGCACGGGCAAAAACGGAGATTATCGACCCCCCGGTCGCAAGGACTTTCTTGGCGGGGATGCAAAAGCTTTTTGCAAAGCGACTTTCCGACAAATTCTGCCTTGATGGCGTGGCGGCTGATGGTCGTCGCAAGACAGCTCAGGCCGGCTGGGCGGCAACCTTGATGCAGTTACGGCCAGCCGCCTTGGCGGCATAAACAGCTTCATCAGCCTGGGCAATGAGCTGGGCGCTGCGCAGCCCTAATTCCGGGGAAAGCGTTGCCACGCCCACACTGGCCGTGACATGCGGGCCGACGGTGGAGGCGTGATGAGGAATGCGCAGCGCCTCGACGGCTTCACGCACCTGGGCCGCCACTTCCATGGCCCCCGTTGCCGGCGTACCCGGCAACAGCAGCACGAACTCTTCACCGCCATAGCGGGCCGCCAGATCACCCGGACGCCGCAAGGTGTCACGCAGAGCCTGGCCGACCTGGGAGAGCACACGGTCGCCCTCGAGATGGCCATGGTTGTCGTTGAAAGGCTTGAAGTGGTCTATGTCCACGAAGATGAGGGAGACCGTCTGCTGCTCGCGGCGCGCCCGGTCCCATTCCAGTTGGAAAACCTCGTTGAAGTGCCGGCGATTGGCCAGGCCAGTGAGTACATCCTCACGCGACAGACGAGACAGCTCGCGGCTCAGGCTATCCAGCTTGCCCTTTTCCAGCTCCAGCAGACGGGCCTGCAGGAACATGCGGCGCTCGCGCTGCTCCAGCAGATAGCAGATGAGCATGCCCACCACATTGGCCAGGATCACGTACTGGGCAAACAGGCCCCAGTCCAGCCAGAGATCAAAGAACCAGATCACCGCCCAGCTCAGCACCGCCGCCAGCATCGCGGAAACCGCTGCCGGCACCAGGCGCATGCCGCCTATGCCATAGATCAGCGAGATGATGAAAATCACCACATAGCTGGAGTGCTGGTTGAAATAGGGATCGGGAAAAGCCGAGGTGGCGATGGTGATGGCGGCAATGGCCATGGTGGCAATCAGGCTGATGCTCAACCAGAAATGCGCCAACAGCAGAGGGATGCGGGGCAGCAGAATGAGGCTGGTGATGGCCAGGCCCTCGGTCAGGACGACCACCCACCAGACCTTGAGATTGCCTTCGAGAAACAGGGGATAGGACAGCATCCGCACTTCGGCATAGGTCGCCACGGCGACTGCCAGATAGAAGAGGAGGATGGTCCACCAGCCGTGATTGAGGATTTCCAGAGTACGAGCTTTCACCGTATTGCGGAAACCGGCCTCCAGGCCCGCAGAAAAACGCAAACGGCGACGACCATCCAGCAGGCCCTGGATCTCGCGCAGCTCGTTCTCTATCGCTTCCTGCGTAACAGGCGTACTCACAGACGCAACCCCGGCCCAGTGCTGGCAAACCAGCCTGTATCCTTGCCATGAAAAGCAGAAGCACAAGCCGTCAAACGGATTGCTTCTGATGATTACTGTTTATTGAATGCTGTTGAAGGCGGCGAATTTGCCAGCGCCGGCTAGCAGCGACAATGCTGTTCCGACCAATGGCTCCAGCCTTGCAGGCCCTGCTGGCGGTGCATGGCAGGGCCGTATCCAGTAGCATCTGTGCCCCGCCCCGGTAGCCGTAACTGGTAGTAGCTAAAAGGAGAGGCCATGCCCGCCACATTGACCATCACCCGCCCGGACGACTGGCATGTGCATCTGCGCGATGGCGCAGCCCTCGCCCACACGGTGCCGGCCATGGCCCGCTATTTCGGCCGCGCCATCGTCATGCCCAATCTGGTGCCGCCTGCCCGCACCACCGATGAAGCCGGTGCCTACCGCGAACGCATTCTTGCGGCGCGCCCGGCCGGCTCCGTCTTCGAGCCGCTGATGGTGCTCTACCTCACCGACAACACCAGCCCCGATGAAGTCGTGAAAGCCAAGGCCTCCGGCTTCGTGCATGCCGTGAAGCTCTACCCGGCCGGTGCCACCACCAATTCCGATTCCGGCGTCACCTCTGTTGAGAAAGTACGCGCCGTGCTGGAAAAAATGGCCGAAGTCGGTCTGCCCCTGCTCATACACGGCGAAGTCACGCATGGCGAGGTGGACATTTTCGACCGCGAAAAAGTCTTTCTCGACACCATACTCGCGCCGCTGGTGAAAGCCATTCCTGAGCTGCGCATCGTGCTGGAACACATCACCACCAATGATGCCGCGGAATTCGTGAAAGCGGCCCCCGCAAACGTGGGGGCCACCATCACCGCGCACCACCTGCTTTTCAACCGCAACCACATGCTGGTGGGCGGCATACGTCCGCATTATTTCTGCCTGCCCATCCTGAAGCGCCGCACGCATCAGGAAGGACTGATCAAGGCCGCCACTTCCGGCTCGCCGAAATTCTTCCTGGGCACGGACTCGGCGCCACATGCCAAGGGCGCCAAGGAAAATGCCTGCGGCTGTGCCGGCTCCTATACCGCCCATGCCGCCATCGAGCTGTATGCCGAAGCTTTTGAAGAAGCCGGTGCGCTGGACAAGCTGGAAGGTTTTGCCAGCCTCCACGGTCCGGATTTCTACAAGCTGCCTCGTCATGCCGACAGCATTACCCTGGTGAAAGAAAGCTGGGCCGTGCCGGACAGTTATGCCTTTGGTGAAAACGTGGTTGTGCCCATACGTGCGGGTGCCGATATTGCGTGGCGGGTGAAATGAGCAAAGTCCTGCCTATCAACGAACGCTTCCGCGGCTTTTTTCCCGTCATCGTCGATGTGGAAACCGGCGGCTTCAATGCCGCCAGCGATGCCCTGCTGGAAATTGCTGCCGTTACCCTGCGCCAGGACGAAAACGGCCTGCTGCATCCGGATGAAAGCTTCCACGCGCATGTAGCACCGTTTCCCGGCGCCAATATCGAAAAGGCCGCACTGGAATTCACCGGCATAGATCCCTTTCATCCCCTGCGTCCCAGCGAGGAAGAAGGCGTGGCTCTGCGCCGCATTTTTGATGGCGTGAAAAAAGCGCAGAAGGCGGCCGGCTGCAAACGCACCGTGCTGGTCGGCCATAACGCACATTTCGATCTCGGCTTTCTCAATGCTGCCATTGCACGCTGCAACCTCAAGAATGCCTCGCCCTTCCATCCCTTCTCGGTCTTCGACACCGTGACCCTGGCCGGCCTTGCCTATGGCCAGACCGTACTGGCCCGTGCCTGTGCTGCTGCCGGCATTGCCTTCGACAATCGCGAAGCCCACTCGGCCATTTACGACACCAAGCGTACGGCTGAGCTTTACTGCGCCATCGTCAACCAGTGGTGGGAAAAGATAGGCCCGCCCCCCTTGGTGGATGGTGAGGATGTCGAATGAAAAAACGCAGCCAAGGCTGCGTTTTTTATCAACTCAAGTTCAGATCCAGTCCGGATCAGGAATGCTTTCAAAGGTGCGACGCAGACCGGCCGACCAAGCCTGGCGGATTTCCTTGAAATAAGGATCGCTTTCCTCCACCCGGTATTTCTCGCGCAGTTGCAGAC
>JAVHYE010000184.1 GCA_031119295.1 Pedobacter sp. | reverse complement strand
GCCATCCAGACCGGCGGCGGCCTCGGCATGCAGACCCTGGACCAGTGCCTGAAGAGTCTGGTGCAGAAAGGCCTGATCACACCGCAGTCGGCCCGCGAAAAGGCAAAAGTGCCGGAAAACTTCTAAGCGAAACATGCGCATGGGCAGAATGGAGCCCGGCGCACGTCGACATACCAGCTTACGGGGATGCGCTATGCCATCCCCGCACTACAATTAAGCTCCCGTATCGGGAGGCAGGGCGGATCACCGCCAGAGGGCAAGACCATGGAATTCGAAGATCTGCTCAAGATCATGGTGCAAAAAGGCGGCTCGGACATGTTCATCACCGCCGGCGTCCCGCCCTCGGTGAAACTGAACGGCAAGGTCGTGCCCATCACCAAGACCCCGCTCTCACCGGAAATGACCCGTGAAGTCGTGCTGGGCGTCATGACCGAGCAGCAGCGCAAGGAATTCGCCCAGACCAAGGAATGCAACTTCGCCATTTCCGCGCGCGGCATCGGCCGCTTCCGTGTCTCGGCCTACTACCAGCGCAATCTGGTCGGCATGGTGCTGCGCCGCATCGAAACCAATATCCCGAAAGTCGATGACCTCAAGCTGCCGGAAATCATCAAAGAACTGGCGATGACCAAGCGCGGCATCATCATCTTCGTGGGCGGTACCGGTACCGGTAAATCCACCTCGCTGGCCGCCATGATCGGCCACCGCAATGCCAATTCGCGCGGCCATATCATCACCGTTGAAGATCCCATCGAATTCATTCACCAGCACAATGGCTGCATCGTCACCCAGCGTGAAGTCGGCATTGATACTGAAAGCTTTGAAATCGCCCTGAAGAACACCCTGCGTCAGGCGCCCGATGTGATCCTGATTGGCGAAATCCGTAGCCGCGAGGTGATGGACTACGCCATCGCCTTCGCCGAAACCGGTCACCTCGTACTGGCGACCCTGCATGCCAATAATGCCAACCAGGCCATCGACCGCATAATCCACTTCTTCCCGTCCGAGCGTCACCATCAGCTGCATATGGATCTGTCGCTGAACATGAAGGGCATCGTCGCGCAAATGCTGATCCCGACACCCGATGGCAAAGCCCGCCGCGCCTGTATTGAAGTGCTGCTGAATACGCCGCTGGTGGGCGACACCATCCGCAAGGGCGAAATTCATCTGCTGAAAGAATTGATGAAGAAGTCACGCGAAGTCGGCATGCAGACCTTTGACCAGGCCCTGTACGATCTTTACACCGCAGGCGAAATTACCTACGAAGACGCGCTCAAGCACGCCGACGCGCCCAACGACCTGCGCCTCATGATCAAGCTGGGCTCGGAGTCCGATTCCCGCTATCTGGATCAGGCCACGCGCGGCCTTACGCTGCAGTCCACCGACTGACCTCAGCAGACGAAAAAGCCGGCAACTGCCGGCTTTTTTATGCGCAATGATTTGAAGAAAGGAGCCATGGAATGAATGCCCGGGAAATTGTTGAGCGCCACAGCAACATCATCGTTTTTGACGGCGTCTGCAATGTCTGCGCCGGCTGGGTGAAGTTCGTGCATGCACGCGACCCCGAAGGCCACTTCTACTTTGCTTCCATACAGTCCGAAAGCGGTCGTGCGCTCATGCAATGGGCCGGACTGGATGCCGACAATGTAGACACCATGCTCTATGTCGAAAACGGAGTGCCCCATACCCGCTCAACGGCCTTCCTGAAAATCGTGAGGCATTTCCCCGCTGCCTGGCCCCTGCTTTCGCAAGGCGGTCTTTTCATACCGGCTTTTGCCCGCAATTTTTTCTACAACCGTTTCGCGCAAAACCGTTACCGCCTGTTCGGCCAAAGCGAACACTGCCTCATTCCCGATGCCGCGCTGGCCACGCGCTTTCTCTGATCCATCTTGAAACTGGCAAAGCGCTTTCTCCTGCTCTACGCCTTTGCCCATATTGCCGGCGGCCTGCTCCTGCCCTGCCTGGTCGACACCCCCTTTTTCGCCCACTACAACAATGCGGTCGCAACAGCATTCAACACGCAGGATGCTGCATCGCGCGCACAAGCCAATTATCTCTCTGCCTTGATGGGCCCCACCGTGGCCAGCTGGGGATTGCTCTTTGCACTGGCCGTGCAGCAATCGTTTGCAAAGCCGACACGCATGGCCTGGTGGGGCATGCTGGGCGCCGGTCTCTTGTGGGCACCCTATGACAGCTGGCCGGCCTGGCAGCATGGAGTCCATCTGAACACGCTTATCAACGTCCTCTCATTGCTGGCCCTGCTGGTTCCGCTCTGGCTGGTCCGTCATAATTTCCTGCACGCCCCGCACAACACTTCATCATGACCACGAAAAATTCCGGCACGCTGCAAATACGAGCCCGTCTGCTGCTAGGCGAAGAAATCGCCATGGGGCCGGGCAAGGCCGAGCTGCTTGCGGCCATTGCAGAAACAGGATCAATTTCAGCGGCCGCGCGCAAAATGGGCATGAGCTATCGCCGCGCCTGGCTTCTTGTCGACACCATGAACCGCTGCTTCAAGACGCCGCTCGTGAGTTCAGCCGCCGGCGGCACACAAGGTGGCGGCGCCAGCCTCACCCTGCTGGGCGAAGAAGTACTGGCGCTGTATCAGCAGCTGGAGACCGAAGTGGAGACTGCCGCACACAAACAGGCCACAGCATTGAAAAAATTGCTGGCTAAACTCTAGACTCCCGTCCCCTCCGGAGTGAGCCATGGACACCGGCAACCACGATCTCCCCGCCCTCTTCGCCCAGCTCGGGCTGGCCAGCGATCAGGCCAGCATCAATCTCTTCCTGATCTCGCATGAGCTGCCAGCCGGCACCAGTCTGGCCAAAGCGGAATTCTGGACACCATCGCAGGCAAAATTCCTCGCAGACGCCCTGCAAGAAGATGCGGAATGGGCAGAAGCCGCTGACGAAATGGCCATGCTGCTTACCCCCCGCCCGGGCCACTGATTGCACCTCAAGCCGGGGCGAGACGCCCCTCCCTGATCTGCCACACACTTTCCGTGAGATAAGCAATTTCTTCCGGCACATGACTGACATAGAGCATGGGCATGTGCAGCTCATCGCGTATGCGCAGAAGAAAAGGAAGAATCTGTTGCTTGCGTGCGCTGTCCAGCGAAGATAGCGGCTCATCCAGCAAAAGCAGGCGCGGCGAATACAAAAGTGCACGCCCCAGCGCTACCCGCTGCTTTTCTCCGCCGGAGAGCAGGCGTGGCCGTCGCCCCAGCAAATGGCCGATTTCCAGCAAGGCGACAATTTCATCCAGCTGGAAACGTCGCTCCTCCTGCCGCAGATGGCGAAAGCCGTAGAGCAGATTGCTTTCCACCGAGAGATGCGGAAACAGCTGGGCATCCTGGAAGACATAACCGATATGACGCTGCTCTGGTGGCAGGAAAATACCGGAGCGCTCATCCACCAGCGTGACGCCATCCAGAGTGATGCGACCGGCATCCGGCTTCTGCAGACCGGCAATCAGTGCCAGCAGCGTACTTTTTCCCGCGCCTGAGGGACCGCAAATACCTGTCACTGGCGCATCAGCAACAGCCTGCACTTGCAGGGAAAACTCGCCGCGCTGCCAGCGCACATCCAGCTCAAGCATGATTCGCCTCAAACATGGTCGCGATAGCCCAGCCGCTTTTGCAGACGACGCTGTATGGCATTGCCGGCCAGCAAGGCCGCCAGCGAAATGGCAATGGAAATCCAGATCAGGCGCATGGCCGGCTCCTCACCCGCTGGCTGATGCACATAGGTGTAAATCGCCAGCGGCAGTGTGCGCGTCTCACCTTCGATATTGCCGACAAAGGTGATGGTGGCGCCGAACTCGCCGAGACTGCGACTGAAAGAAAGAATGGCGCCCACCAGAATGCCGGGCAGAGCCAAAGGCAGCGTGATGCTGAAAAACACTTTCCAGGGAGAAGCCCCCAAGGTACGTGCTGCATTTTCCAGACGTGAATCAATCAGCTGGAATGAAAGCCGTATGGGCTGCACCAGTAGCGGCAGGCCCATGACCAGCGAAGCCAGCACGGCGCCCATCCAGTTAAAAGCGAGACTGATGCCGAAAGTCTCGTTGAGGAATTTTCCGACCACACCGTTATTGCCCATCAGCACCAGCAATAAATAGCCAGGCACCACCGGCGGCAGGACCATGGGCAGATGCACAACGGCATCGAATAATGACTTGCCGAAAAAATCACGGCGCGCCAGCAGCCAGGCAATGGCAATGCCGGGCAAAAGCCCTATCACCATGCACCATGCCGCCACCTTTACGGAGAGCAGGAGCGCGGTGCTTTCTTCAGGAGTCAGCATTTGAGTTTCGTGCCGTTTTCGGGATAAGGGGTGCAAGGCCGCCGGCATTGCACCCCAATCTTTCAGTCCAGGCAAGCGCTCAGGGCTTGAGCACGGTGAAGCCGTAACGCTGGAACACGGCAGCCGCATCCGGTGATTGCAGATAGCTGAAGAAATCCCTGGCGCTTGCCGATGCCTTGGGTAATAGCGCTACCGGATAGATAACAGGATCATGGCTGCCTGCCGGGAAGCGGCCGGCAATCACCACCTTGCTGCTGACCCTGGCATCGGTTTCATAAACAATACCTAGCGGGCATTCAGCGCGCTCCACAAAAGCCAGCGCCGTACGTACATCCTCCGTTGCCACCACGCGCTTCTCCACACCACTCCACCAGCCCAGATTCTGCAGGGCCTGCTTGCCATAAATGCCGGCCGGCACACTGCCCGGCTCACCCATGCAAAGCTTGCCGCTGAATTCCGGCAAGGCCGCGCCTTTTTGCACATTAATAGTCAGCGGCTTTTCAGCGGGTGCAATCAGCACCAGGGTATTGCCCAGCAGTGAGCGGCGTGAAGCCTTGTCGATGAGATTGCGCTGATCCAGATAATCCATCCATTTGAGATCGGCCGATGCAAAAATTTCTGCCGGGGCACCGGCCTCTATCTGCTTGGCCAGTGTGGATGAAGCCGCAAAAGAGGATTTCACCTCGTCATCCTTGTGGGCGGCTTTCCAGCTTGCCGAAATGTCCTTGATGGCATTGGTCAGACTGGCGGCGGCATAAACCGTCACATCCGCCGCCTGCACTCCCATGCTCGCCGAGAGGGCAAGCAACAACATCATCTTCCTGGCATGCACCAGCA
>JAVHYE010000183.1 GCA_031119295.1 Pedobacter sp. | reverse complement strand
TCACCCGTTCGGAAATCGAAGAAATCCGTGGCGTGTCGGTGAGCTCGCATATCGTGAAAACGCTGATTGAGCGTGAATGGATTCGTGTGGCGGGCCATAGGGATGTGCCGGGACGACCCGCACTTTTTGCCACCACCCGCGAATTCCTGGACAGCTTCAATCTGAAGAGTCTGGCCGAGCTGCCTTCGTTGTCGGAAATCCGTGATCTGGACAAGATCAATGAAGAGCTGGAATTCCTGGAGGCACAGGCCGTGCAAGGGAATCCGGAAGAGCTGGCGGCGGTGATGGCCGAGCTCGAAAATGATGTCCAGCGTGAAGAAACGGGCGGTGCCCGTGAAGACGAGATTTACGAATAAATCCCGTCAGTAAAAAACTGCCAGCGCCGGTATGGCGGAGGCCCCCTGTGAAGTTCAAGAGTTGAATGCTCCATGAGTGAGAAACTGCAAAAAGTCCTGGCCCGTTGTGGTCTGGGTTCACGTCGCCACATGGAGCAGGCGATTGTCGACGGTCGTGTCAGCGTCAATGGCAAGCTGGCTACGCTGGGCGATCGTGTCGAGGCGGCAGATGAAATCCGCGTGGATGGCCGCCGTGTGCAATTCACGGTGGAAGAAGAAGCACGTCGCCGTGTCCTCGTGTATTACAAGCCGGAAGGTGAAATCTGTTCACGCCAGGATCCGGAAGGCCGGCCCACGGTCTTTGATCGTCTGCCCATGACCAAGGGCGAGCGCTGGGTGATGGTGGGGCGTCTGGATATCAACAGCTCCGGCCTGCTGCTCTTCACCACGGATGGCGAGCTGGCCAACCGTCTCATGCATCCTTCCAATGAAATCGAGCGTGAATACGCCGTGCGTGTGATGGGCGAAGTCACGCCCGGTATACGCGAAATCCTGCTGGCCGGTGTGCAGCTGGAGGATGGTCCGGCCAAGTTCGAGAAAGTCGTCGAACTCGGTGGTGAAGGTTTCAATCGCTGGTGGCAGGTGGTGGTCAAGGAAGGGCGCAATCGTGAAGTGCGCCGCCTCTTTGAATCACAGAGCCTCAAGGTCAGTCGTTTGTTACGTACGCGTTACGGCTCCGTGACGCTGCCGCGCACGCTCAAGACCGGCCGCTGGATCGAGCTGGACAAGCCCGAGATTGATGCCCTGATCGAGCTGGTGCAGCTGCGTCCGCGCCGTGGCACCGGACTTTACGGCCTGGCCAAGCGCCGCACTGAAAAGATGCAGGAAAATCCGCTGCCGGCACGCCGTGGTGGCTTCCTGCGTCAGCAGAAACGCGATGGAGCCGGCAAAAAAGACGATTAAAGAGACGGGCTGGTCTTGGCAGCAGCTGTCAGGGCAGGCACATTAAGCCTGTTTCAAACAAGCATGTTTGAAACAGGCTTCCAGCAATACACAGGGATGGCAGCGGCACGGTGACGTGTCCCTAACAATAACAGCTACCCTGCAGAGACCATCATGTTCCGGGCAATTGTCCTCCCTGTTCTGGTTTACGCACTTTACCGTCTGATGCATGCCACCTGGCGTGTGACGTTTGACGAGTGTCCCTCTTTCCGGCAGGCCTTGGCTGAAAAGCAGCCTGTAGTGCTGGCTCATTGGCATGGCGATGAGCTGGCCTTCCTGCATCTGATGGCCCGCTACCGCATTGCCACCATCACCTCGACCAGCAAGGACGGGGAACTGATGAACAAGGTGGCGCGCTGGATGGGGGCCGAGACCTCGCGCGGCTCCTCCACGCGTGGCGGTGCCAATGCCCTGCGTGGCGTTATCGGTCACTGCCGTCGTGAAGGCCGCAATGTGTCTTTTGCCGTGGATGGTCCCAAAGGTCCCATCTACAAGGTCAAGCCTGGCGTCTTCGAGTTTTCCCGTCTCATGCAGGCACCGATTTATGCTGCCTCGGTCGGCGTTTCCCGCCCCCATGTTTTCAATCGCGCTTGGAACAAGGCCGTGTTGCCCGGATTTTTCTCGCGCGTGCATATCTCCATCAAGCCGGTGTTACCGCCTGTGACCAAGGAATTTGATCCGCGCTGCCCGCAGTTGGCAGGCCAGCTGGAAACTGCCTTGAACCAGGGTCGGCAATCCATGTGTCAGCTGGTGGCTTGCGAACGCCCCTGATGTTTTGCGCACAATAAAAAAGCCGGCAGATGCCGGCTTTTTTATTTCAGTACGCTGATCACTTTGGTTGCGCATCCAGCGATTGGCCGGTGGTGCCACGGCTCTCCGCGCTCATCAGCCAGAGGTATAGCGGCATGATGTCATGTGCAGTTTTCAGGCTCATGGGATTCTCACCGGGATAGGCCGTGGCGCGCATGGCGGTGCGCGTGGCGCCGGGATTGAGGCAGTTCACGCGGATATTCGAGGTATTCAGGAGTTCGTCAGCCAGCATCTGTGACAGGCCTTCGGTGCCGTTCTTGGAAATGGCGTAGGCACCCCAGAAAGCACGGGCACGACGGCCCACCGAGCTGGTGGTGAAAATCACGGAAGCATCATCTGATGCTTTCAGCAGGGGCAGCAGGCTCTGCGTCAGCATATAGGGTGCGCGCAGATTGATTTTCATCACGTAGTCCCAGGTATCCGGGTCGTACATTTCCAGCGGTGTGATATCGCCCAGCACGCCGGCGTTATGCAGCAGACCGTCGAGGCGACCGAATTCCTGCTCCAGCATGACAGCCAGCTGGTTGTATTCCACAGCTGTGGCGGTGGAGAGGTCCAGCGGCACGAGCGCAGGTTGTGGGCCGCCAGCCTGCTCGATGGCGTCGTAGATTTTTTCCAGCTTGGCTTCGCTGCGGCCATGCAGGATGACGGTAGCGCCATGGGCGGCATAAGTCTGCGCTGCCACGGCACCTATACCGTCGCTGGCGCCGGTAACCAGAATCACGCGGTCTTTCAGCAAGTCGCTTGCAGGTTTGAAGGTGGCTGCATCAAAACTCATCAGATGACGACTCCCAGCAATTCGGCCAGCTCGGCCACGGTGTCCAGCGTGACATCAGCCTGCCAGTCGCTTGCGCTTTCGCCTTCCAGCACATAGCCCCAGCCGGCCGCCACAGTACGCATGCCGGCATTGCGGCCGGCATCGATATCGCGCTTGTGATCGCCCACATAAACGCAGCTTTCCGGCTTTACGCCCAGCACGCCGGCCGCCTTGAACATGGGCTCCGGGTGCGGCTTGGTATGCGTGACCATGTCCGGGCAAATCGCCACCTTGCAGCGGGCATCCAGCTTGAGCTCGCGCAGCAGTGGCGTGGTGTAGAGGCTGGGCTTGTTGGTGACTATGCCCCAGGGGGTGCCGCGGGCCTCGAGGCCGGTAAGCAGGGCGTCCATGCCGGGAAAGAGACGGCTTTCATCGGCGATATGCTTGATATAGCCCTGCAGGAATTCCTGGCGCAGGGCCTCGAACTCCGGCGTGTCTATCGGTGTGCGATCGCCAAAGCCCAAAGCCACGACAGCTTTGGAGCCTTGCGAGACCGAGGCGCGTATTTTTTCCGGTGGCAGTGGGCTGCGGCCATGGGCCAGCAACTGGCGGTTGAGAACGGCAATGAAATCCGGAGCAGTATCGATAAGGGTGCCGTCGAGATCGAAGAGCACGGCTGCCGCGTTCTGCATCAGGCGAGCTCTCCATTGCTTTCCGGGGCTGGCCGCTGCGTGGCCACCATATAGTTCACATCCACATTCGGGCCCAGCCAGTAGCGGCGGGTCAGCGGGTTGTAGTGCAGGCCGGTGATGTCCTGCATATCGAGCCCGGCTTCACGTATCCAGCTGGCCAGCTCGGAGGGCTTGATGAATTTGCTGTAGTCATGCGTGCCGCGCGGCAGCATCTGCAGGATGTATTCCGCACCGAGAATGGCAAAGGCATAGGCCTTGGGGTTGCGGTTGATGGTGGAGAAAAACACCAGTCCGTCCGGTTTCACGAGATCAAAACAGGCTTTGACGATGGCAGCAGGGTCCGGCACATGCTCCAGCATTTCCAGACAGGTCACGGCATCGAAAGAAGCGGGGCGCTCGGCCGCCAGTTGTTCCACTGGCAGTTGCCGGTAATCCACCTTTTGGCCGCTTTCCAGCAGGTGCAGGCGGGCAACGGAGAGTGGGGCTTCGCCCATGTCGATGCCGGTCACGGTGGCGCCACGGCGCGCCATGCTTTCGGAAAGGATGCCACCGCCACAGCCCACATCCAGCACGGTCTTGCCGGCCAGGCCCACGCGCTCGTCTATCCAGTTCAGGCGCAGGGGATTGATGTCGTGCAGGGGTTTGAATTCGGAGTGGGGATCCCACCAGCGGCTGGCCAGGGCCTCGAACTTGGCGATTTCGGCGGGGTCGACGTTGGTTTTTTGACCAGTTGTCATGCCTGATTCCTTGAGCAGATTGGCCGTGCGGGACGGGCGGTAAAAAGTCGGTCGGAAGTATACCGGCAATGGGCTGCCTAACCACCGGAAAATTGCTGGGAAAAGTGCGCTTCAGGGTTCGGTAACCCCATGATTTGTGATAGTCTTCCGGGCTTTATTGGAACGTTCCGCCGGCCGGTGTTTCAGGGTTGAAAAACCGGCATTTTGCGCCCAATCAGACGAGGAAGCTGATGACCGAATTCGCCAAAGAAATCCTGCCGGTCAACATCGAAGACGAACTCAAACAGTCCTATCTCGATTACGCCATGAGCGTGATCGTCGGCCGTGCCCTGCCGGATGCGCGCGACGGCCTCAAGCCCGTGCACAGGCGTGTGCTTTATGCCATGCACGAGCTGGGTAATGACTGGAACAAGGCCTACAAGAAATCGGCCCGTGTGGTCGGTGACGTCATCGGTAAATACCACCCGCATGGCGATACCGCCGTGTACGACACCATCGTGCGTATGGCCCAGCCTTTTTCGCTGCGCTACATGCTGGTGGACGGGCAGGGCAACTTCGGCTCGGTGGATGGCGACAATGCTGCCGCCATGCGTTACACCGAAGTGCGCATGACCAAGCTGGCGCACGAGCTGCTGGCCGATCTCGACAAGGAAACCGTGGACTGGGTGCCGAACTACGACGGCACGGAAATGATTCCGGATGTCATGCCCACCAAGGTGCCCAATCTGCTGGTGAACGGCTCCAGCGGTATTGCCGTGGGCATGGCCACGAATATTCCGCCGCACAATCTCACCGAAGTCATCAACGGCTG